>JAXHUR010000018.1:0-48156 GCA_034189505.1 Thermodesulfobacteriota bacterium | reverse complement strand
TTTAGAAGCCTGAACACAGGAGAGGTGCTATGGAAAAATCGCAAGTCAGACGTATTGAACCCAAAGAGGCCCGTAGGCGTATGGATGCAGGAAAAGCGATCCTGGTGTGTGCCTATGAATCAGATGAAAAATTTCAGTATGCGCAACTCGAAGGCGCTGAATCACTGAATCACTTTCGGGCAAGGCTGCCCGATATTCCGAAAGAGCAGGAGATTATTTTCTACTGCGCCTGACCGGAGGAAGCCACATCTGCCGGTCGGGCAGCCGAGTTGTTGGAGAAAGGCTATAAAAATGCCGAAGCGCTTAAGGGTGGTGTAGAAGCCTTTAAAAATCAGCGACCTGCGTGAGTTGATGCGTCAGTCTCCAGACAAGCGAACTTGAAATAGCCTCCGATTCATTTACCATCTATGTCAGCGGGAACGCTGATGTGATTCATTCAAATATTTTATATGCGGGATGGAATCTTGGCCGACCCCGCCGGTTACCCGGCGGGGTTTATAGGACTCCTTCCGGATCGGAGTGAAAATGACAGAAGAGAGGAAGGGAATCAGCTCGACGATCCTGGTGCCGGTTTTTGTGCCGGCGGTCATTGTGTCCGGATTGCTGGTCATAGGGACGATCAGCGATCCGGAACTCGCCGGCAGAGTCTTTTCTTCAATGCTGGCCTACATTACGCGAACTTTCGGCTGGTTCTACATGCTGTCAGTCGCGATTTTTCTGGTTTTCATTGTCGGGGTCGGCATTTCCCCCTGGGGGAAAATCAAGCTTGGACCTGACCATGCGCTCCCCCAGTACAGCTTTCCCGTCTGGTTTGCCATGCTGTTTTCAGCCGGTTATGGCATCGCGCTGCTGTTTTTCGGGGTGGCCGAACCGGTGCTGCATTATTCCTCTCCGCCTGAAGGCGCCGCCAATACCGTCAATGCAGCGAAGCAGGCGATGCAGATCGCCTTTTTCCACTGGGGTTTCCATATCTGGGCGATTTACGGCCTGGTCGGGCTGGTGCTGGCTTATTTCTCCTTTCGTCACGGGTTGCCGCTTTCCATGCGCTCAGCGCTCTATCCGATTATTGGTGAACGGATTTATGGCCCTATAGGGCACACTGTCGATCTGTTCGCGATCCTCGGGACTCTATTCGGCATTGCCACCACTCTCGGTCTTTCAGTCACACAGATCAATGCCGGCATCAATTACCTGTGGCCCTCGATTCCGGTCAGCATCACTGTCCAGGTAATCGCCATTGCTCTTATTACCGCCGTGGCTCTTGTATCCGTTGTTTCCGGGCTGGATAAGGGGGTGAAGTCCTTATCGATCCTGAACATGTTTCTGGCCGTATCCTTGATGCTGTTTGTTTTTATCGCGGGACCCAGCATCCTGATCCTCGAAACTTTTCTACAAAACACTGGAAGCTACCTCAGCAATATCGTTGAGAGGACTTTCAACCTCCAGGCCTACAGTCGCAGTGACTGGATCGGCAACTGGACCCTGTTCATTTTCGGCTGGACGATCGCCTGGGCTCCCTTTGTCGGGCTGTTTATCGCGAAAATCAGCCGTGGACGCACTATCCGGCAGTTCGTGGTCGGGGTCATGTTCGTCCCTTCGATGTTTACCTTTCTGTGGTTTTCGATTTTTGGAAATACGGCCCTGCACATGATCATGCGGGAAGGCTATCTGGCGCTGATTACCGAGGTGCAGAACAATCAGGCGCTGGCCTTGTTCAAACTCTATGAGCATCTGCCGTTTACTTCGATCACATCTTTTTTGACGGTCGTGCTGATCATTACCTTTTTCGTGACTTCGTCGGACTCCGGCTCGCTGGTGATCGACTCACTGGCTTCGGGCGGTCTGCTGCATACGCCGGCCTGGCAGCGCTCTTTCTGGGCGATTCTGGAGGGCGTTGTGGCTTCAACCCTGCTGATCGCCGGCGGTTTGAAGGCGCTGCAGGCCATGACCATCGCCAGTGCTCTTCCTTTTGCCATTATAATGCTGATCGCGGCCATCGGCATGTGGCGGGCTTTAGTGATTGAGGCGCATACGGAGGTCAGCCTTGCCGCGCACATGCACCGCACGCGCCACGGCACGACTGCGGGGCCGAGCCGGTGGAAGAAACGACTGGCTGAACTGGTTCAGTTTCCCAGCCGCGAACAGGTTCAGGAGTTTCTCGAGAAGCAGGTCGTACCCGGAATGAAGCGTGTGCAGAAAGAACTCGACGAACAGGGGTGGCCTGCAGACATCTCGTATGACTCGGAAATGGGACGGGCTTATATCGAGGTCATCATAGAAGGGCAGATCGATTTCATTTATGATATCCGCATATGCGAGCACCTGATGCCCTCTTTTGCCTATCCAGAAATCGAAACGGATGATGAAAAAATCAAACATTATTACCGCGCCGAGGTCTTTCTGCGGCGGGGGGGACAGTCCTACGATATTTACGGTTTCGATCAGCAGGAGGTTATCGACGATATTCTGGATCAGTTTGAGAAATATCTCCAGTTCCTGCATGTTTCTCCGGGCAGCCTCCCCTGGAAGATGCATGAGCATGATGAAATGCTCATTCCTACGGAAGACGAAAGCGACGCACCGGACGACCCGTCAAAGTCCAATTGACAGGTAATCCACTTGGGCCCAACGCAGAAAAGGCTCCCGCTTTCGGGAGCCTTTTCTGCGTTGGGTCCATTATTTGATGCTTTCGCAAGAAAGCAGATGATGGGATGGCAGATTGAACATCTTTATCCCGGATTATCGCTTGGCGACACCTTAACTCGCCTGAAGGAAAACTTCATTCGACATCGCGTTAAATATCGGTGGATGTCGAATTTGATTGTAGTGATATCAACAGGTTGGATATTTCTTCTATGTCGGGTCCTTCTGTTGTTTTTATTCTCTATGCAGGGGCGGAATCGTGTTCTTCACCGCGATTCTGCCAGAGATTGTATTCATACAGCCATTCTTCCTTCTTCCAGAACACCAGCTCGCGCATGCGCTTGCGGAAGGCGTTCATCTCCATGGTGACCTCGGGGTCGGTGCGTTTTTCCCGCCAGGCAGCAACCAGGTCGGCGCCGAGTTCACGTGCCCGGTTTTTGATCCCTTCGGTGAATTCTCCATTGGGCAGGGCCGCCATGGTGGCATGCACGCCGCCGATGGGGTGGATCCCCGTGACCAGCAGGAAACGGTTCATGTACTGAATAATCGGGTCGTCGCCGCCTCCCCCCGAGGTCACCACCGAAACGCCGTATTTCCCCTCGAAGGACAGGCAGTGGACGATGCCGCAGCAGCGATCCATAAATGCCTTGAGTTGAGCGCTGACCGAAAAAATATAGTTCGGGCTGCCGAGAATGACGCCATCGGCTTGCTCGATTTTGTTTTTGATTTCCTTAAAGGCATCTTTCTGAACGCAGGCACCGCCACGGTGGCAGGCGTCGCAGCCGTTGCAGGCCTGAACGTTGTGACCGTCCAGGCAAATGATTTCAGTCTCGGCGCCGGCCTTTTGCGCGCCCTCAATGACAAAATTCATCAAACCCGCCGTGTTGCCTTTAAGCTTATGGGGGCTGGCCAGTAAAGCGATGATCTTCATACTTGTCCTCCGCTGTTAATATTTTTATTCCTCAATACCACTGGGCTCAGCGGTTGAGTTCTGCGGCATTTGTTTGAGCCTCAGGCGAGTTTGTCGCCGCAAACGGTGCCGCCGAGTCCTGCGGTCCATGTTAAGCCGTTACATTTCTACATTTCAAGACCGGTTTTGACGACCTGGCCAAGCAGCTCCGGGTCGTCACTCATCAACCCGTCAACCTCGCAATCAAGCAGCGCCCGCATCTCATCCGGCTCATTGACGGTCCAGACGTGAACCTCAAGTCCCAGTTGATGGGCGGCTTTCACGGACGCCGGGAAAACCAGCGGCTGTCCTTGGTAGTGAGCCGGAATCTGCAGAGCCTGCCCGGTGGGTTCAAAGGGCTCGGCGCATCCTTTCTGCAGCCAGTCGAAGAAAGCCGCAGTCTCGCCATAGCCGAGATTGGTTGGAATCTCAGGACATAAAGGCCGAACCCTTTGCAGAACCTCGTCTTTTTCCGAAGCGATCAGCACACGCTGTTCGGCGTGGCAATCGTGGATCAATTTTACCAGAGATTCTTCGAGAGGCGGATCACTCTGCTTGATTTCAATATTGATCCGCGTCTGTGGAAACTCGACCAGGACTTCCTCCAGGGTGGCAATACGGATTGCCTCCCCACGAAACGGAAATTGGTTTCCATTGCCGGAACGGAAGTTATAGCCCGCATCAAACGATCGAATCTGCTCCAGGGTCAGGTCGCATACCTTCTGCGCAACGCCGCACAGGCGGGAGAAATCAGGGTCATGGTGCACTACAATGCGGCCGTCGCGACTGGCCCAGATGTCAAGTTCCAGATAGGCCATGCCGGCATCGACCGCGGCTTGAAAGGCGGGCAGGGTATTTTCGGGATAGTGCACGCTGTCTCCCCGATGCCCGAAAAGACGCGGTCGGGGCGGATCGAAATAATGCGATTTCACGGGTTCTCTCCTTGAGCAAGGACCTGCCCGCGGGCGACATCCACCCGCAGCAGCAGAATGATGCCCACGATAAAAAAGATGATCAGGGACAGAATCGACAAGCGTGCCGAGCCGGTGAGATCGGCGATCAGGCCGAATGTCAATGGACCGAGGATTGAGGCGAATTTGTTGCTGATGGCATAAAACCCAAAAAATTCTGCTGATTTTTGAGGGGGGACCAGGCTCCCGTAGAGTGAGCGGCTGACCGCCTGGCTGCCGCCGAAGATAAGAGCGACCACCGCGGCGAGGATCCAGAACTCGAGGGCAGACTGCATGAAGAAAGCGTAGATGGTGACACCGATGAAAAGACACAATGTAATCAGGATGCTTCTGCGTGTTCCCCATTTTTCAGCAACGCGACCGAAAAGCAGTGTACCCGGCATGGCCAGGAACTGAATCATCAGAAAACAGGCGAGGATCGTCTCCTGGCTCAAGCCAAGCTCTTCCTTTCCGAAGATGGCGGAGACCACGATCACGGTTTGAATGCCGTCATTGTAGCAGAGAAAAGCAATGAGAAACAGAAAGAGTTGAGAGTAGCCGCGGATTTCGGAAAAGGTGGCCAGGTATTGCCGAAATCCGCGCACAAGCGGCTCCGGACTCTGGGGAAGAGCCCTTTCCCGCATCCAGATAAAGGTCGGGATGGCAAACAACGCCCACCAGGTTCCGGTGAGTACGAAGCCCGCGCGGGTGGCGCTGCCCGCATCGGCGAAGCCGAAGAATTCATGCCACTGAATCATGACGAAGACCAGCGCCAGGGCCAGACCGCCGCCGATGTAACCGAGCGCGAAGCCGTAGGACGAGAGCCGGTCGAGTTGGCTGCCGGCGGCCAGCGCCGGCAGAAAGGAATTGTAAAAGATGTTGCCGGTCGCAAAGCCGAAATTGGCCAGGATAAACAGGCCGCCGGCCAGCCGGTAGTCTCCGGGACCGGTGGCGCCCAGAAAGACGGTGCAGGCGGCCCCGACCAGGGTGCAGACCACCAGCAGGCGGCGACGCATGCCCCTGCGATCGGCCAGGGCACCGATCTGCGGAGCGCTCAAGGCAACCAGGAGCATTGAGATTGAGATGACATAACCCCACAGGGCGGTCGCCGGAACGGTTCGCGACATGCCGGGAATAGGCAGTGATGCGCCGCCTTCCGGAACCAGAGCGGCGAAATAAAGAGGAAAAACCGCTGCCAGGATGACCGTGGCAAAAGAGGAATTGGCCCAGTCGTACATGCACCAGCCGAACCAGGTTTTGCAGCGGGAAGGAATTTTTTCCATTGGCCGGGCTCCCCCTTGGATCAATCATCAGCAACACCAAAGCAGCTCTTGCCAGGCGTTGTCGAGGGATCATAGCAGATTGTAGAAAAGGCGGGCAAAAAAATACCCCGGGCTCAGGAGGAGGATAGCGCCGGGGCAAAAAATCGATGGTTCTTGCTTTTGTAATTTTAGCAACCAGAATGCCAAAAAAGTAAAATTTGAATAATGAATATAGTCTTTCGTTGTTAACGTCCTGAAATTAAATAGAATTAAATATAAAGTTTTAAAATTTGCGTTTTGGATAAATTGAATGATGAAGGAAAATCTCTGTCATAGAGAGTGAGAAGTGCAAAAATCGTCACTTGTTATGACAAATTTTGACAGATCAAGGCTCCCTTCTTAAGTCATCACTGCTTCGTGTTGGAGGGGCGCAGCCCAGGCGGTTAAGCAGAGAGATGACCAGACGATAGGTTATTCCCCACAAGACCGGCCCGCGACTCAGGGGCAATTGGATGGCAGGGCGCAAAAGGTCGGTTTGACGGAACCGCACAGGAAAATCGCCATGCCGTCGATCATCGCACAGATCGTCGAGGGAAACCCAGAATGTCCGCGCCACTTCATGGTTCAACAGGGGGGAAGGAGGGCGCTGCGTTGTCATGTAGACAAAGCAGGACACGATAATGGGAATATGGGCGCCGGAGATATCGTCGAGCTGTCCCAGGTATTCGAAGTCTGCCAGGTCGATGCCGATCTCTTCCAGTGTTTCGCGTTCAGCCGTGTGGCGGGGTGAAAGATCCTGCGTCTCGCAGCGGCCGCCGGGAAAACCGAGGTCGCCGGACCAGGGATCGCCTTCACGCTGTGCGCGCTCAATAAATAAAAGGTCTGTTTTTTCGGTGGCCTGGTGTAGAATCGCCGCGACCGCTGCGCGCCTTTTCCGGGAATCGCTGATCAGATGCGCGGGTTGACGACTGAATGATCTTTTGAGTTCTTCTGCTGTGAGCATGGAATGTATACGTCAAGGGCAATTGACGCCGGTTCGAGGATATGTTTAATTCTGCACTATCGCAAACGGAAAGGGCTTTTGCAAGTATGCGGATATTTCAACCGGAGCAGATCGAGGAACCGACCGATTGTCCTTATCTGCCTGGATTGTATAAAAGCTACCGGTATTTTCTGGCCGGGAAAGTCGATGCCGGTGAAATTTCCGATTTGCTGGCCAGGGGGTGGCGCAAATTCGGCCTCTATTTTTTCCGCCCCGAATGTCAATCCTGCCGGCAATGCATTCCGCTGCGGGTCCGGACCACCGAGTTTGCCCCCTCGCGCAGCCAGCGCCGCGTGCTGCGCAAGGCGGGCGACTTGCAGGTTCGATTCGTCTCCTTGAATCTCTCCGGCCGGATTTACGATCTCTATCGTCGCCATAGCGAGGGTCGTTTCGGTGAGAAAACCGATCCTGAAGATTTCCTCTACAACTTCTATATGCCTGCCTGTCCCGCCCTGCAAACAGAAGTCTACGCCGGCGATAAGCTGATCGGCGTCGGTTTTCTCGATCAGGGCCGCGATTGCCTCAACAGTGTTTATTTCTTTTTTGATCCCGCCTATTCCGAACTGAGTCCCGGCACCTACAGCGTACTGAAGGAAATCGAACATGCCCGCAGCCTGGGGCTGGCTTACTATTATCTGGGGTATTACGTGCCCGGCTGTTCGCGCATGGGGTACAAGGACCACTTCCGCCCGCGGGAACACTATGACTGGCAGACAGGGACGTGGCGGCAGACGAGGGAAGCACCTGAAGCCGACAGAGAGGACAGGCCCGAGGTTACGAATGTCCGCTCAGAATCTGCTCCCGCCGGAAACAGTCAAGGCTGTGGTCGTTGACGAGGCCGGTTGCCTGCATGTAGGCGTAACAGATGGTTGACCCGACGAAGGTGAAGCCGCGTTGTTTCAGGTCGCGGCTCAGCGTGTCGGATTCGGGTGAGGTGGCCGGGTACTCGGACATATGGCGCAGGCTGCTCACTTTGGGCGTGCCGTCAACAAAGCGCCACACGTAGGCGTCGAAACTGCCGAATTCCTCCTGAATTTCGAGAAAGCGTCTCGCGTTGCTGATGGACGAAGCAATTTTCGCCCGATTTCTAATGATGCCGGGATTGCCAAGCAGTCGTTCGATCTTTTTTTCGTCGTAGCGGGCGACTATGGCAGGATCGAAACAATCGAAAGCGGCGCGGTAGTTTTCCCTTTTGCGCAGCACGGTATACCAGGAGAGTCCTGCCTGCGCTGATTCCAACACCAGAAACTCGAACCGGAGGCGGTCGTCGTGAATGGGGACTCCCCATTCGTTGTCATGATAGGCGAGGTAATCCGGCTTTGAGAGGTCGACCCAGGGGCAGCGGCTCAGTGTCTGCGGGGCGGAAGAATGATTCATTTGAATGCTCCGGGAGGTTTGTTGGGACCGCCGTGCCCTGCGGTCTATGTCGAAAAGTTACATTTTTTTGCTTCAGGCTCCGAATTGTGTTGCATTCATATAAATGCCCGTGATACAAACTAGTCAACGTAAAGATTGCGCAGCGACAGGCTGCCACACAGATTGATGGTCAGTCCGTAAACGATTCCGTACAGACCTCGCTGGTCGTACGGTTTTTTTGTGGCTAATCTTCACTGCGCAACGGTTTAAGAGAAGTCCCCGACGGGGACAAAAAAGGAGCAAAGAACATGGCACAAGGTACAGTCAAATGGTTCAACGACGCTAAGGGTTTCGGTTTTATCGCACAGGACAACGGTCCCGACGTCTTCGTGCACTTTTCCGCAATTGGCGGTGACGGCTTCAAAAGCCTGGCCGAAGGTGAGCGCGTTGAATTTGACGTGACCCAGGGGCAGAAAGGCCCCCAATCTGCTAACGTGCGCAAGGTCTGATCATTATATAGATTTCTTGTCAACGCAAAAAGCCCCGCGAGCAATCGCGGGGCTTTTTGCGTTCCAAACTGCCCAGTTGAAGCGGAATCACAGGTTTTGCCGGGTGAGGAGTGAGAGGTGAAGAGTGAGGCGTAGAGTGAGGCGTAAAACCGTAAACGAAATCGGCCTTTTGCGATTTTCCTCATCACTCTTTACGCCTCACTCTTCACGGTTTCCCGGCTTTTGATCAGGCGCATTCACTGTAGCCGCAGGCATGGCAGACGCAGCAGCCGCCCTCATGCTCGACCGGACCGCCGCATTCGGGGCAGGCGCCGCCGTTGCGGTTTTCCACGACCTTGTCTTCGCCGTATTCCATCAGGTGCAGCTGGATCGCCTTGGCGACGGCGTCGGCACAGCTTGTCACGCGGTTTTCGCCGAATCCTGCCGGTTTGTGACAGGTGATGCCGATCATCTGCTTGACCGCCTGGCGGGCCTGCACGCCGGAGCGCCAGGCGAGGGAGACCAGGCGCCCGATCGCTTCGCACTGGCTGGCGGCGCAGCCGCCGGCTTTGCCCATGGTGGTGAACAACTCGAACAGCCCGTCCTTGTCTTCATTGATGGTGATATAGAGCGGGCCGCAGCCGGTCTCCATCTGGTAGGTGCTGCCGCGCAGCGCCCTGGGGCGGTCGCGTTTTCGTCCTTTCTTGTACTCTTCCATGGGCAGAGGCGTGTCCGCGGCTTTTTTCTGCTCGCTCTTGGCAACCGAAAGAACCTGCTGGTCGCGGGAGCCGTCGCGGTAGATGGTGACACCCTTGCACCCTGAACGATAGGCCATCTGATAAACCGTGGCCACATCCTCGCGGGTGGCGTCGTGGCGGAAATTGACCGTTTTCGACACCGCGTTGTCGGTGTATTTCTGGAAGGCCGCCTGCATGCGGATGTGGTCTTCCGGCGTGATGTCATGCGAGGTGACAAACACCTTGCGGATGTCTTCGGGAATTTCGGGCAGATCCCGCAGAGTGCCGTGCTCGGCAATTTTCTTCATCAACTCGGGAGAATAAAAATCCATTTCCTTCGCGATCTGTTCAAACAGCGGATGCACCTCGACCAGAATGTCGTTGTCAAGCACCTGGCGCACGTAGCTGACGGCAAACAGGGGTTCGATGCCGCTGGAAGCCCCGGCAATGATGGAGATGGTGCCGGTTGGTGCGATGGTGGTGCAGGTGGCGTTTCTCACCGGGCGTCCGCCGGGCTTGTCGTAGATGCTGCCTTCGAAATTGGGGAACGGGCCCCGTTCTTCGGCCAGGTCGGCGGAGGTTTCGTGAGCGGTGTCCTGGATGAATTTCATGACTTTCTCGCCCAGGCGCCCGGCGTCGGTGCTGTTGTAGGGCAGCCCCAGCTTGATCAGCATATCCGCCCAGCCCATAACCCCCAGGCCGATCTTGCGGTTGGCGCGGGTCATTTCGTCGATCTGCAGAAGAGGGTATTTGTTGACCTCGATGACGTTGTCGAGAAAGCGCGTCGCCAGCCGAATTGTGCGGCCGAGCTTATCCCAGTCGATATCGCCAGCGGTGCACATGCGGGCCAGGTTGATGGAGCCCAGGTTGCAGGATTCGTAGGGGAGCAGGGGCTGTTCGCCGCAATTATGGACATAAAGCCCGTTGGCGTCGAAAGCGTTGATGCCGGGAACCTCGACGTCAAAGACATCCTCCGTGCCGCAGAGGGCGACCTGGGCAACGGTGGCCGTGAAGCGTTCACGGTTTAGACGACGGCGATAGCTGCTGAGGAGCGCCTCGAGTCTCTGCTGCTTGTCCGTGTCGCGGAAACCGACCAGGTCCGAAAAACGTGGCAGATTGTCGTTGCTGATGATCAATTCGTGCTGTGCTTTGGTCGGGTAATTCTGATGGCCGCCTTGACCATCAGGCAGCAGGCTGGTGCCCGGCTCGCGGCGGTTGGTATACAGGGTTGAGGAGATGCCAAGTCGCAGCAGCATGCGCTGAACCGCCTCCAGTCGGGTAAGATCGCTTTGTGCCAGACGGATGCTGACGCCTTTCTGCTGGGTACCCTGCACACTGCCGTCGGCGTCAAACAGGCCGCTCAGAAAGCCTCTGTAGAAATCGGAAGAGGCTTTCTCCATGTCGGGAGTAATCGCTTTTGTTCCAGGGCGCATCCCGAGTTCCAGGGCCAAACCTTTGATGTGAGCCAGGCTGAGGCGCCATTCGTTGCGCCCGCTGACCTGCTGCCATCCGGAAAAATCGCTGCGGTGGGGGAGATCGCGGGCAAACGTTTCCGCGGCAGACATGACACCTTTGACACCGGCATGCAGCAGCTCGCCGTTAACCGCCTGCTGGGGAGTCCAGACTGAGAGGACCGCCTTGTCCTGTTTCAGTGTGCCGTCTCCCACCAGAAGACCGAGCAGATACCCCTCGCCAAGTGACAGGGCTCCGTCCCAGAGGGGAAGAGTGCGGTGATCGTGCAGCACGATGCGATCGCCCGGTTGTAGTTCGCCTGCGGCGACCCATTGTTTCTCGATCTTGTGGCGGCTTAAAGAGGCGGCCTTGAGAACCAGGTGGTCGGCGGTCAGGCGCAGCTGATGTCCCTCGCGGGTGCTCAGGTGCACGATATTCTTGCGGCCGGTGGCAAAAAAACCTTTGGTGCTGGAAGAGTACAGTTGACCGTCGACGGCAAGCGTGCAGGGTTTGCCGACCAGATCCGCGACCTGGCGTGGGCCCTGCCCGGTCTGCACGAAGGTGTCTGCGGTAACGCATGGATTGGTGCTCTCGATTTCACCGACATGGGGGGTCGGATTGTCGCGGTTGAGGCGGTCGAGGAAAATGATGCCGGGCTCCCCGTTGTTCCATGCCAGGTCGACGATGTGCTCGAAGACCTTGCGGGCGGAGAGCTTTTTGATCAGGCGACCGTCGCGGGGATTGAGCAGATCGTATTCGCCGTCCTCTTCGACGGCTTTCATGAAGTCCTCTGTCAGTCCCACCGAAATGTTGAAATTGGTCAGCACGCGCTGGTCGCGCTTGCACATGATAAAATCCATGATGTCGGGATGATCGACCCGCAGAATCCCCATGTTGGCGCCGCGCCGCGTGCCGCCCTGTTTGATGGTTTCTGTGGCGGCATCAAAGACCTTCATGAAGGAGAGCGGGCCCGATGAGACGCCGCTGGTGGAAGCCACCACATCGTTGGCGGGACGGATGCGGGAAAAGGAGAACCCGGTGCCGCCGCCGCTTTTGTGAATCAGGGCCGTATGCTTGATCGCCTCGAAAATGCTCTCCATGGAGTCGTCCACCGGCAGCACGAAACAGGCGGAAAGCTGACCGATTTCCCGCCCTGCATTCATCAGGGTCGGGGAGTTGGGAAGAAAATCGAGTTCGATCATCATGCGGTAGAACTGTTCTTCCAGCTTGGTCGTATCCCTGCCGGTATTCAAGCGGGTTTCCGCCGAGGCGATGGTCTTTGCCACGCGCCTGAACATGTCCTCAGGGGTTTCGAGGACTTTTCCGTTGGCGTCGCGACGCAGGTAGCGCCGTTCCAGAACGGTACGCGCATTTGCCGACAACGCTGGGGGCAGGCTTTCGTTTTTCTTTTTCATGGCATCCTCAGGGTAAGAGATATGTTTATAAGAGATTTTACTTGCCAAAGGCAGGGTTTGACGTATTAAGATGAAGGCCTTTGGATTGCAGTGTGAAAACTATATTTAGTGTCTGGTCGAGTTTAAACCACAATATGTCGCGGGTGTCAAGGGTGGGTAAACTGATAGCTTTTTCGCGCCACAGCCTATGGGTGATCTCTGCTGCAGTTCTGGTCGCGGTTCTGCTTTTTGCTCATCCCGCACAGGCCTGCTTCGGTCCCAAGCTCTACGTTGGCGTCGGTTCGGAGACGCTGGATGAAGTTTTCTGTGAGCTGGTTTGCCTTTATATTCGGGAAAAGACCGGCGTTGAGACGATTCGTGTCGATTTGAAGGGGAAATCTCCCCTGGCCGCTCTGAAAGACGAAGAGGTCGATCTGGTGCCGGTTGCAACAGCCTCCGCAGGGTTCGATGTACTGATGGGCGCGGGCGACCTCATTTATCTTCTCTCGGGGCCGCGCCCCCTTCACGATCTGCAGTTCAGCACGGTCGCCCCCGCTCTGCGTAAACTCGGCACCCTGTTGACTGCCGAGCAGCTGGACGGCCTGCGCGATCGTGTCGAACAGGGAGAACCGCCCGCTGCGGAGGCGCGCCGTTTTCTCATGTCGCAGGGGTGGATCTAAGTATGCGCATTGTTTGTCTGATGATCGCCGTCTTATTCCTCTCAATGGGTTTTGGATGTTCGAGTCCGAAATCTCCGCCGGCGCCTCAGGAAATCGAGTGGCGTAAACTCCCTTCATTTTCCGGCTACCTGAAAGAGGATACGGTGTGGCAGGGGAGGGTGCTGCTCGATGACGATCTGATGGTTCCTGCCGGCCGCACCCTGACCGTCAGGGCCGGCACCGTCGTTCTCATCCGCCCTTCCAAAAGTACCAAAATCGAGCCGGAATGGCTTTCCTCCCATACGGAACTTCAGGTTCGCGGTACGCTGCGCGTCGAAGGCACTGCGTCCGATCCGGTCTATTTTCTGCCCGTGGAGGAGCCGGCCGACGATGATGCCGCCTGGTCGGGACTGTTGTTCGTCCGCGGCGCCCGGGGGCAGATCAGCCATGCCGTCATTGTGACGGCTGAAGCCGGGGTGACACTGAGCGATGCCTCCCCGACCATAGAGGGCAGCCGTTTTGAGCGCTGCCGCTACGGCGCTGTTTTCCAGGGGGAGGGCAGTCGCCCGCTCGTGCGCGGCAACCGGTTCGAGCAGGGGGAGAGCGGCCTGTTCTGCTGGTGGGGCGCGCGTCCGCGGCTCGAAGACAACATCATCGGGGATAATGAGGAGGAGGGGTTGTTTATCGATGCGGTCAGCGCCCCTGAACTGCGCGGCAACCTGATTTTGAACAACGGCATCGGGGTTGCCGCGGTTCGCCCCGATTTTTCACCGGATGAAATCGTCCTTGAAGACAATGTCGTTTCCAGACGGATCCTGCCTCTCCCCGGGGGGCACCGATGAAACGCGTTCTTTTTTTTGCTGCTTTACTGCTCTCCTGGTCGCTTTCCGCTTCGGCCGGGACGCTCTATCGCGGCGAACAGACCCTGTGGCAGGATACCGTCTGGCAGGGTGAGGTTCTCATCGACGGCGTCCTCACCATCGCCCCGGAAGTGGTTCTCGAGATTCGCCCGGGAACCCGCATCAGCTTCACTTTCATGGACAGCAACGGCGACGGTGTCGGCGAACACGAGATGTTCATCCAGGGGCGCCTCCATGCGGTAGGGACCGAGGACGAGCCCGTGGTTTTTACCTCCGCCGAGTCGCGGCCGTTCAGCGGAGCCTGGGGGGCCATCAATATGATGATGTCCGAAGAGGACAACGTTTTGGCTCATTGCGTGTTGGAGTATGGCTACCGGGGCTATCACGCGCATTTTTCCCGCGTGACCCTCGTGGACTGTGAATTCCGTTACAATACCCGCGGTCTCCAGTTTCAGGAATCGACCGTGACGATGAAGCGTTCGCGAGTGATCGACAATTTCAACGGCATGCAGTTTCGCGATTCCAACGTGGTGATTGATCAATCCTTTATTTCAGGGAGCTACTGGGGGCTGCGCTGCCTGTATACCGATCTGCGGCTGACCGACTGCGTGATCGAGAAAAACGCCATCAACGGCGTCCATCTGCGCGACTCGACTCTGCTCGCCGAGGGTAACCGGATCGTTGGCAATCGACGCGGACTCTATCTGCAGCGTTCCCGGGCTGAAGTGCGGGGAAATCAGATTGGCGGCAACAGTGAACATGGCATCTTTCTTGAAAAATCAGAGTTGAATGGGACGCATAACCGCCTGACCGGCAACGGGCGCTCGGGGATTCGCTGGCTGAATTCCGAGGGGATCCTGAGGGCCAATGATCTGTCCGGCAATGGGACCTATGCCGTCATCAATGACGGAAATACACCCCTTGACGCCACAGGCAACTGGTGGGGAACGGCTGATGAGTCGCTGATTGGCGGATTGGTCCGTGACGGCAGTCAACGGCCCGGTCTGGCACAAGTTTTCTACGATGAGGCGCTGACCGCTCCGCCGATCCGGCTGCCCTCTCTTCATTGATTTTATCCCGGAGCTTTCATTTTCATGTTACCTGTCCTGCGCACGTCGTTTCTCTCTCTCGCGGTATTGGTGGTGTTTTCACTGTTGTTTGGAGGCTGTGACTCGAAACCGAGCGGTCCGGTGATCCGCATCGGTTACATGAACTGCAACAGCGAAGCTGAAACGATGAACCGCTTCATGCCGTTGACGCGTTATCTCGAAAAAGAATTGGGCGTGCGTTTTGAAGCCGTGCCGGTGGATACGCAGGATTTTGAGGAGCGCTTCCGCAACGGCGAATTTACCTTCACCCATACCAATTCCCTGCTCTATGTCATTCTCCGTGAGGAGTACGGCCTGCAACTGATCGCCGGCGAGCAGCGCGGACAGTTCGGCGGCCGCACATCTGGCGGGCTGATCGCGCTTAAGACAAGCGGCATAAAAAGTATTGAAGACATGCGGGGGAAGCGGCTGCTGTTCGGACCTCAGATGGCGCCCAGCGGCTACCTGGCCCAGTATGACCTGATGCTCAGGGCAGGGTTCGATCCGGAGCGCGAACTGTCCTACTACGCGATCCCCCGCGGCTCCTTCAAGCATGAAAAAGTGATCTATGGCGTCTATTTCGGTGAATACGACGTGGCGGCGGCCCCTATGCTGGATCTTGAGGAGATGGTGAGAGCCGGCAAGGTGGCCGCGGATGATTTTGAGATCATCGCGCAGAGCGAGCCGTTTCCCTATTGCACCTTCGGTGCTTCCGCCGGGGCTGACCCGGACCTGGTGGAGCGGTTCCGCCGGGCGTTGCTCGAGCTTTCGCCCCAGGACACGGTGGAGTACCGGGGAGAGCGCCTCAAGGTGCTCAAATCGGCCTGGGTTGAGGGCTTCGTGCAGTTCAGCGATGCCGATTACGATCCGGTCCGCGAGATGGCGCGCCGGGTCAATATGCCCCCTTATCAGACGTTTTAGAGGCGATGCCCAGGATCGATCGTTTCGATATTCTGCTCATAGCCGGCCTGCTGTTCACGCTGGCCGGTCTTGGCTTGCTGATGCACCACGGCCGGGCGCAACAGGGTTCTGAACGTGGTACGGCATTGGAGCGTGCCATGGAGGAGCGCCTGGCGGCGCAGGCACGATTGGCCTTTTTGACCGACCTGTATCAGCCGGTAGAAGATCTGCGCAAAGAAGGCAAAAATCAGCAGGCGCTGCTGGCCCTGGAGGAAATTGCCCGCGACTACCCCGGCGAAGCCCACGGCCTGATCCTGCGCGGCGCCATTCTGCTGGAGCTGGGGCTTCTCGAGCGGGCGGTGGACAGCTACGTTGAAGCGGTGCGGTTCAACGGGGAGTATGTCGATGACAGAAGCCCCCTGTCCCGGCGGACGGAAATCCGTCAACTGGTGGACGAAGGTTTGACGCGCCTGCGCACCCGCCTGGAGGCCCAGGGCGACAACCCGTCGCTGCTGGAGACGTTGAAAAAAGTCTATTACCTGCAAAGTCGCCTGGCCGGCGGCTGTGAATAGGGTCGCGCATGTGGAAGGATCGCCATTTTTATCTGGTTCTGCTGACCGGTCTGAGCTTTGGTCTTCTCGGCGTGGCATTGGCCGCTTTGGGAAACCCGGAAAATTCAGGGATCTGCATCTCCTGTTTTTTTGAAAACACCGCAGGATCACTGGGGTTGCACGATAATGAGCGGATGCAGTACCTGCGCCCCGAGTTGGCCGGGTTTGTGCTTGGGGCGATGGCCAGTGCTCTGGCATTCAGAGAGTTTTGTTCGCGGGGCGGCAGTGTGCCGATGACGCGTTTCTTTGCCGGTTTTTTCCTGATCGTCGGATGTGCCGTCTTCATCGGCTGCCCCATCAAGCTTTTTCTGCGCATGACAGCAGGCGATCTGACGACTCTTGCCGGCCTGGCCGGATTGGTTGGAGGCGTATGGGCGGGACTGTGCAGCCTTGCCAAAGGCGTTCAGCCCGGGGTTTCGCAGAGCGCTCGGGGAGGCAGCGGCTGGTGGGTGCCTCTCTTTTTTGCGCTTTTGATGATCTGGGTTTTTCTTCCTCCCGGCTTTCTTCGCGAATCGCAAAGCGGCGGTGGCGCTGAGCATGCACCGGTGTGGATTTCCCTGGGAGCCGGGCTGCTGCTCGGCGCACTGGCTCAACGCAGCCGTTTCTGCATTACCGGCAGTTTGCGCGACACTTTTCTGATGGGTCATCGCTCACCCCTGATTTACGGATTGGCGCTTTTTGTGCTTGGTGCTGTGGCCGGCAATCTGATTTTCGGACGTTTTGAACCCGGCTTTTACGGGCAGCCCGGCGCGCATCTCGACTTTTTGTGGAGTTTCTTCGGCATGGCGCTGGTCGGCTGGGTTTCCGTCATCTTCGGCGGCTGCCCCTTCCGGCAGCTGGTCAAGGCCGGTGAGGGCGACGCCGACGCCGGCATGGTGGTTCTGGGTATGCTGGTGGCGGGCGGACTGGTGGAGACCTGGGGCATCACCGCAACCGCGGCTGGGGTGCCGCTGCCCGGCAAAATGGCGGTGCTGGCCGGCTTTGCTTTTGTTTTCATGACTTCACTGCTATTGCGCGAACGCGCCGTATGAGTCAACGGTTCAGCACGGGTTCGGATCTCCCATGACAAGGGCCACTTTTCGCCATCCCTGGCCGTTTGATTGGCGCCATCCCTGGCGCCAAACACCCTTGTCATGGGAGATCCGAACCTGTGCGGAGAAAAGATACCTTCTTTTTCGAAACGAGGAAATGCTTTGAAGTGTTTGCAGCGAAACCCCGATATCGTTTGGCGCCACGAAAAGCGTCGTGAACAGGAAATCCTCAAAGCGCTTGAGAACGGTGAGGACGTCAGTGATCGCGGCAGCGTCATCCTGATCATCTCCGGCATGATGCATCAGCTCAACCTGGTGGGCGGCGCCGTCTGGGACCTGTGCGACGGAAGCCGGTCCCTAGATCAGATCGTGGACGAGATGGCTCGTGATTTTGACGTGGAACGCGAAATTCTGCGTGAGGATGTCGAAGAGTTTGTCAATGATCTCGTTGAGAGGGGGTGGCTGACACATGTCTGATGACGCCGTGGATTATCTTTCCGCTCCACTGACTTTGAACTGGTCGCTGTCATTTCGGTGCAACTTCGTCTGTGCTCACTGCTATAGCCGCAACGATCTCTGTGAAGAACTTTCAACCGCTGACAACAGGCGCATTGTTGACGTTCTGGCTGAGAAGCAGATCCCCTTCGTCAACTTCGGCGGGGGGGAGCCGCTGCTGCGTGAAGACCTTTTTGAGATTGCCCGTTATGCGACGGACAGGGGATTGCGTGTCTCCATGAACAGCAACGGTTGGCATATCAACGAGGAGACGGCTGCAAAGATCAGCCGGGCGGGGTTTGTCTCCGTGGGGATCAGTATCGACAGCCACGAGCCGACTGGCCACGACGATTTTCGCTGTCAGCCGGGCTCCTTCGATCGTGCGGTCAGGGCACTCGATCTACTGCGCGCCGCCGGCGTCAAACCCACGATGAGTTCGGTGATATCACGGATTAATTTCGAGCATTTCCGCGATTTGATCGAATTGGCCCGCGCTTATGGCGTCAGTCAGCTCTTCCTGCACAATTTTAAATGCAGCGGCAAGGGCTTCGAGAACCGTGAAGATCTGGATTTGAGCCCGGCGCAGTGGCGCGAGTTCTATCAGCAGGCGCTGGTTGTCAAGAATCAGACAAAAGATATTGCGCTGTCCTTTGACGATCCGGTGATCGCTTCGCTGCCGCAATACCAGGGAAAGCCGTTGGTTAAGGGCAGCTCCTGTGGTAAACTCTCACTGCATCTGCGCCCTGACGGCAACCTGACGCCCTGCGGATTCATTCCCCTGGTGCTGGGCAATATTCTCAGGGACGATTTCGACGCTGTCTGGCATGGCTCCCCCATCCTCCAGAAGATGCGCAACAAGCAGGCCAAGGGGAAATGTCAGGGATGTGATGCTTTCGCGGATTGCCTTGGTGGATGTACGGCACGGGCGCTGGCCGTGACCGGCGACCTTGAGGAGGCAGATCCTCACTGCTGGCAGGGGCCGGTAGCTGATGCTGAAGAATAGTGATATCAATTCCAGGTTGATTCAGGTCTGGAAATTGCATTGTGTAGTTGGTGTCAAACTCTATGAAACAAACCCGTCATATTGTCGTCATAACAGATCAAAGAAGGGGGTGAGAGCGCATGAAAAAGTACATGAAGCCTCGGGTGGTTGGTTCTTCCAACGTCCATCCCTGCTGAACCGTGGTCAGGCAGGGAACAGCCTTTTTCGGCTGTCTCCCTGCCTTTCTCTTTATGATGATCTGATTTTTTGATTCGAATCTGCGATGCGTATGGACCTTCTTGATGCCCCTGTACGGGTCACCTGGCGGCTGTTTGGTCGTTCAGGCGCCCTGCCGACCGAGGATCTCCTGCGTGTTGCCGATCGATTGCTGGATGCAGGCGTTTTCTTCGTCATGCTCGATGGCGCGCCGATGCGCCACGGGGGAATCGATCAGCTCCTCCTGCATCTGCGAAAAGGCGGGTGCCGGGTCACTGTCGTTTGCGGCTTTCATCCCGAGGAGGTTCCTGACTCGACCTGCGGGAACGGTCTTGTTGATTTTCTGATCGATGCGACTTCCGCCTGTGAGCAGTCGGCGCTGTCATTGCTCGAATCGCAGGTCGCGCGGGTCCGCGCCCGGAACCTGGAACCCGGGATTCTGTTTCGCCCTTCTCCGAAAAATCTCCTGCAAATTCAAGATCTTCTCTCTTTCTGTGCTGGCCTCGGCATCAGGCGATTGAAGTTGCCAAACATGGCTATCGATGATAGCCTTAATCCCCCCTCGGACTCTGACCTGATCGGTCCCGCGCACCTGGATCAATTGAAAAACGCCTTTGCTGATAATGCAGATTGTCTGCGGCAGGGAGTTGCGTTGGAAATCCACGATCTGTTTTTATGGGAGCTGCTTCACCCCGATGCGAACCGCCGGCGCGAAGGGTACGCTGGGTGCCAGGCGGCCAACAGCCTTGCTCACGTTGCGGCAAGCGGTGACCTCATGCCCTGTTCCTCCTGGCCGCTGAGCCTGGGATCGCTGCTGGAAGAGGGCCTGCTTGAACTATGGCAGTCTCCCTGTCGGTTTGAAGTCAGGCGCATGATTGAGGCGCTGCCCGGGGATTGCCGACGCTGCCGGGATCTGAGGGTCTGTTTCGGTGGCTGCCGGGGGCTGGCCCTGTCGCGCGGGGACCGGGGACATCGGCAGGCGCGAGATCTCATGTGTGCCGGGTCACGCTGATGGGTTACCACTGTTTTTGCTGACGGAAATTTCTCTATGCCCGTTTATCTGGATAATGCCGCCACCTCTTTTCCCAAACCCGCCGAGGTGATCGACGCGGTCGCTTCAACCCTGCGCGACGCCGGGGCCAATCCGGGACGCGGCGGACATCATCTCGTTCTGGAAGCAGGTCGCATCGTGTTGGATGCGCGTGAAGCGGTAGCCGAACTGATCCAGGCTCGGGATGCGGCCCGCGTGGCATTCACCGCCAACGCCACCGAGGCGATCAATATGGGCCTGTTCGGTTTGCTGCGGGGCGGGGATCGGGTTGTGACGACCTTCATGGAGCACAATGCGGTTACGCGCCCCCTGCGGGCCCTGCAGGAGCGCGGCGTGATCGTTCACAAGGTTGCTGCCGATCGTGGGGGGAGGGTCTGTCCGTCCGCGATAAAAGCTGCCTGCCGTGAGCGAACCCGCCTGGTGGTGATGACCCATTGCTCCAATGTTACCGGAACCCTGCAGCCGATTGAAGAAATCGGCCCCTGGTGCCGACATCGGGGGATTCTTTTCATGGTTGACGCTGCCCAGACCGCAGGCGTTTTCCCCCTTGACGTTGAAGGCATGGGAATTGACCTGTTGGCCGCTCCGGGGCATAAGGGGCTGTTGGGGCCGCAGGGAACGGGGTTTCTCTATGTCCGTCCCGGACTCAAGCTGACGCCGCTGATTTACGGCGGCACCGGCGGCAATTCTCACTCGGAACTCCCCCCTGAGGAGATGCCCGAGCGCCTTGAGGCCGGCACCCTCAACACCCCCGGTCTGGCTGGACTCTCGGCCGGGCTCCGATTTGTCGGGCAGGAGGGAATCGATCGGATCCGGGTTCATGAGGCCGAACTCCTCGCCGAGTTGATCGACGGGCTGCGAAAGATCGATGGTCTTGAACTCTACGGCCCTACCGACCCCCGCCTGCATGGCGGAGCGCTGTCTTTCAATCTGCGCGGACGGGATCCGGCGGAGGTCGGTTTTCTGCTTGACCATGAACATGGTGTTCAGACCCGAGTCGGACTGCATTGCGCACCGGACGCACACCGCAGTATCGGTACCTATCCGCGCGGCACCGTCCGGATGAGCCCGGGTTGTTTCAATACTCTCGAGGACATGCGCTTTGCGGTCAGTGCCGTGAGTGCGGTTGCGGCCCATGAGGTGGACTGAAATGAAGACATGCGATTCCCATAAAAAACCGCTGCTTGTTTCGCTTATGCCGGCAGGCGGAAGTCTTTTTCGCCGCACATGTCGATTCCTGGCGCTGGCGGTGCTTGCCTTGCTGGTGCTTGCGGCCTGTTCTCTGCCACCCGAGCGCCCTCTGACCCGCCGCGACCTGTCCCGCACCAACGCATACCGTCTCTATACGATCGAGGAGTCGCCCGAAGCGGTGCTCAACGCCCTCAATCGGGAAGGCGAGGTCGTTCTTGAAGGAAGTTATCGCAACCGACCGGTTTTGATCAAATTTTTAGCGACCCCTGAGGGGATCGAGGTTTCACATTACAATCGCTGATTTCCACCCATTTTTTTTTACCAACCGAATGAGATGACTGATGAAAAAAATCTTTGTTCTCGACACCAATGTCCTGCTGCATGATCCTGAAGCATTGTTCAAATTTGAAGACAACGATGTCATTATTCCTATCACGGTGATCGAGGAGATCGACCGCTTCAAAAAAGATCAGAATGAAACCGGACGCAATGCCCGGCATATTTCGCGGATTCTTGACGGGATGCGGGCGAATCGCGGATTGACCGAAGGGGTCGAACTGGAAACCGGCGGAATGCTGCGGGTGGAGATCTACCGCGCGGATTACCTGAAAAAGCTGCCGCCTGAATTGCAGGTTGATCGCGGAGACAATCGCATTCTGGCCGTCGCGATGAAATTGCAGGAAACCTGTGACTGCAAAGTTGTCTTTGTCACTAAGGACACCAACCTGCGCATCAAGTCGGATGCTCTCGAACTTCCGGCTGAGGACTATGAGTCGGACAAGGTCTCGATCGAGGATCTTTATCCCGGCGCCAGTCACGTGGAACTGGAAAAGGATATCATCGACCGCTTCTACGGTCAGGGTTATCTCGACCTGCCTGGGGAGTATTACCCGAACCATTGCCTGACCCTGGTGGACAAAAGCAATCCCTCCCATACGGCGTTGGGACGCTACAACAAGGCCTTGCAGCAGGTTGTGCCGTTGATACGCATCCCGAAGGAGGGCGTCTGGGGGATTCATTCCCGCAACCGCGAACAGCAGTTCGCCCTTGACATGCTCATGAATGACGATATCCAGCTCGTCACGCTGGTCGGTAAGGCGGGCACCGGCAAAACTCTGCTGGCCATTGCGGCGGGGCTGCTCAAGGTGGCCGATGAAAACCTCTACAACCGCCTCCTGGTGTCGCGGCCGGTTTTCCCGATGGGGAAAGACCTGGGCTTTCTGCCGGGCGATATCGAAGAAAAGCTCGCCCCCTGGATGCAGCCGATCTTCGACAATGTCGAACTGCTGCTGGGCAACGTCGAGGATCACGGCAAGCGCAAGCGCGGCTACAAGGAGCTGGTCGATATGGGCTTCCTCGAGATCGAGGCGCTGACCTATATCCGCGGCCGCTCCATCCCCCGCCAGTTCCTGATTGTCGACGAGGCGCAGAATCTGACTCCGCACGAGATCAAGACCATCATTACCCGGGCGGGCGAGGGGACCAAGATCGTGCTGACCGGCGACCCCTACCAGATCGACAACCCTTATGTGGACTCCTCCAGCAACGGTCTGACCTATGTGGTGGAGAAATTCAAGGAGCAGCAGATTGCCGGCCACATCATCCTGACTAAGGGGGAGCGCTCTCCCCTGGCCGAACTGGCCGCCAACCTGCTTTGAGAATCCAAAACCATGCTTCTGCTCTGTCTTGAATCCTCCTGCGACGAAACTGCCGCCGCCGTAGTGCGTGACGGACGCGAGGTCCTCAGCAACGTGATCGCTTCGCAGGTCGACGTGCATGCACGGTACGGCGGCGTTGTGCCTGAGCTGGCCTCGCGCAAGCACCTGGAGGCCATGCCGGTGGTGACCGAACAGGCCCTGGAGCAGGCGGGGGTCGGTTTTGGCGATATCGAAGGGATCGCGGTTACCCGGGGCCCCGGTCTGATCGGTGCTCTGCTGGTCGGGCTCTCCGCCGGCAAAGCCATGGCTTATGCCCGCCGTATCCCCTGGATCGGGGTGCATCATATTGAAGGGCATGCCCTGGCCATTCAGCTCGAGCACGAGGTGGCCTATCCCTATCTCGCGCTGATCGTGTCCGGCGGTCACACCCACCTGTACCGAATTGGAGGAGTGGGCGACTACCAGACGCTGGGCTGCACCCGGGACGACGCGGCCGGGGAGGCCTTCGACAAGGTGGCGAAGCTTCTGGGGCTCGGCTACCCCGGCGGAGCGGTCATCGATCGGCTGGCGGCCGAAGGCGATCCGCAGCGGATAAAGTTTCCGCGCCCCCTGATGCAACAGGATAACCTCGATTTCAGCTTCAGCGGGATCAAGACTGCAGTCCTCAATTACGTCAAACGGCAGAACGGGCCGATCGAAGGTGAGCATCTGCGGGATCTGGCCGCCGGGTTTCAACAGGCCGTCGTCGAGGTTTTGACCGCAAAATCCCTCAAGGCCCTGCGCGGTGCGGATCTTCAGCGGCTGGTCGTGGCCGGCGGGGTTGCCTGCAATCGCGGTCTGCGCTCGGCCCTCCAGGGCGTCTCAAAGGATGAGGGCTTCGAAGTTTACTTCCCCTCGCCCCTTCTTTGCACCGACAATGCCGGCATGCTGGCCGTGCCGGGTGATTATTACCTCAACCGCGGCGCCGGTTCGGCGTTCGACCTCAATGCCTTGGCGAGTTGGCCGTTGGACCGGGTGCGGCCTTTTCTGGTCCGCCCCGGTTGAGGTGACATTTGTGGACAACAGAAAGATATGTGGCAGCGCTGGTCCCTGATTCGCCAATTTAAATTGAATCTGATCCGCCTGGTTCGGCTGCAGGCAACGCCGGATGAGATTGCCAAAGGGATTGCCCTGGGCGTGTTCATCGGCATGACGCCGACCTTTGGCATACAGATGTTTATCGCGCTGTTTTTTGCCTTCCTGCTGCAGGAGAGTAAAATCGCCGCCCTGGTCGGGGTATGGATCACAAATCCGCTCACAGCTCCAGTGATCTATACACTGGAGTATGAAACAGGTCGCTTTCTGCTGGGCCTGGAACACTCCGGCATCCCCAGGGAGTTTTCCAGCGAAGCTCTCATCGGCCTCGGGTGGGATGTCCTCTGGCCGATCTGTGTCGGCAGTTTGATTCTAGGCGTCCTGTGTTCGAGTCTGGCCTACGCCCTGACTCTGCGCCTGATCCCCATTGTCAAGACCTGGCGCATCCCACGGTGGCCGCGTCGCCGGTTAACGAGGCCCCTGCACAAAAACCGCCGGTAATCCCTTGAACCAACACATCGGCGTTGCCCCTGTATTTTCTATCGTGCCGCAAGAAACGACGGAGTTTTCATTTTGTCATCCCATCGTCCACGTAAACGCTTCGGCCAGAATTTTCTGCGCGACCGGCAGGTTGTTGAACGTATCCTGAGCGCTGCCGATCTCGATGCCGAAGATCGTGTCCTGGAGATCGGCCCCGGGCTCGGGGTTTTGACCGATGAGCTGCTCTCCCGTGCGGGCCAGGTCGAGGTCATGGAGATCGACCGCGATCTGATCGAACGGCTTCGTCAGCGGCAGAATACGAAATTGATCATTCACGAAGGCGACGCGCTGCGTCTCGACTGGGAGCGCCTGCTGACCCGTGCCCCCTACAAACTGGTCGCCAATCTACCTTACAATATCTCGAGCCAGATTCTTTTTCAGGTGCTTGACCACCACGCCCTGTTTTCCCGTCTGGTGCTGATGTTTCAGAAGGAAGTCGGCGATCGCCTCTGTGCCGATCCCGGAACGGGAGATTACGGCATTCTGTCGGTTCTGTGCCGGCTGTGGTTCGATATCGAACGGATCACCCGCGTCAAGCCTGGCGCCTTTCATCCACCGCCCAAAGTCGATTCGGTGGTTCTGGCGTTCACTCCTCTGGCCAGCCCCAGGGTCGATGTCTCTGACGAGGCTTTTTTCCGTAAAATTGTCAAGGCGGCCTTTGCGCAGAGACGCAAGACTCTGGCAAACGCTTTGAAGTCGGCAGGTTTCGAACCGGACAGGGTCGAAGAAGCCCTTGTCCACAATCAGCTCGATGCCCGGATCCGTGGAGAATCTCTGAGTCTCGAACAGTTTGCCGCACTGGCAAATTGGCTTGCCTGATGTGACCGAATCCTGACTGAATCCGGATTGCGATCAAGACTAAAAAGGAGAGAGAATATTGAACGACGTAGTTGCCAAGATCAACGAGAAGCCGATTTCACGCAATGAGTTCGACAGCACCATGCAGGTCTACGCCATGCAGATGCACCAGAAGCCTGTCGAGCAGCTCACGCCCGATCAGCAGAAGGAAATTCGCGAGCTTTCACTGGAGAAGCTCATCGCCCGTGAGTTGATCTTCCAGGCCGCTCTTGCGCAGGGTCTTGTGGCCGAAGAGGCGGCGGTCGAGGAGGAGAAGCGCAAGCTGATCGCCAATTATGAGAGTGAAGAAAAATTTTACGAGACTCTGCAGCGCGCAGGGATGACTCCGGAATTCTACCATCGCATGATCCGCCAGGATCTGACGGTGAATCTGATGAGTGCAGAGAAACTCAAGGATGTTCCCGACCCGCCCCGCGAAAGCATCGAAAAAATCTACAGCACCTATCCGGATAAGATGGTGGAGCCCGAGCGGGTCCGTGCCCGGCACATCCTGATTGCGGGGGCAGAAGACAACCGGGAGCAGGCCAGGCAGCGCATGGATGCCATAAAGGGCCGGGTGACGGCAGGGAATTTTGCCAAGCTGGCCCGCGAAAATTCCGATTGCCCGAGCGCCCAGGCCGGCGGCGACCTGGGTTATTTCAGCCGCGGACAGATGGTCGAGCCTTTTGAACAGGCCGCTTTCAGTCAGCAGCCGGGCGAAGTCGGGGAGGTGGTTGAAACGCCTTACGGCTACCATTTGATCCTGGTGCAGGATAAGGTTGCGGAGCGCAAAATGCCCTTTGAAGAAGCCGAGGACAAGATCCGTGAATTTCTCAAGGAGGAAGCCGGCGTCAAAGAGCTTGAGAAATGGGTCAAGGAATTGCGGCAGGAGGCCGAAATAGAGATTTTCGATTGAATCCGCATTGCTTTTTCCTGCTCATTTTGCGAACAGCAGCGGGTTGCCAAAGCGGTTGTGATCCTCTAGTCTTGAAGAGTATCCAGGTTAAAAAAACCTCAGCGGTATTCCCCTTCATATTTTTCAAGGCAGGTATGACATGAAAATAATCAAGGATCCTGCGTTCCAGCGCCGCTCGCCTGATGAAAAGGCCTATCCTTTTGAAGATGTTGTCGAAGCGATCAGGCAGCAGGTGCCTCCTGACAACCGCGACATCATTCTTGCCCTGGCCCGGGAACTGCGAATGCACACGCCCAGGGCTTTATATTCAATGCATAAACCGGAGAAGGTTGCCCGCTGGGTCGTTGATATCTTCGAATTTATTAAAGAACGCCCCGAGGATGTTGCGATCAAGCTCAAATCCGCACGACGCTCCGGGCAGTGGTTTCTGATGACCAATACCCCCGATGCCTCTTTTCTGGTGGACTCGCTGCAACTGCTGTTCAGGCGTTTCGGGGTTCGGTTTAAGATTTTCAGTCATCCGGTTCTGCGCCTGAAGCGCCGGCGCAAAAAGCTGACGGAAGTCGTCGAGGATGGTCGCGGCGGCAGCCCGGAATCCGTGATTCTGGCGGAAGTTCAGGGGCTGCGGACGGGGGTTCGCGCACGCTTTGAGGAAGCGCTGCGGGAATGCTTTAACCAGGTGTTGCAGATTCATGCAGCTCAGCGCCGCCTGAAAAGCTGTCTTAAAAAGCTCGAAACGCTTCCTGAAGCGCAGCAGGTGCGGGAATTCTGGCACTGGCTGCAGGATGACAATTTCATCCCCTTTGGCTATCGCTGCCTTCGGATCGAATCCGCGCCGCAACAGCGGATGCAGGTTTCGGTCGAGGGTTCAGAGGGGTTCTTCTACACAGAACCCGGGGGAGCCCAGGGCACTCAATGCAAGAGTGAGGATCTTGATGCCGCCTTCCGCCGTCGGCTCGAGCGCAAAGACCGGTTCGTGGTCGAGGAAACGGCTGAAATCAGCACGGTACACCGCGACGATCATCTGACCTACCTGGGCTGGCGGGAGGAAATCGGCGACGGGGTCTGCCAGGAACATGCCTTCTGCGGGCTTTTTTCGCAGCGATTCCTGGAGGAGCCGACCTTTTCCATCCCCGTCCTGCGCAAACGCATTGAGCAGGCCCTGGCTGATCTCGGCATCCCGCGCGGCAGTCACGATTACAGCAAGGCGATCGAAATCTTCAACACCTTCCCCAAGGTGGAATTGTTCTTCATGGAACCGGAGGAACTGCGGGAAGCTGCCCGCTCCTTTACTTTCCTCTATCGCCAGGATGCCGTCAAGGTGGTCCCAGCCCCCAGCCTGTCCGTCGACGGCCGGACGCTGCTTCTGATCCTGCCGCGTGAATTCTACCAGCGGGAAAATATCGACCGGATCAAATCCTATGTGCGTCGCTTCTTTCAGGCGCAGACCGTGACTTCGCGCATTGTGCAGATGTTGTCCGACTATCTCAGTCTGCATGTTCGCGTCGCCCCCCGTGGCGAGAAGGATTTTGTCGATCTGCGGCGCCTCGAGATGGGGCTCACCGAGATCGCCCGCCCCTGGGAAGCCAAGCTTCGCATTGTGCTGGAGAGTCGCCTGGGCGATGAGAAAGGGCGCCTGCTCTTCGATCGCTATATCGACGGGTTGCCGCGCCAGTATCGTACCCTTACGCATCCCCGCTATGCCCTGCGCGACATCGAGGGGATGGAAGAGGTGCGCCACACCGGCGGCGAGCATTTCAGTATATGGGGACCGTTTCACAACGGCGATGTAGACGAAGAATATTATCGTCTTCAGTTCTACAGCCGAAATGAAACCTATCTCAACTCACTGATGCCGCTTTTGGAAAACCTCAACCTATGCGTCATCGATGAACTCGATTTTACGGTCAACGAAGGGTCTGAGGCGATTTATATCAAGAGTTTCGCCATTAAAAACGGCGATGAACGGGCTCTGCCTTTGGGAGAAGTGCGCGATAAACTCCTTGATACCATTACTTCTCTGCGAAAAGGGCAGCTTGACAACGACTATCTCAATCGCCTGCTGGTTCTGACCGGTCTTGACGGCAGGGAAATCGATGTCTTCCGGGCCTACCGCAACTATTATCACCAGCTCGGTTCCCCTTTCACCAAACGTCGCGTGGCCTTCGCCCTGATCAACAATTCTCAGGTGGCGCTGCTGCTCTATCGCTATTTCCAGGCGCGCTTCGAACCGCGTGAAGAATGGCGCGAGATGGCCGAGCGCGAGGAAAAAGCTCTGATGCCCCTACGCATGGAGCTGGCCGAGGCCCTCGAACAGGTCTCCGACATCAATGAAGACCGCATCCTGCGCACGCTGTTCAATCTGATCGATTCGACCGTGAGAACCAATTTCTTCCTGCGGCGCGATGAGGAGGATTACTTCTTCTCCTTCAAAATCAGCGCCATCGGCATCATCGACATGCCCGCGCCGCGACCGCTTTTCGAGGTCTACGTTCACAATTCCCTGATGGAAGGCATTCACCTGCGCGGCGGCAAAGTGGCACGCGGCGGGATCCGCTGGTCCGACCGTCCGGATGATTTCCGCACGGAAATTCTGGGGCTGATGAAGACCCAGATGACCAAGAATGCCCTGATCGTCCCTTTCGGCTCCAAAGGCGGATTCATTGTCCACAGCGCCTTTAATACCCGCGAACATGGCGCTGAGCTGTCCAGGGCCGCCTACATCACCCTGATGCGCGGCCTGCTCGACCTGACCGACAACCGGGTGAAAGGCGAGGTGGTGCGCCCGGCCGGCCTGATCGCGTATGACGATCAAGACCCCTATCTTGTGGTTGCGGCCGACAAGGGAACGGCCCATCTGCCCGACACCGCCAATGCGGTCAGCGCGGAATACAATTACTGGCTGGCCGATGCCTTTGCCAGCGGCGGTTCCCGCGGGTACGATCATAAAGAGCTCGGCATTACCGCCCGCGGCGCCTGGGAATGCGTTAAACGGCATTTCCGTGAAATGGGCATTGATATTCAGACGGAACCTTTTACGGTCATCGGTATCGGTGACATGAGCGGCGACGTCTTCGGCAACGGCATGCTGCTGTCGCGCAAGATCAAGCTGACGGCGGCCTTTGATCACCGCAATATCTTCCTTGATCCTGATCCTGACCCGGAAGCCAGCTTCAATGAGCGGCAGCGGCTGTTCGAACTGCCCCGGTCAAGCTGGGAGGATTACGACAGGGCCGTTATTTCCGAAGGCGGCGGGGTGTTTTCCCGTCATGCCAAGGATATCTCCCTGTCCGAGCCCGTGCGCCGCACGCTCGGCACCCGCCACCGCAGTGTCGACGCACAGGGGCTGGTGCGCCTGATCCTGCAGTCTGAAGTCGATCTGTTCTGGAACGGCGGTATCGGCACCTATGTCAAGGCCTCGGGGGAGAAGAACGAGGATGTCGGCGACCGCAGCAACGACGGGGTTCGCATCGACGCCAGCCAGCTGCGGGTTAAAGTGGTGGGCGAGGGCGGCAACCTGGGGATGACCCAGAAAGCACGGATCGAATTCGCCCTCAAAGGCGGGCGCGTCAACACCGACGCCATCGACAACAGCGCCGGGGTGGACTGCTCCGACCATGAAGTCAATCTCAAGATCTTCATGCAGCGCCTGCAGGAAATGGGTCGGGTCAAGGATAATGAGGAGCGAGACCAGATCCTGAGCGAGGTGACCGATCAAGTCTGCGATGCGGTCCTCCACAATAACTATATGCAGAGCCTCTCCATTTCGTTGGACCAAAGGGGTTGTGCCCGCAACATCGAGCCCTACCTTCAGCTCATAGATCGACTGGTCAATGCGGGGCTGCTTGACCGGGCCGGTGAATTTCTGCCGACCACCAAGGAAGTCCTGGCGCGTCCGCAAAAAAGTCTGACTCGTCCGGAGCTGGCCATCCTGCTGGCCTATGCCAAGATGCAGCTCTCTCACACCCTGCTTGAAAGTTCCCTGTGTGAGGAAGGCAATTACCGTGACTATATGCGGAACTATTTTCCCGCAGGCGTTCGGGAACGCTATCTCGATGAGCTTGACGAGCATCCGCTCTGTCACCAGATTACCGCGACGGTTCTGACCAACACCATAGTCGACACTGCCGGCTGTGCCCGCATGAGTCTGCTGGCTCGCCAAACGGCGAGGCCGCTGTATCAATGCGCCGGCATGTATCTCAACTTCGACCGGATTCTTGAAGGTGACGCATTGCGTGATGCCGTTTTTGCCCTCGACAACCGGATGGCTTCCGCAGAGCAGTACCGGATTATCGATACCTATGCGGAAACATTGCAGGAGATGTGTTTCTGGGCGCTGCGGCAGGATATGGCTATTTCTCTCGATGCCGAGGCCGTGCTGCAGTGGCGGGAGCGTATCGGTGAGTTCATCAACGCTCTGCCCGGCGTGACGCCTTCTCAGGATTGGGAGAAAGTTCAGCAGAGATCCAACGATCTGACGGAAGCGGGGCTGGATGCTTCCCTGTCGCAGAAGGTTGCCGCCCTGCCTTATCTGAGGGATTTTCTGCCGCTGTTCAACCTGGTGGAAAAAACCCAGAGCGATCTGCATGATGTCGCCTGTGCTCATCGCGACCTGATGGAAAAACTCGGCGTGCCACGCCTGCGCGCTGCGGCCGCCAAAGTTCCGCTGCGCGATCGTTGGGACCGCATGGCCCTCGATGCCTTGGAAAGAGATCTTTCCGTGACTCTTTTCCGGCTGACGAAGGCGGTATTACAGGAAACAGACGGCAATGTGGAACGCTACCTGTCCCGCAGACGGCAGAAATACCGTGCTCTCAACAACTTTTGGCAGCAGGTGCAGGGCACGGAGCCGGTTAATTTCAATCCCTTTATGGTCATCGGGCGGGCGCTCGCCGATCTGCTTTGATCCTGCTAAAAGCCTTGGCTCTCAAAATTATCGCTATCTATTCGTCGCACGGGGACGCAGCTCCCATACCGAACAGTTACAATCATCGAAACGAGGAACTGACGTGAAAAAAAGACAACTTGGCTCCTGTGTCACTTTCTTCCCCCAACCGACCACCCTGATCGCCTCCTGTGATGATGAGGGTCAATGCAACCTGATGACCGCCTCCTGGGCGGGGATTGTCAGCAAAACCCCTCCCACCATGGCGATCTCTCTCAACCAGTCCCGCAAGACCTATGAGAACATCGTTCAATCCGGGTGCTTCAGCGTCAACATGGTCCCGGCATCCCTGGCGGTGGAGGCCGATTTCTGCGGGCTCAAATCGGGCCGTGACCTGGATAAAAGCGAAGTGACCGGACTCTGTTTCGAGAAGGCGATCCATATCGATGCGCCGCTGGTGCAGTCCTGCCCTCTCAACGTGGAGTGCCGCTGTATTGGTGAGTACCCTTTGGGGGATTATCGGCTGATTATGGGGGAAATCCTCGAAATCCACGCAGCCGATGAGGCTTTTGGCGGGGACGGGAAAATGGATGCGCGGATTTTCGACCCGCTGGTCTACCTGGGCGGTATCCGGGAGTACTGGAATCTCGGCGAGAAGGTGGCGCAGGCTTACCAGGACGGTTTGAAGCTGACGCCGCGCAAGTAAACAAACGCCATGCGGCCCCGTTCCATGCATTAACATTTGCTCTTGGACATTGCGCTGTGGAATAATCCCAGCGCAATGTTTTTTTTCCCGGATCCTGTTCCAGCCGGATCCGATTCTGTTCACGACTTCAAGATTCGGGGGAAATGATGGCCCGACAGAAAACAATTCTGGATATTCAGAAAATGAAGACGGAAGGGGAGCGGATCACCATGTTGACCGCTTATGATTACCCCTTTGCGCGGTTGATGGATCAGTGCGGTATCGACATGATCCTGGTCGGAGATTCACTCGGGACTGCAGTGGCAGGGCACGATACGACTCTGCCCGTCACCATGGACGAGATGATTTATCATGCAAAAGCCGTCGTGCGTGCCGTCGAATCGGCTTTTGTTGTGGTTGATATGCCCTTCATGTCCTACCAGACCGATGTGCGTGACGCGCGCTTCAATGCAGGGCGTCTGATCAAGGAAGGCGGTGCCCAGGCGGTCAAGATCGAGGGTGGGCGCAATATGGCTGAAACCATTGCCGCCATTACAGCGATGGATATTCCTGTCGTGGGGCATATCGGCCTAACGCCCCAATCCATCCATCGCATGGGGGGCTACCGCGTTCAGGGGCGGCAGGAGGAGCAGGCTAAGCGCCTGCTGGATGATGCCCGCGCGGTGGAGCAGGCCGGGGCTTTTGCCGTGGTGCTGGAGGGGATTCCCCGCAAACTGGCGGCGGAAATTACCCGGGAACTGAGCATCCCCACGATCGGCATCGGCGCCGGCGTCGACTGCGACGGGCAGGTGCTGGTGATTCACGACATCCTGGGATTGTGCGAGAAGTATTCGCCCAAATTCGTCAAGAAATTCGCCGATGTTTCCGGAATGATCCAGCAGGGGATCGATGACTACATCCGCGAGGTCAAAGAGGGCGAGTTTCCCACCCCGGACCATTCTTTTGATTAAATGTAACGGTTCAGCATGGGGTCACAACTCCCATGACAAGGGCCACTTTACGCCATCCCTGGCCGTTTGATTGGCGCCTTCCCTGGCGCCAAACACCCTTGTCATGGGAGCTGCGACCCCGCGACGCGAATAGATACGATTAAATTAGCGTGACGAAGCCATGAAAATTATCGAAAATGTTCAGGAAATGCAGCAGCTTTGCCTGGACGCCCGTCAAAATGGCGAGCGCATCGCGTTCGTGCCGACCATGGGCTACCTGCACGAAGGGCATCTGAGCCTGGTGCGCGCCGCGCGGCAGCAGGGAGACCGGGTGGTGCTGAGTATCTTCGTCAACCCGGCCCAATTCGGCGTCGGCGAGGATTTCGACCGCTATCCCCGCGACCTGAGCCGTGACGCGCAGATGGCCGAGGCCGAAGGGGTCGATTGGATCTTTGCTCCGCGCGCTTCGGACATGTATCCGCAGGGCTATGCGACCTTCGTAGCGGTGGAGGGATTGACCGAAACCCTGTGCGGGCGCAGCCGCCCCGGCCATTTCCGTGGGGTGACCACCGTGGTGGCCAAGCTGTTCGCCATCGTTCAGCCTCATGCGGCCTATTTCGGCAACAAAGATTTTCAGCAGCTCGCCGTGATCCGCCGCATGACCACCGATCTGAACTTCCCGGTGGATGTCCGGGGGCTGCCCATCGTGCGGGAAGAAGACGGCCTGGCCATGAGTTCGCGCAATGTGAATTTATCCGCGGAGCAGCGTCGGCAGGCTTTGTCCCTCTCCAAGTCCATCGAGCTTGCACAGCGCTTGGTGCGCGAGGGGGAAAACCGCTGCGCCACCCTGATCGACGCCATCCGGTCGCGCATCGAGCAGGAGCCGGACGCACAGATCGATTATGTCCAGATCTGCGACCAGGATTCGCTGCAGGACGTCGAGACGGTCGACGCACGATCCGTTCTGCTGCTGGCGGTCAAGATCGGCGACACCCGCCTGATCGATAATCACCATTTTGCGTCCACTTTCGGTGCGGCCTGAGCAGGTTCTCAACATCCCCTGGAAAGAGCTTTGGTGAGCCATGGATATTCTCTACCGCGCACGTTATCTGGTGCCGATCGTCGCACCTGTCATCGAGTCCGGCGGGCTCCTCGTGCGGCGCGGTCAGATTGTCGATGTCGGCCGCGCAGACGAGCTCTTCGCCGCATCGCCGCAGGCCAGGGTTGTCGATTTCGGCGATGACGCCGTCCTGCTGCCGCCCCTGGTCAATGCGCACACGCACCTTGAGCTGACCCATTTCCCACAATGGACCCGGGCGCTGGGGGAGAGTTCCCCCGGCGATGATTTTGTCGACTGGATCAAGCATGTCATCCGCGTCAAGCGCAGCCTCAAACCGGAACAATTCACTGCTTCGATCAAAGATGGCATCCAGGCATGTCTCGCCTCAGGTACCGGTGCGGTGGGAGACATCCTGTCCTGGTTTCCGGCGCGGGAGGCTTTCAGACAGTGTCCCCTGTTCGGACGGTTGTATCTTGAAACTCTGGGGCGCGATCCGGCACACACCCGCCATATTCTGCAAGGGCTTGGCAAAATCACCCGCGAAGTCGTGAGCGGGCGCCTGCGTTTAGGGATCTCACCTCATTCTCTTTACAATTTAAGCAGTGAATACCTGGAGGACCTTCTCAGCTACGCTCGCCGGCACGACCTCCCGCTGGCGATTCACCTTGCCGAATCCCTGGAGGAGACGCAGTTTCTCCTTCATTCGCAGGGGCCGCTGGTCGATCGCCTGTATCCATACGTTGGATGGCAGGATATGGTCCCGATGCCGTCCGGTCAGACGCCGGTGGCATATCTCGAGACCAAGGGAGGGATGAAGCCTGACAACCTGCTGATTCACGGGGTGCATGTCACGCCGGATGAATGCCGGGCGATTGCCCGCTCCGGTGCGACCGTTGTCCTCTGCCCCCGCTCCAACGCGCGCCTGGGCGTCGGCACCGCGCCGATTTCCGATTACCTGGAGGCCGGAGTCGATCTGGCCCTGGGCACGGACAGCCCGGCCAGCAATGATTCGCTTTCCATGTGGGATGAACTGGCTTTTGCGCGCAAAGTCTATGCCGGCCGGGTCGAACCGCAGATGCTGCTGCGCATGGCAACGCGCAACGGGGCCTGCGCCATTGGGCTCTGTTCGGACATGGGCAGTTTCTCCCCCCGAATGAGCGCTCATTTTCAGGCTGTGCGCCTCGACAACCGCCCTGAGATCGGCGACCTGGAAGAGGCGCTGGTCAGTTCGGGACAGGACGTAAAGGTTCTTTCTCTCGTGCTGGCCGGCCGTGAAATTTTTACCCTTGACAGCTGATTTCTTCTTTGCTAGAACTTCGATTCCATTTTGGGGCGTCGCCAAGCGGTAAGGCACTGGACTCTGACTCCAGCATTCCGAGGTTCGAATCCTCGCGCCCCAGCCAATAAAACACAGGCACCTGCGCCTGAACACATAAAGCTTCTGAAAGAATTCGAGCCTTCCCGAGGGAAGGCACCCAGGGTGGAGCCAACCAGCTCCGCCCTTTTTCTTTTTTTGGGTGGGTTAACTTTCGTCCCCCTGGTCCGCTGTACGAAGTTTCAGCAAAGCTGACCTGATGACACGAATGGCCGACCGCATGAGGAGACAGGCAAGGCCGAGCGCGACGAGGATATCGGGCCAGCCTGAGCCGGTCAGCCAGACCGCACCCGCTGCCACGAAGACCGAGAGATTTGATGCAATGTCGTTCCGGGAGCATTCCCACACAGAACTCATGTTGACATCTTCGTGGCGATGCCGCCAGAGCAGGAAAAGACAGATTGAATTAGCCGCAAGGCCGAGAAGGCTGAAGGCGCCCATGACTTCGAACAGGGGGGCGCTCGGGACAAAAAGCCTGTAGACAACCTGACCTACCACGACGAGAGCGGCCAGAAGGATCAACCCTCCCTTGAACAGCGCGACCCTGGCCTTTGCGACAGCACCCTTCGAGACAACATACAGGCTGAGGCCATAGGTCAGGGCATCACCCAGGTTGTCGAGACTGTCCGCCAGCAGCGCCGTTGAGTTCCCATACAGTGCCGCTCCTGCGATAACCAGGAACATCACCGCATTGATGCCAAGAACGGCCTGGAGCGTCCCTCGCTGCTCTTCCCGAAGGGCCTCTATCGTGCAGTCGTCATTGCAGCAATCACTCATTTCGAAGACTTTCTCTGCAACCTTCAATGACTCTGGTAATGCCATCAATTGTAACTTTAAAATGTAGCACATACGCGTGGAATTTCCAGAAATTATAAACTGCTGCCGCGGTGAGAGGATAATCGTGTAATTAGTACAAAAACTGACCCCCTCCGGCTTTGCCGGGGGACCTTAAAAGTCGTAAACAGAGTTGACTGTCCTGTATCTTACGCTAAGATTTTCTTCAAAAACGTAGGAGGTGCGTTAATGGCTGACAAAGACTGTTTGAACCCCGAAGAGCACTGCGCTATGCATGCATGCCAGCTCAAGGCTTCGGTGAGAAACCCCGAGGTCGATAAGGAGCTGTTCGAGGATCCGCATTACGTCTGCGAAAACTGCGGAGCGCGGGTCCATAAGGCCGAAAACGTCTGCCGACCCAGGCCGCTCTAGGAGGCTAAGCTACAGAAGTGAATAAATGGGGCCTGTCGTCTGGTGCGGCAGGCCCCATTGGCGTTGGGGTAGCCAGCGGCCGTTTAACAAAAAGGTCAGCTGGATTCGCAAGCCTTCCAACCGGATCATCCCCAGGGAGTCTGAATTATGCTGAACAAGTTTCTCGCGACTGAAAAAGAATACGGCGCGTTGATCCTGCGTCTCGCTCTAGGTGTCGTCATGTTTCCCCATGGTGCCCAGAAATTGCTCGGCTGGTTCGGGGGGAGCGGTTTTGCCGGCACTATGCATCATTTCACTGAAAACATGGGGATTCCTTACCTGGTGGCTCTGCTGGTCGTTCTCGCGGAATCTCTCGGCGCCATCGGCCTGGTTGTCGGCGCCCTGACCCGGATCGCAGCTTTCGGGATCGGCTGCGTCATGGTAGGCGCTATTGTGACGGTTCACTGGCAGTACGGCTTTTTTATGAACTGGTCTGGCAGCAAAGCCGGGGAGGGCTTTGAATATCATATTCTCGCTATCGGCATATGCCTGGCGCTGCTGCTGCGCGGCGCAGGGGCGTTTTCCGTGGATAGATGGCTTGCAGAAAAGAAGGCTTCCCGCTCGGTTTAGCCGATCCTTGTCAGGACCTTCAGCCTCATCGGATAACTCTAGAAAAGGTCGAAAAACCAAAAGTTTAGTGCAAATCGCCTTTTTGATGATTCAAATTGCAAATAGCTCTATGATATATTTTTAAAAATCAAAAACTAATTTTTTTGGCATATCGTTTCCCTATGTGTCAGGAATCATCCGGGACCTGACACTTACGGCTTAAAGTAAGCTATCTGGCGATCAGGACGTTCCTGACCGCCTTGCCCCCCATTCACGCTTTCGGCGGTTGTCTCGGCCCATTCAAACAGAGGTCTAATTAAACGTAGAATCAGCCGGGCGTCTTAGTCTCTCTCTTCGGGCCCTACTCGAATTCACGCTCAACGCAGTCACTGTGACCAGAATCAGCGCCATGCCGAAGACCTGCAAGCCGCCCAGGCTTTCATTTAAAATCACGACGCCGAACAGCGAAGCAGTGACCGGCTCGACCATGGCCACAATAGACGCTACAGCCGGCGCGGTCCGGTTGAGGCCGATGATATAGGAAATAAAAGACAACCCGGCGCCAAGCACCCCCAATATCACGAACAGCGGCCAACTCGACGTGCTGAGCACTGCCACGGCCTGATCGGCATCGCCCAGCCCGATGAGGATGGCGGCGAGTACCGCGAACGCTATCACCAGAATCGCCTGGGGGCTGCCGTGTGGTGCCGCATACTTGAATCCGAAAATGAATACCGCATAGGAAAGGCCGGAAAGCAGCCCGGCCCCGGCGGCGATCGGCGTGACCTCACCCGCGCCAACCTCGTAAATCCCTGTGAGCAGCACGACGCCGAGCATGACCATCGCGATCGCGCCCCACTTGAACAGAGTGGGTTTTTCGAGTTTGAGAGTGAACGACACCAGATAGACGAACACCGGTGCGCAGTACATCAGGGTTGCTGCAACCGCGACACTGCCCTCCGAAATGCTGACGAAATAAAATGAGAAGTTGCCAGCGACGCCCACACCGGCGATCGCCGACCAGAACCATAATCGGCGATTTGCCAATCCGCTGCCGCGCGGACGCAATGCCAGCCAGACGAGAACGAATAACAGCCCGATCGCGCCCCGGTAGAACGACACCACGAACGCGTCCCAGCCGTCGGCCATAAGAATCCCGCCGATCCCGCCTGACAGCCCCCAGCAAAGTGCCGCGAACACTACGAATGCTGTGCTCATATTTGCCATAGGTCCCCACCTGGGTACAAAAGGTTACCCTGGTTTGCCGGATGATCTTTAACGTTTGACAGTTCCGAGTTTAATTGAAAGCCTTCTTTTGTGACCACTTCAAGTCAATAGAAAAGAGGCTTCTATTAACCACTACCCGAAGCCTATGTCATTCGGTAAGGGACTGCAAGTATGCCACTGCCTGGATACCGGCAGGGCACTTAACCCGGGTTATTCTTGCTTCTTTCCTGCTCAGAGTTTGTTCAGCATCAGCGAAGCAAAGCTCAGGACGAAAAAGAAGCCGCACATGTCGGTGACCGTGGTCAGCAGGGGACTCGAGACCAGCGCCGGATCCAGCTTCATGCGTTTCATCAACAGCGGGATCAGCCCGCCCAGGGAGACGGCGACCACGGTGTTGGCAGCCAGGGCCGCACCCACGACCAGCCCCAGAAACATATTCCCCTTCCACAGCCAGGCCACCCCACCCAGCAGCAGGCCCAGGGCCAGACCGTTAATGACCCCCAGGCTCGCTTCTTTGCCCAGTACCCGCAGCAGTTCACCGGGCCGGATCAGGCCGAGCGACAATTCGCGCATGCTGACCGCCACCGCCTGATTCCCCGAGCAGCCGCTCATGTCGCTGACCATCGGCAGAAAGACGGCTAGGGCGATCGCCGCGGCCAGGGTATCCTGGTAGAAAGCGATGACGCTCGCCGCAATGATGTTCAGCACGATGTTCAGAGACAGCCATGAGAGCCGACGGCCGGAGCGGGACAGCAGCGGCATGGAGCGGAACTCCTCACCGCCGACAATGCCGGAGAAGCCGAGGAACTGTCGATCACTTCGCTTTTTATTCGCTTCCTCGACCGCTTCAGGAAGCACTACGCCGAGCAGTCGGTTATTTACATCAACCACCGGCACGCCGAACAGGTCGTGTTCTTCGAAGAAGTTGCGCAGGTCATCCAGGGAGGCGTCGGCAAAGACTCGGAAGGGCGTGCGAATCATCAGGCTGCCCAGGGAGGTTTCCCGCGCAGGAAAAAGCAGGTCGCGCATGCGCAGCACGCCCTCCAGGTGTCCCTTCCTGTCGGTGACGTACAGGTACTGAACATTGTAGCCGGCATAATCGTCTCGGTTGGCCTGAAAATCGTCAAGCACGTCCTGGATCGTCTGACTGCTGTGAAAATCGAGGAACTCGGAGATCATGAGGCCGCCGGCCGTATCTTCCTCGTATTGCAGAAAGCTGCGGGCCTCCTCCGCTTCCTCCGGCTCCATCTGTTCGATGATGGCATTGGCGTCATCTTCGTCCAGCTCGCCGAGCAGGTCGGCGATATGATCGCTGTCGAGTTCTGCCAGGATCGCAGCCGCCTGCTCCGGTTGAAGTTCTTCGATGATTTCCGATGCCTGGGTATCGGGAATGTCTTCGATCACCTCTGCGGCATCCTTCGGATCGAGCAGAGTCAGCAGGCGATTCTGTTCGGCAGGGGGCAGACGGGAGACGACCCAGGCCGTATCAGCGGGACTGAGGTTTTTTAAAAAAATCTGAACCTGTTGGGGATCGCCGGTGGCGAGCAGTTCCGAGAGCTGCTCCCATGGTTTTTCAACTGTGGCAGTTTCCATAAATGTTGTCCTGATGCATGCAGAGATTTACGAATCAATGGCTTGAAAGGTTGATCATTTTCAGGAGGTTGTCGGACTTTGGAAGAATCCACTGCCTCAACCGCCAATATGACAGAAACGGCACTCCTGATGGAGTAGACATATGGCTGAGATGAGTTACCTTTGAACCTGAATGCAGCGAACGGCCACCATTGCGGCCGGCGAAAGGAAGGCAAAACCCAATGCGTTGACAACGAAAAATTCTGTTTACAGGGAGGCTCAATGCGAGACAAAAGCGGTTTGGTCTGGTTTGGATTTTACCTCGTGTTGCTGGCGGTGGGGCTTCTGTGCGCGCCGCCGCATCAGGATCGGTGCTTGCCGCCCTATGCCGAGTAATTTCAGCTTTGGAATGGATTCGCTGCTGGCATGAGATCCCCTTAAACACCCCATTTTGGTTATAAAATGGGGTGTTTAAGGTTTGTAAAACTCATAAAATCGATCTTTCCCGGCTAATATTCAACCACTTGGGATGGTCCGCCCCCGAAGTGCTTGAAGCGCCATCGAATCTGCTGCAGCGGGCTAATTCTGTTCGTTATTTTTCATTTTTGCCAGCCGGTCCGTTCCCACTCCCGAGGTATCAAAGGAGTAGACCTGGCGTGCGTTGGCGGAGAAAATCCGATTTTTCAGCTTACCGGCGGCGGGCCCAAGGGGGGCAAATCCAAATTTCTTCTGCAGATCTTCCGGCATCTCCAGGCGGCGCATGGCCTTGATCTGCCATTGCGGCGAACCATACCACACTGAATCTGTTCCCCAGAGCACCCGGTCCTCTCCCATCCCTTTAATCAGTGTGCCAAGAATGCCTGCGCAGTAGCGCGGAGCACTCACCGACGTTACAGCGAAGACGGACCCGAGTTCGGCGTAGACATTGTCGACACCGTATTTCTCCGGGATGCGGGCCAAGTCACTGACCCAAGGGATCTCTCCTTTTTCTTCAAAGAGATTGAGCTGATCGCCGGTGGGTATCCCGCCGCTGCGAATGGCCGAGTGATAGATGAGAAAGCGCAGCTGCGGCCAATCACAGGCCGCTTTCGCGACGTCGTCGACATTGCCGTATTGCCAGGTGCTGGGCATGCGCTGTTTATAATTGGAGGGCAGCAGTCCCTTGTGAATGCAGACCGTCGTAATGCCGGCCTTCACCATCTTTTCATAGGCGGGATAAACCAGGTCCTCGTCGTCCAGACGCCAGGGCCATTTTGATTCCCCGGAAGGCATGCCCACCGTATAACCTTTCCATGCGTCCGGCTTCATGGCGATGGCACGCTCCAGGTCTTCCATCCAGCCGGGGCGGCCGGGGGTAAACAGGGCATGCACGTTGAGTCGCTGGCTTCCGGCGCGCTTTTTGACGCGCTCACGGGCCGCGATTAAATCTTCATTATACAGAAAATAGCGGTCCGGGTCGTCAGCAGGGGCGCTGCTTAGAACCGCAAGGTCCGTGTCGCTGTTCAGAAAAACTTCCGAATAGAAATTCTCGAAATGGATTTTCTCCGGAGTCTGTTCCCCCCTTCAATTGCGGATTCCAACGCTTGGCCAACTCGCGCAGGCCAAGTATGCCGCGTGAGGGGTAGTCCGGATAGACAAAATGGGTCTGCACATCAATGATAAGCTGATCGCGCAGCGATTTCACCCGATCGGCAGCAGCCTCGGGGGCAGCCGCCTCTGCCGATGCGACATTGAACAGCGGCCCGAAGACCGAATTCATGGCCATGAATGCGGCTGCCATCCCGCAGCTGCTGCGCAGGAAGCGCCTCCGATCCAGCCCGAGTTGCGCTCCCAGATGGTCCGCCAGCTCGAAAAGGCGGTTTTCCACCTGACGCATCTCGGCAGTCTACCTTGGCCGTGCGCCTTCCGGCCGAATCCGGGTCGGCCAGAACTGTTCAAAACCTTTTCGTGTTTCCGCTCCTCGTCTCTTCTTCATGACGCCTCCCATCGCTCTGATGCCAATATGGAGCCAGAATTTGAAGGCGGAACAACGCCCGCATTGCACCGCAAATATGAACAGTCTACATGCTCACAGGGGGCGCACAAGTTTCAAACAAACTTTTAACCCGCCACCGGCCGCAGTCCAGAGCGCACGCATCACGAGGCGGCCCTGTCGGTCGAGATTGATCTGCTTAAGCCAGCTCGGACATCTCCCCATTTGTCAAGCCCGACCCCTTTTCTGACCCCGACCCCTTTTCTTTCTCATTGTCGAATAATTGGAAGCGCTCAAGAGGGATAAGAGGTCAAGAAAGTCAGGTTGTTAAGTCAGGAGTTTTGTAACTGGGAGTGGTTCTGGCTTGACCTGGTGCAATCCCCGCACGACCCGATCTCGGGGTAGTTCCCAGAATAGGCTGTTCAGTACCAGGGATAGGTCCCCTTTATCTTTGAAATGTAACGGTACAGCCACCGGTACCGCCGTGTGGTGCCGTAATCGGACAGGTCGAGGTGATCCTGCGCCCCGAACTTAACGACGACACCTCCTTTCGAATCTCGTATCGGTTTGCCATGGGAGTCGCGGGCAATCCGGTATTGAATCAGATTTTCTCCCTGGGCTATTTCTGCTTCTCGAGGGCCCTGAACGGCTTCAGCCAGGGGTTGCGACCAGCCGACCGCAATCAGTTCGCTGTTCAGGGCGATACTCAGCGGATCGAGGTTGTATGTTCCCACCAACACGAGTTGTCGATCGATAACGGCAACTTTCCCATGCAGGTTGTGCTGATTGGACGCGACATAGAGTTTCAGGGTGGGAACCTGTGCCAGCAGTTCCGGCCACTGCTCCAGGAAGACCCCCTGGCTCATGGGGTTATCGCTGGACTCCGGGCTGTTTGTGATCACGGTTATGCGAACCCCGCGGGCTGAAGCCTCTGCGAGCATCTTGACGGCCTGCGTAGGGAGCGCCAGATAAGGACTCTGGATAAAAATTTCCTCCCGCGCACTGCGTACGAACTGGATAAGGCTGCGAGTGATGGGGTCGTCGGCCTTTATCAGGCGGCAGCGGCTATCGACGATGCGCATATCCGAAGAAATTGCAGCCGGCCTTTTCTCTTTCAAGGCACCGCGCAGATTAGGCACTCGGGAGAGTTCGTCCATCCATGGAAGATTCCTGTCCTCAATCGACTTCGCGACCTCTGCCGGGATGGGACGACCATGCAGCCACGCGTCCATAGCTCGATAGGCCAGGAGCAAATCCTCCTTCGAATCCTTCAGGTCGATAACCTCGTGATTTACCGATTTCGATTCACCGCTGTCATACTCTGCTGAAAAGGCTTTTTCCAGCGCTCTGCCGATCTTTCTTCCCGACAGGAGGATGTCGGTGTCCCGGAATGCTTTATGGTTATCTTCCGGAGGCGCAAAATAGTCGGTGGAGATATTACGACCTCCGATCAGGGCTGTCATGTCATCGGCGAGAAGAATCTTGTCGTGTTCGCTGATAAAAACAGCCGCTGGATTCAACGTCAGAAAGGCATCGGAATAGCGATAGATCAATGGGCGGTACATGCGGATGTTGACCCTGCCCGTGTTGACCAGCGCATCCAGATAATCATTGCCCTGAAAGCTTCGCGACATCTTGACGCCAATGGCATCGAGGAGCACACGGATCTGCACTCCCTCCTGCGCCTTTTTAACAAGATGGCCGAGAAACGAAACTCCGAAAACGTCCTGCTTCAGAATGAAATAACAGATGTCCAGCCGTTGGTCGGCATTCTGCAGCAGACGCCAGCGTTCGAGCCATGCCACCCGGTTGTCCTCTATGAGGAGCGCATTTTCTTTTTGCCCGTCTCCCTCGGAAAGCCCGTCGAAAGCTTCCCGGAGCGTAAAGCTTTGGTCCGTGGGCGCTGCAAAAAGATCCAGTTCTACTCGGTCCGGCAACTGGACTGTCAACGTGGCCCGACCCAGGAGCCAGAGAACAATGAGTACGACCGGGGCAGCCAGGATGATTTTTCCAACTTTCAGTTTCATCGATCGCTCTTCCTCCTGACACACCGGTTCCTCTGCCACGACTTCATTATAGCTGCGTTACAGCCTTCTACAAACGCTCTGCCGCCTGTGGACTTGTTGAATCGGAAAAAACCGATAAACTTTCTTTTCATCGCCTGGGCCTGTCCCCCCCCTTATTCAGTGAATCAATGACACTGCTCTCTCTCTGGGGAAAATGAAAAAAATCAAACTCCGACATCTTAGCCCCATGATCGGCCTGGCTCTCTTCCTCCTGGCCCTCTTTATTCTTAACCGCGCTCTGGGCGAGAACAGCTACAGGGATATCTTCCGCCACGTCTCTGAATTTCCGCCCGCCCGCATCGCCGGCGCCATTGCCTTGACTGCAGCGAGCTACCTGATTCTCACCTGCTACGACCATCTCGCGCTTCAATACCTGCAGAAACGAATCGGCAGGGTGCGGGTCAGCCTTGCCTCATTTATCAGCTATTGTTTTAGCCGCAATCTTGGTTTTGCTTTGCTCACCGGAGGTTCGATCCGTTATCGTTTCTATTCCGCGTGGGGTCTTTCGGCAGAAGAAATCGCGCGTCTGATCACCTTTGCAGCGATGACCTTCCTCCTCGGCTTCCTGACCATCGGCGGCAGCATCCTCCTGGTGTCCCCGGCCGCACTGCCGGCGACACCCCTGACGTTCTGGGCCGTCAAGCCCCTCGGCCTCCTCGCTCTTTTCCTGGCAGGTGGCTATCTCCTGTTCGTTTTCGTGCGCAGGCAACCCTTCAGAATCCGCTCCTGGCAATTGAAGCTGCCCAGCTTTTCCCTGTCCCTCATACAGTTATTCGTCGGCTCGCTCGACTGGGTTATCAAAGCGAGCGTTCTTTATTACCTTCTCTCAGGGACCATTCCTCTTTCTCTCTTCGCATTTCTCGAAATTTATCTCGTCGCTCAGATCGCCGCAACGATCAGTCATGTCCCCGGCGGCCTCGGAGTTTTCGAGTCAGTCGTCGTCCTTCTGCTGCCAGAACTTGCCGCTACCGATCTGATGGCCACGCTCCTCGTTTATCGCGGTATTTACTACCTGCTCCCCTTCGCTTCGGCGGTCCTCCTGCTGGGGGGGCTCGAAGCTCTGCAGCAGGCCAGGACCTTCCGCCGCGCCAAAGATCACCTCGGCCAATGGCTCTCGGGCCTGGCGCCGCCTGTGTTCGCAGGGGCGGTCCTCTTCACTGGCGCGATCCTGCTGTTTTCCTGTGCAACGCCCACCATGGGGGACCGGCTCGAGTGGGTGGGAGGCAGTATTGCTCTGCCCCTCATCGAGCTTTCCCATTTTCTCCTTGCGCTGAGCGGGGCGGGCCTGATGATCCTCGCACGGGGACTTCAACGGCGTCTGCGTTCGGCCTATATGGCTACCCTCGTGCTTCTGAGTTTCTCCATCGCTCTCACGCTGCTTAAAGGGATGACCTTCGAACAGGCCATTCTGCTGGTGTTGATCCTTTCAGCGCTCATTCCCAGCCAGAGTCTTTTTTACCGGGGCGTCACCCTGCGCGAGGAGCCTTTTCCGGCCGGATGGGTCTCCGTCATTGCCATCGCCTTCGGGGCGGCACTTTGGCTCGTCTGGATCTCTTACGATCACCAGGATGCGACCCTGGGGAGTTGGTGGAACTTCGCGCTCTATGATGAGGCCCCTCGATCCCTGCGCGCGATGAGCGGGGCGGCGGTCGTCCTGCTGTCCTTCTCCGTTCTCAAGCTGCGTCACCCGAAGCTTGCGGTCCCCGACCATCCGGATGCGCATGCCCTTGCCACCGCCCAACACATCATCGACCTGCAACCTTACGGGGCCGCGAACCTGGCGATGCTGGGCGACAAGGCGCTGCTTTTCACGGAAACCGAAGACGCCTTCCTCATGTTCGCCCATGAAGGCAGATACTGGGTTGCCCTCGGCGACCCTGTCGGAATCCGCCAGCACATCCCCAATCTGGCCTGGTGTTTCAATGATATGAGCGGAGGACGCGGAAACGTCCCGGTTTTTTACCTGGTCGGTGAGGATTTTCTGTCCGTTTATCTCGATATGGGGCTGGCCCTGGTCAAAATCGGCAATGAAGCGATCATACCGCTCAAAACCTGGTCTGGGAAAATGCCGGAAAAGATAAAGACGCAGGCGTATCGATTCGAGGTTCTGGAACATCTGGATGACGAAAGATTTGCGACCCTGAAGCGCCTGGGAGCCCAATGGGCGCAATCAGAAAGGGACGGGGACTGCGGTTTTTCCCAGGGATGTTTCGACAGGAGCTACATGGAGCGCTTTGCGCTGGCCGTTCTTTTGGCCGATGATGAGCCGGCGGCATTCGCGCTGATTCTTCCCGGCGGAGCAGGACAAGAGGAGTTCACCATCGATCTGCTGCACTTTCCACCTCACAACAGGGACGCTGCGGAATATCTGCTGCATTGCCTCGCGGCATGGGGACGCGATCAGGGATTTGGTTATTTCAATCTCGGAATCATTCCAGCTCTGGAGGACATTCGCCTTCAATCCCCGGTTCTGTGGCAGAGCCTCGGCACGTCTGCCTTCCGCAACGGGGCCAGCTTTTCTTCGCTCCAGGAGATGCAGGCATACTTCGAGAGCCTGCAACCCGTCAAAAAGCCGAGGTATGTAGCTTTCCCAGGCGAAGTCTCCGCAGCAGGCGCCCTTGACGCCGTTGCCACTCTTATTCAAACCTCTCGCCCGCATTCAGGACCTCGACATACCTGATGTATGCCTTCGTTCCTGATAAACCGCCAGGCCTTGATGGCGTCGCAAAAACTCACCAACTGCTGCGTTGCTGCAATTGCTCTCACTGCTTCGACGTACGTAAGTACGCCTCATTGCTCGACAATCGCGCGCCTTGCATTTGGCGCTTTTTGCTTAGCCATCGACATTGATGCTTTTTTGCGAAAGCATCAGGTCTTGTGGAACGAAACTTTTTGCTTAGCGGCAAAATGGGGCCGTTTAAGGTTTGAAATGGCACATTAAATCGATACTTTCGACGTAGAATTAACCACTTGTGTAGGTTCGACCCCGCTCCTCCCGCTCCTCACTAACAAGATTATAAATCTTAACTTACGCTTTGATAACGGTTGCCCTCTAATCTGTCATTGTCAGGGATGCGGAGCGTAGAATGGGTCGTGACAAAAACCGCAAAGAGAAAGGAGGCAAACAGAGATCTAACCGGTGGCCTCTCCGGATCCTGCAGAAGTAGAATTTTGTCGAAAAGAACTTACACAGAGTACAGGGGGAAAAATGAAAAGGCGAATGACGTTGAAGGCACTTGCGCTGGCCACATCCGCGGTCGTCTCCATGGGACTTTCCGGTGGCGCTGTGGCCGGTGAATATCAACCTGGTGATTTCCATCAGCACAGCCTCTACACCGACGGTAGCTATCCGTTCATGCAGGTGCTGCAGGAAAACGCCAACTACGGTCTCGACTGGTGGGCCAACTCCGAGCACGGCGGCGAGCGCAACCGGGATGGCAACGGCAACTACTGGGACGAAGAATCCGTCTATCCTGTCAATCCTATTTTGGGTGATCTCGAATTCAGCGGCGGACACCAGGAGATGTGGCGCTGGCAGAGCCTGCGCGACTATGTCTACCCCGAGATCGAAACCATGCGCGAGAACCTGCCCGGAAAGACCATCATCAACGGCCTCGAGCAGAACGTGCCCGGCCACGAGCACTGTTCCACCGCTATCCACCAGTACGACGGAACGGCCTCGGCCATCAGCGAGTTCGAGTACCGCTTCGACGGCTCGGACGACGACACCAGCCGCAACGGTGAGCCGAGCATGCTCGACACCCCGGAGCTCGGCAATGTGCTCAGCAAGACAAACGACACCAAGGAAGATGCCCTTCTCGGTGTGAAATGGATGCAGACCCTGGTGGAAGAAGGCCTCGGCGACGCCTGGGTTGTTCCCGCCCACGTCGAGCGGGCCTGGAGCTACCACATCGAAGACTTCCGCAACTGGATGGACGCCGGACCGGACGTCGCCATCGGCTTTGAGGGCGCTCCAGGGCATCAGGCCTCCGGCGACCGCGGCTTCAGCCGCGGCTCCCTGGGCGGCGGCACCTTCGGCGGCACCGGTTTCTTCGTGGCCAGGATCGGCGGCCTGTGGGACGGCCTGCTGGCCGAAGGGCGCCGGTTCTTCAACTTCGCCAGCTCCGACTTTCACAATCACTGGTCCACCGGCGGGAGCGACTTCTGGCCCGGCGAGTACCAGAAGAA
>JAXHUR010000017.1:21298-49156 GCA_034189505.1 Thermodesulfobacteriota bacterium | reverse complement strand
CGCGCTCGATGACCGTGTCAGGGGTGAGTTCCGGCTCGCCGTCGCGGACCGGAATGTTGGTGATGCGGCCGAAGTTGATGTCCTGCATCAACTCGATGAGTCGCCGCTTCGGTGGGGTGAGATGTGCTTTACTTGTCTGGTTCATGCCGAACCTCCTTCATTTCTGGACCGACCGGGAGACAGGTCCGGCATGAATTTCCCGGGTGGCGGTCGTGAACTCTTTGTGTTCACCAGACCTGTCACCCTGCTTTGGCGAATTTTCGTTGCGACCCCGAAAAACGTCCTGGCTCAAGGAGGAGGAAAGCCCGTAAGGCTCTGATTGGTGTTGGGTTTACAGAGGAAAATTTTTTTAACTTTTTTTGCCCGGCCCCAGTGAAATTTCACCGGGCGGGCCTCCAAGACGCAAAAAGCCCCGATCCAGAATCCTGAATCGGGGCTTTAATTTCGCTTGGATATTAAGGGTGGTCAGTGGACCTCGGCACCTTCCGGGAGGATGCGGAACTTGCATCGGTAGGTCTTTGTATCCTTGACCCATTCGATGGGATCATCATCGAGCCGGAAGAATTCCCGCAGGTGCTTCGACAACTCTTGCTTCTGTTTCTTCAGTTTGTCCGACGCGTATCGGCTGCGCCAGTCGATCTCGCCACGGGAGTTGGCAAACCCCTCAAGCAATTTCCATTGCTCGGTAGGATTGCCATTCTTCCTGCTCGCCATTCCCATTTGCGTATAGGTGTATCGACCGCTCTGATCTCCCGCCCATATTGTGACGGTATGGCCATCACGGAATTGAATCTTGATTTGCGCCCATGTAGTGCCCGGCGGTGTTGAAAAAAACACCGTGCCGCCAGAATCCGGCTCAGGCACCTGGCCGATAAGGGGTGCGAATATCGCGGCCTTGTCCCGACGGGTCATAAACCGTGGTGCATCTCCCAGGTGCAGCTCTTCGTTCAGCGCAATGAAGGGGCTGCTTCTCTGCGCCAGCAGTGTTTCAACTGCAGGACTCAGATGAAGGCGCGTGGGCGCTATTACAACAAAGGGTTTGGGGGTCGAAAGGCATAATGATCGGACGACCTCTACCAGCGCGTCCTTGCTGTCCTGCATTGTCAGCACAACGGGGAAGTCCATCCCGGCCGTGGGTATGAAATCGCCCAGTCTCCATGTGTGGGGCAGGCCATCGAGTTTTGCCTCTCGGTGTTCAATTCCCATGGGGCCGTGCAGATAGCGCCATTGATGGCTGACTGCTTGAGCCGGTAGATCAGCGTCTGCCGTGGAGAGAGTTGGATGGCCGCGTGTTCTTTTTCGATGCAGACGGCTCGGATGTCGGTCTTCGCATGGGTGATCACACTACGTGGGCATCCCAGGCCACATTCCGTCGGGCAATCCACAGCGGTCGCGTGATTCTTGGTCAGTTGAAGAAAATTGTCCCGAAACAATGGATACCGGTCCCAACCGGAGAGCGCCTTATCCCAATCGAACAGCGCCGCCGACTTTCCAGGCAATCTCTCCAGATATGCCCAAACGGGATCACTCATCCGAAACGCCCCCGGCTCCGACGATGAACCCCCTGAGTCCGAGCCAGCGCTCGATAACCTCGGCATCACCATCCCGCTTGAATTGCGCTCGGTTACCTGAACTCAAGGTGACCGACCTGGGCGTCTTGGAACCGTCGAATTTGATCTGGAAGCTCGCCTTGACGATCTTGCCTCCAGCGGGAAGGGTCTTATCCCGATCTCGGAGAGAAGCGAACATGTCCTCGGATCGCCGGATTTCTATATCCTTGTGTGCGCCACCCCAAAAAAACTGAACCTCTTTCAGTCTGACGTATTCAATGCCTTCCACGTCGTCACAAAGAAGCGCTTCTTCCCCGATCTGCCGTAGTGGCTCGAGGTCGAATCGGCTACGCTCGCAAAAGAACTCTTCGTTGCCGAACAGATGCAGCCCGAATTTCTTCCGGTAGAGCTCCTTCTCGCCCTTGGTTTCGGCGTTCATGCGGATCTCCCCAATGACGGGGTTGTAGGCAAGAACGTCGAATTTTTCAGGGCGGAAGTACTGACTGGTGGACTCACCGGCCTCAATGACCGCCTCACGAGCATAGGGCTTCCCGTGGCGCACGAGGAACCATGTGTGGCCTTCTTTCGGATAAACGAACACCTTGGAATACTTGCCCCGACGCTTCTTAGAAAACCATTCGTCAAGATCGGCTTCAAGGGCCGCGAGGGTTTCCTCCGATGGCAGCACGAAATCTGGCAGCGGGTTTTTCTTGGTCTTGAAATACTCGAAGGACCTGATGTTCATGAAGAACTGTTCGGCGTGTACCTTCTCGATGATTTCCCGATCAGCCATCCAGACCTGTATAGCCAAGTCTGCCGGTGCGGCGTTCTCCCCAATTTCCACGTCGATGTCCGTTCCAGCGATCTCATCCTGAATGGAGTCGAATCCTTCAGGAGTCGAAACTTCATTTACATAGAACAAGGCCTCTGCAAGATCGTCTGGAGTTGAGCCGTCCGGGGTCAGCAAAATGTGACTGAGCGCGTTGTATAGTCCAGGCTATCTTCCTGCTGGACTGGTGGCAACTCTACGCCGCGAGCTGAAAAATAGGCGGCATGAGGCCCCAGAAAGGCAATAAGATTCTCCCTGTCGATTCGCCGGAGCATTCCCGGCTTCGAAAAGCGGCGCAGGTTGAAAGTTGCTGTTAGCTACTCCTCTCGTTATGCCCTTATTCCTTGCTGTCTTTCACTTTTTTACATCAGAATCTGTTGGTGAACAGCAACAGCAATTCGCAGCACTATCTTTTGGTGCAGGGAATTTTCCCTCATTTGAATCGACTTCTTCAAGCTCCAGTGAGCAACAAGAGGATTTCTGTCCGAAGATTTTTTTGAAAAAGCCGGTCTTTTTTTTGTCTTGCATAGTTTTCTCCTTTGAAATTAGAGGATCATATTGAATGCGAATCCGCCCACGACGGCCGTTGTCCAGATGACCACGACGATTGCGCCAACCAGACGCTTCCTGAAAATACTTGCCAGCATGGCCATTTCGGGTATCGCCATGCCTGCACCGCCGATAATTAGAGCGATAACCGCTCCCATGCTCATGCCTTTTTGCGACAAGGCCAACCCAATCGGAATGGCTGTTTCAGCCCTGATGTAAAGCGGGACGCCAATACTGGCCGCGATAGGAATTGCAAATGGGTTGTCTGGACCGGCTATGTTTGTCACGAAGTCTTGAGGAATGTATCCGTAAATTCCGGCACCGATAGCAACACCAACAAGAAGATAAATGAGAACCGCTCTGAAATCACCCCAGGCGGAAATAACTGACGCTTTTAATTTCTCGGCAAAGCCTATTGGACTATTTTCAGAATCATGGGTAGTGTCACAACAGTTCGGCTTGACCCTCACTCGTTTGACATAGCGCTCTCCACCGATTTTTTCGAGAACAACGCCGAAGAGCATCGATCCCACAAAAGTGACTCCGAAATAGAGCAAACACGCTTTTATCCCCATCAGCGCCCAGACCATGCTGATAATGATGGGGTTGAGCAGAGGTGAAGCGATGACAAATGACATGATCGGCCCAAATGGTGCCCCGGCATTCAGCATGCCAAGCGTCATTGGTATGGTTGAGCATGCGCAAAAAGGGGTGAGCGATCCAACCACGGCCCCCAGGAAGTTTCCCCAAATTCCGCGGCGCGAGAGCCACTGTCTGAGTTTTTCTTGCGGAATATACATCAATACCAGCGCAACGATCGTACTGATGCCCAAAAAAAGCACCGTCAGCTCTGCGGTGATGATCAAAAAATATTGAATGGTACTGATCAGGTTGTTCATTCCAAAATTCTCCCTATCATAGTTGACATAGTCAACTATAAGCGCAAAAAAGTCAGCCCTTCAGGGCAGTTGCCATTGCTGTAAGCAATTTGACGGTGTCCGCTACTGTGTACTCCGGCATCTTTTCGGCAATGTTATGAAATTGTTCCATATAACGTGAATTAGCGGACGACAGGACGCATTCCCCGGACTTTGTTATTCCCACACAGCAGACCCTTGCATCTTCATGGGATTTAACCTTCTGGACATATCCTTTCTTTTCAAGCCGGTTAACAATTCTGGTCGCGCCGCTTTTTGTAAAGCCAAGTGAATAACCGACATCTTGTACCGCGCAATTGGATGTAGTGGAGACTTTGTCCAGTGCTATGAATTCCGGCATGGTAAGGTTTTCGCAGCATTCGCCATTCAAACCCTTGGGGCCAAAGTGCCAAGCAATCTCGATTAATGCTCTGCTTATATCCGAAATCGCGCTTTGCGTCATGTAACCTCCATTTAAATGAATCGCCTTAACAGGATGCTGAAAAACTCTTCGAACAAACTAGGTAAAAACGGCTTCCTGTGCTACAATCCTGCGCATATCTAACTGATACTTCAGGAGAATGTTATGCGTGGCGAGAGCGAATCCACTCAGGCCATGTTCAGCTACGTCTCCCCGGAAGCCATGGTGCCCAAGGATCATCCCCTGCGGCCCATCAAGGCCATGGCCGATGCCGCGCTGAAACAGATTTCCGTTCAATTTGATGCGATCTACTCCCACACCGGCCGCCCGTCCATCCCGCCGGAGAAGTTGCTCAAGGCCTCACTGCTGCAGGCTTTCTATACGATCCGCAGCGAGCGTCAACTGGTTGAGCAGATCGGCTACAACATCCTGTTCCGCTGGTTTCTCGACATGGCTCTGGACGAGAAGCCTTGGGACGCCACAGTGTTTACCAAAAATCGTGACCGGCTGCTCAAGGCGGAGATTTCCGCCCATTTCTTCGCCGCCGTCTTGGCGCAGGCCCGCAGCAAGAAGCTGCTCTCCAGCGAACACTTCACGGTGGACGGCACCCTGCTGGAAGCCTGGGCATCGATCAAGAGCTTCCGGCCCAAAGACGGCCCGCCCGATGGGCCGGTCGGCCGCAACGAAGAACGCGACTTCAAGGGAGAGAAACTCTCCAACGCTACCCATGCCTCGGTGACCGACCCGGAGGCCAAGCTCTATCGCAAGAGCAGCCAGCAGGGAGCCGACCTCTACTACATCGGCCACGCCCTGATGGAGAATCGCAACGGTCTGGTGGTCGAGGCCACCGTGACTCAGGCCAACGGGACGGCCGAACGCGAGGCTGCCCTGGCCATGGTCAAAAAGGTCGCCCGCAAAAAGGGCCAGAAGCGCCGCATCACACTGGGGGCCGACAAGGGTTACGATACCCAGGAGTTCGTCGAAGCGCTGCAAGAGATCCAGGTGACCCCCCATGTCGCCCAGAACAAGACCAACCGTGCCTCCGCTATCGATGGCCGCACCACCCGGCATCCGGGCTACGCTGTCAGCCTGCGCATCCGCAAGCGGGTCGAAGAGGTCTTCGGGTGGATGAAAACCGTGGGCAACTACCGCTCACCCAAGTACCGAGGGGTTGACCGCGTAGGATGGCACTTCACCCTGGTCACCGCCGCCTACAACCTGATCCGCATGCGAAACATTCTGGCTTCCTCCGCATAACCAAGGGGGGAAGTGCGCCCTGAGCCCGGAAAAGCGGGGCAATGGGGGCAAAAACAAAGGGCGAAAATCCGAAAATCAAGGAACGAAACGACCAAGAAACCGAAATTGATCCGCTAAAAGCGCTCTGAGACCTCATCCCGGGAGGCACCCCCGAAGGGGTGAAGTAGTTTTTCAGCGACCTGTTAAGGCCCTTGTCGAACCTTTATGCAATGTCGAACGATAATATAGCTCTATTGGTTGACTATGTCAACCACTTTTGAGAAATAATCTCACACCTGATTTCCGACACTTCCATAAGCCCCTTGGTAGGTAATGCCTGAAGAATGCCGGTTTGAAACCGGACGAGCAGTTAGGGGGCAGGAAACCGGAGTTGACCACGCTTCTTTTCATGGGCGAAGCGGATGATTTCGAAAAAAACGTCCGGTTGCGGCATCGAACGATGACCTAAGACAACCGCCCAAAATGGCAATCAGCCGCAAACCCATATCAATCAAGGATGTAGCTTTCCGGACGAGCTTCGGACTTGGTCCGGAGAAAACAGAGAATCAGGGGCCAAACAGAGAAAGAAAGGCTGGAAGATGGGGAGAATCGATGGTGCTAAGAGGTGCTTTGGAAAGATGTGAAACGGGCGCAAACCCTTTAGAAACAAGGGGAAAAAGAAAACCCGTCACCCCGGAGAATGACCCCAGAGAGACGGGTTTGTCTTTTCTAAATGGTGGAGGTGGCGGGAATCGAACCCGCGTCCGAAAGTCTTCCGCGCAAGGCGTCTACATGCGTAGTTCGTGTTTTGGATTTAACCTGACGGGGCTTCCACGAACAGGATATCCGACAGGCGAGCCTGCTTTGTTTTCGCCTTTGCGCCGCAGGCGCTCGCTCAGGCTAGCCCACTAAATTGACGTCTTCAGAGCCACGCGGGCGATGGAACTGAAGACGTGACAGCAATTAAGCTGCCAGTGCGTACGAAACGTCGTTGTCGGCGTTTGTATAAATGCCAGTTTTTTAACGAGGCCAACTGGCGTCCCCGGCATGCAACCTTCGTTTCCAACCTCCGTCGAAACCTTGGCACCCCCTTGTCGTTATTCTGTGAGGGGTCAGGCGTAAAGAGCACTCTAAATATGATGGCGTCGCAGAAAAGTCCGTCCTACGGCGTTTCGGCCTTTTTTCAGGACCTCGACATACCTGGTGTATGCCTTCGCCCCTGAAAAACCGCCAAGCCTGGTAGGGATAAATTTTTGCTTGGCCATCTTTTGAGTTTTTGCGAATGCGTCAAATGTGACACAAATTGTCTGAAATTTCAAGTAGGAAATCAGATGAGCAACCATTTTTTTTGAAGGGGATTGTGCCTGCCGATGAGTTTGCTGTTTTGCTGTCTCGAAAATGAGCCGCCTGAATGGATGCAGTGGAAAAACTGAAGGGCCCTTTACGGATTTCCCCTTTCCATGATCTCACCGCCCTCGAATATCCCGGGCAGAACAGCCTCTACTCACTGCCTGCATGAGGCTGTCTCTATGCAGGTCGCGGCACCGGTGACTGGGGACCGCCTATGCGAGTTCTTTCGCTGCCGAAGATAGTTAGGTCAAGTGTCGCAGTGAGTGTTTTTTCGTGGATTCCGTGTTGATTGTTTCTTTCTGTGTGGATTCGGCCAATTTTTCCAACAGCCGCTCACGGTAATCAACAATTTCCGCTCGCAGAGAGGTCAGCTTGGCAACTTTTTCATCAATAGTGCCAATGTGTTGATTGAAAATTCTGACGAGTTCGGGGATGACCTGATCTGTTTTTTTTGCGTCCCCGTAAACCTTGTAAAGATATTGCATTTCCTTAATGCTTAAACCTAAATCCCTTAACCGGGTGATGAATTTTATTCTCCTCACCATGTACGGCGTATAGCCTCGGTTGGCGCGATCGACCCGGTCAACAGATTCAATGATTCCCACCTCTTCCCAGTATCGTAATGTCCTCGTCGAAATCCCCAATGTTCTACTGAGGTCTCCGATAGGGACAATCTCCTCTTTTTCGTGATCGGTTTTACCCATAGATTTCTCACCTGTCGTCGTTGATTTTAGCGGTAAGTATGACATTAACGCAAATATTGTGAAATATAAAATTTCTCCAACTGCTATAAAAATCAAAAACAATGTTTTACAAGAAAAAACGTTTATAAACAGTAGGTTAAAAGCGTAAAAATTTGTGACATATATAAAATAGAAAAACGTTCAAAAAATAATTGACATGCACGTAAATGAAAATCAAAAATAACGCTAGCAGGTCAACGTTCCGGACAATCGCATGGAAAACCAGCCTGAGGGTGATTGGCCAGACAGGGGTTTTTGTTGAAAGTGCGTAAAAGGAGGATGAAATGTCGGAGTTTTTGAGTCGGATCAGAAAAAAAGTCTGCACAGGCAGTGTTGTGGAGCCGGAAGACACCGTCCGGTTTTTCAAAAACGGTATGGATCTGGGGTGGTCGGGGTTTACCCCGGTCGGCTACCCGAAGGTGGTGCCCCCCTGGCGCTTGCCTATTATGTGGAGAAGAACAATCTGCAGGGGCAGATGCCTTCAACCTTTTTATCAACGCCTCTACCGGCCAGGAGGTGGTAGACCGCTGGGCTTCTCTGCAGATGACCGACAAACGCTGGCCCTACCAGATGGACAAGGTCATCCAGAAACAGGTCAACGGCAGTACGGCGCGCAAGATGGTCCAGCACAGTACGATCCCTGTGCTGGTGGTGCGTTTGCCGGATGATCTTAACTAAGAGCTGTTGCCGGGGATCGTGCCGGAGCTGGCAAACAGTCGTTGGTCAATAATTATTGCATTTTGGAGGTGGTTGAATGTCGAGCGAAAAACACTATGGCGATGAAGGTGTTCGCCTGCTGTACGAGTTGAGCCGGGAAGAGTTGGTCCAGATCATTGTCGACGATGCCAAGAACTGGCTTGCCCACGACGGGCTCTGGTTTCAGGAGGTTGAAAAACGTTACGGGCTCGATGTGGCAGTTGACGCCGACACCGAAGCCTGGCGCAGATTTACCGTGATTGAAGCCAGGCGGATCATGGCACGCCTCGGGATCGCGCCGGGAGGAGGCATCCCCGCTTTGGTGGAATGTCTCAAGCACCGGTTCTATGCCCGGCTCAATCTTCAGGAGACCGTCGATGTCTCTGAGGATCGAGCCGTGTTCCGCATGCTTGACTGCCGCGTTCAGTCGGCGAGAAAGCGCAAGGGGCTGGCGGAGCACCCCTGCAAGTCGGTGGGGATCGTCGAATACGGCGAGTTCGCCAGGACCGTCGACTCCCGCATCCAGACCCGGTGTCTCGCCTGTCCGCCCGATCCTGTCCCCGCGGAATATTGGTGTGCCTGGGAATTCACATTACAGGATTAATTCAGAACCGTTCCAAGGAGGGACGCTATGCACGGAAATGCCGAAATTCATAAATCCTCGGATCAGAAAACATCCGCAAAGACACAGCACAAGATCCGTTTTGTGACGGCGACCAGCCTTTTCGACGGCCATGATGTCTCGATCAATATTATCCGCAGGATTCTCCAGGCCTCCGGGGCGGAGGTCATTCACCTGGGTCATAACCGCTCCGTGGAGGAGATCGTCACGGCAGCGATTCAGGAGGATGCGCAAGGAATCTGCATCAGCAGTTACCAGGGGGGGCACGTCGAGTTCTTCAAATATACCATGGACCTGCTGCGGGAGCGCGGCGCAGATCACGTCAGGGTTTTCGGCGGCGGTGGCGGCGTCATCATCCCGGATGAGATCGCCGAAATCGAAGCCTGTGGCGTGACCAAGATTTTCTCGCCGGAAGACGGGCGCCGCATGGGGTTGCAGGGGATGGTCGACTTTATGCTGCAGCAGTGCGATTTCAGCCTGGCGCGCAACCCCGAGGAGGAGTTGCTCAAATTACCGGACCAGGACATCGGTGCCATCAACACGATTATCTCTCTGGCCGAGGATTCGGTACATGCGGGAAGCCAGGGCGTCTACGGGCAGCTGCGCGGGCGGGTCAAGGAGATGGTCCGCCCCGTTCCGGTCATCGGCGTCACAGGAACGGGAGGGGCCGGCAAAAGTTCTCTCTGTGACGAATTGGTGCTGAGGTTTCTGCGGGACTTTCCTGAAAAAAGTGTCGCGATCCTGGCGGTGGATCCTTCTCGCCAGAGAACCGGGGGCGCGCTGCTGGGAGACCGCATCCGCATGAACGCCATCTCTGGAAAACGGGTTTACATGCGTTCTCTGGCGACCCGGGAATCGCGCTCCGAGCTTTCCCTCGCCATCGAGGATGCGCTGGATGTCGTTCGGGCCTCCGGGTTCGACCTCGTTATTATCGAGACATCGGGAATCGGACAGGGGGATGCTTCGGTGGTGCCGATCTGTGATCTCTCTCTTTATGTCATGACCGCGGAGTTCGGCGCGCCGACACAGCTTGAGAAGATCGATATGCTCGACTTCGCCGATCTGGTGGCGATCAACAAGTTCGAGCGCAAAGGTTCGGAAGATGCCAAAAGAAATGTCATCAAGCAGGTACGCCGCAACCGCAACCAATTCGATGGACCGGACGAAGAGATCCCTGTCTACGGAACCATCGCTTCTCAGTTCAACGACCCGGGGACCTCGGTGCTCTATCTTAAGGTCCTCGAGAAGCTCAATGAGAAAAAGGGACTGGGGTGGGAGTCCAAGCTCAAGGTCGTCGACGGAGACTCTCTGAGCAAGACGGTCATTCCGGCGGACCGGATTCACTATCTCGGCGAGATTGTTCAGACCGTGCGAGGCTATCGCAAAAACGTGCATCAGCAGAGCGATGTGGCCCGATCCCTGTATCAGTTGCAGGGCGCAGCAGATCTGCTTCCGGAAGGATCGGCCGCGGCCCGAGAAGTTGCCGAGCAGATTGAGGCGCATGAGTCACGACTTCATGAAAACGCCCACCGTGTCCTGAAATGCTGGGACGAGCTGAAGGATGCCTACCAGAAAGATGTGCTGGTCACCAGGGTCCGTGATCGCGAGATTACGACCGAGCTTTACAGCTCAAGCATTTCCGGTACGCGGGTTCCGCGGGTCAGCCTGCCGCGTTATTCGGATAAGGGGGACCTGCTGCGCTGGTTGATGCTGGAGAATCTGCCCGGCTTCTTCCCCTACACCGCCGGCGTCTTTCCATTCAAGCGCGCGGAGGAAGACCCCAAGCGGCAATTTGCCGGCGAAGGAAGCCCCGAGCGGACCAACCGACGGTTTCACTACCTGTGTCAGGAGGATGGCGCCAAAAGGCTGTCCACGGCGTTCGACAGCGTAACGCTCTACGGGGCCGACCCTGATTATCCGCCTGATATTTACGGGAAGGTCGGTGAGAGCGGGGTCTCGATCTGCACGGTGGAGGACATGCGGAAACTGTTCGACGGATTTGATTTATGTGCGCCCTCTACGAGCGTATCCATGACGATCAATGGCCCAGCGCCGGCGATGCTGGCGATGTTTTTCAATGTGGCCGTCGATCAGCAGGTGGAAAAGTTCAAAGAGCAGCATGGCCGCAACCCGGATGAGACCGAATATCGTGATCTTAAGGACTACACGCTGCAGAACGTTCGCGGAACAGTGCAGGCGGATATCCTCAAGGAAGATCAGGGACAGAACACCTGTCTTTTCTCCATTGATTTCGCGCTGCGGATGATGGGGGACATGCAGCAGTATTTCATCGACAACAAGGTGCGCAATTACTACTCGGTCTCGATCAGCGGCTACCATATCGCCGAGGCGGGCGCCAACCCCATCACCCAGCTGGCCCTGACGCTGTCCAACGGTTTCACCTATGTCGAATATTACCTCTCGCGGGGCATGCACATCGACGAGTTCGCCCCCAACCTGTCTTTCTTCTTCAGTAACGGCCTCGACCCGGAATATTCGGTGATCGGTCGGGTGGCGCGGCGCATCTGGGCCGTCACCATGCGGGAAAAATACGGGGCCAACGAACGCAGTCAGAAGCTGAAGTATCACATCCAGACCTCGGGGAGGTCGCTGCATGCCCAGGAGATGGATTTCAATGATATCCGTACCACTCTTCAGGCGCTGATCGCTATTTACGACAACTGCAACTCGCTGCATACCAACGCTTACGACGAGGCGGTGACCACCCCCACGGAGGAATCGGTGCGGCGGGCCATGGCGATCCAGATGATCATCTCCAAAGAGTTCGGCATGACCAAAAACGAGAACCCGGTTCAGGGGTCCTTCATCATCGAAGAGCTGACCGATCTGGTGGAAGAGGCGGTCTTGATGGAGTTTGAGCGTCTGGATCATCGCGGCGGGGTGCTCGGTGCGATGGAGACCCAGTATCAGCGCAACAAGATCCAGGAAGAATCCATGCTCTATGAGCACAGGAAGCACGACGGCAGCCTGCCGATCGTAGGGGTGAATACTTTTTTGAATCCCCGCGCCGATGAGGACGGGTATAAGATCCCCGGCGAGCTGGCGCGGGCGACACCCGAAGAGAAGGAGCGTCAGATCAGCAACCTGCGCGCCTTTCAGGACCAGAACCGGGAGAAAGCACCCCAGGCCCTGGAACGGCTCAAGGAGGCGGTTGTCGCCGGCGAAAATATTTTCGGTGAGATGATGGAGACCGTCAAGGTGGCATCTTTGGGACAGATCTCCCAGGCCCTGTTCGAGGTCGGCGGGCGCTATCGTAGAAATATGTAGGAACGCGGGGGAGAACCCCTGCGGGCTTACTGCGCCGTTTTTCCTGATGAAAGGAACTATTCGGTATGCAAGTGACGACCCGCGAAGTGAATAGATACCCGTAAAAAGGAGGAGAAATTGGATATTTTCCAGGTCATCAGAGACAGAAGAAGTATTCGCAAATACATGAACAAAGAGGTCGAACAGGAGAAAGTGACCCAGGTCCTCGACGCCGCGCGCCTGGCGCCTTCCTGGAAGAACATGCAGTGCTGGCGTTTTCTCGTTCTGCGCGATGCGGCCAGACGCGCACTGCTGCTGGAGGCGGTTCCCGACGACAACCCCGGTAAAAAGGCGCTTGCAACCGCACCAGTGACGATTGTCCTGTGCGTTGATCCCCGTGAATCCGATGTGGAAAACGGCATCCCCTACTACGTCGCCGATGGCGCCATCGCTTTTGAGCATCTATGCCTTGCGGCGCACGCCCTGGGGCTTGGGACCTGCTGGATCGGCTGGTACGACGAGGCAAAAATTAAAGAGGCGTTCGGCATCCCCGACCCGTTCCGGGTCATTGGATTCACGCCCCTGGGGTATCCCGAGCGGGAGCCGAAACCCCGGCCACGCAAGAGCCTGGAGGAAATTGTTTTTTACGATGTCTGGCCCGCCGGTCTTTAGGAGGTATCTGTCATGATTACTGGGGATGAACTGCAGTCACGTACCCGCGCCATGCAGGCGCTGTTGAAGGAGCAGCAGCTGGATGGCGCTCTTTTTATCTTTCCTATAGATGTCTATTACTTCAGCGCTACGCGGCAGAACGGCACTTTGTGGATGCCAGTTGAAGGGACTCCGACGCTTCTGATCAGAAAAAGCTACGAGAGAGCACGTCGGGAAAGCCCTTTGAGCGATATCCGGCCTTTCCCGCCTTCCCGGGAATTCTCCGGCGTGATCCCCGAAAGTGCCGCCAGGATCGGGATGACCTTCGACGTGGTGCCGGCCCAGCAGCGTGATTATTACGCCAAACTCCTTGCGGGGCGGGAGTTTGTGGACATCTCGCTGCTCAACCGTCAGCTGCGATCCGTCAAATCTGCCGGGGAACTTGAGCTGCTGCGGCGCAGCGGCGCCTCGCTGAGCGCTGTCTTTGCCGAGGTCCCGCAGTTTCTTGCCGCCGGAATGCGCGAGATCGATCTCGCCGCCGAGTTCGAGTGCCGGCTGCGCAAGGCAGGCAGCGAGGGCTATGTGCGCATGCGAGCCTTCAACCAGGAACTTTTCCAGGGGCTTGCCGTGTCCACCGGAGGTCCGAGTTTCGGTTTCTTCGACGGCGCGGTTACCGGTCGGGGGCTCTCCAACGCCTCTCCTCACGGTGCATCGCTGGAGACCGTCGCGCCCAATACGCCGGTTCTTTTTGACTACACCGGGGTTTTTCAGGGCTACATCACAGATATGACCCGCATCTTTGTGATCGGCGACCTGGATGAGGAACTGAAGCACGCCTTCGAGGTCTCATTGTCCATACAGGAGATGCTGCGGGCCTCCCTGAAGCCCGGTGCCATCTGTGAAGAGTTGTTTCTGCTGGCCGCTGAAATGGCGGAAAAAGCAGGGTTGAAAGACAATTTCATGGGCATGCCCGGAGAGCAGGCACGCTTTGTCGGACATGGCGTGGGGCTGGAACTCGACGAGTTTCCGGTGCTGGCCCAGGGGTTTAAAATGCCGCTTCAGCAGGGACAGACGGTGGCGATAGAACCTAAGTTTGTTTTTCCCGATAAAGGAGTCGTCGGGATCGAAAACACCTTTGCAGTGACTGCAGAGGGGGGAGAGAAAATGACTGATCTACCAGATAACATTGTTTTTTTGTGATTTTTGTTTGGTCTGATTGGCTTTTTTTAACCACGCCAGATTTTCCGTTCAAATCATCCTGAAAAAGAAGTTAAGGCATTTGAGGCTCATAAAATAAAAATCCGTTTTATTTTTATTTGACATGTACGTAAATGCGAACTATGCTCAAAAAAAATCAATCAGGAGGTTTGCATAATGGGTTCAGAAGTTTTTGTTGTTGAGGCAAAACGAACACCCTTCGGGTCAATGGGGGGAACTCTCTCCGATGTGGCGGCGGCCACTCTGGGCGCGACGGCAATGCGGGCGGTCCTGGAGTCTTCCTCTGTTTCTGTAGATGCCGTAAATGAAGTTATTGTCGGGCAGGTTCTCTCGGGAGGGTGCGGCCAGGCACCGGCGCGTCAGGCCATGCGGGGAGTCGGCATCCCGGATGAGGTGCCGGCTCTGACCATCAATAAAGTGTGCGGCAGCGGGCTCAAGGCGGTCATGCTCGGCGCCGATTCCATCCGTCTTGGTGAGTCCGGCGTGGTTGTCGCCGGCGGGATGGAGAGCATGTCGCTGGCACCGTATTTTCTGGAAAAGGCCCGCACCGGCTACCGCATGGGCAACGGCAAACTGATCGACCTCATGATCTACGACGGTTTGACCGACCCCTTCACGGGCCGCCACATGGGCGAGATCGGCGAAGCCAGCGTGGAGCGCAATGGGTTGAGCCGCGAGGAGCAGGACGATTTCGCCCTGCGCTCCTATCGTCTCGCTCAGACGGCGGTGCAGGAAGGGATCTTTGCGCGCGAACTCGCCCCGGTCGTCAAGCAGAACAAAAAGGGCGAAGTGCGCGTCGAGACCGATGAAGAGCCCTTCAAGGTTGATTTCGACCGCCTGCCCGGCCTCAAGCCGGTCTTTCGCAAGGACGGCACCATCACGGCCGGTAACGCTTCGACCATCAACGATGGTGCCGCCATGCTGCTGCTCGCCGGGGAAGAGGCCCTCGAACGGCACAACCTGACGGCCAGGGCGCGTATTGTCGCTCAGGCGACGTCGAGCCGGCATCCCGACGAGTTCCCCGAGGCCCCCATCGGGGCGATCGAAAAAGTGTGTGCGCGAGCCGGGCTTTCGGTGGCGGACATCGATCTGTTTGAAATCAACGAGGCCTTTGCCTCGGTGGCGCTGCTGGCGATCAAGGCGCATAACATCCCGCTGGACAAGGTCAACGTCAACGGCGGCGCCTGCGCCATCGGTCACCCCATCGGTGCCAGTGGTGCCCGGTTGGCGACGACCCTCGTCCATGAGATGGGACGCCGCCAGAAGCGCTATGGCCTGGCGACGCTGTGCATCGGCGGGGGCGAAGCCGTGGCTGTCATTTTTGAACGAATTTAGGACGGAGGCAGAGATCATGGTTGCAACGATTGGAGTTCTTGGAGCGGGGCAGATGGGCAACGGCATCGCCCATGTCTTTGCTCAGCACGGATATCAGGTTGTTCTCTTCGATATCGCGCAGGAGCAGCTGGACAAAGCGATGGCGACCATCGAGAAGAACCTGGCGCGTCAGGCAAAGAAGGGTGCCATCGCTGAGAGCCTGGTCGGCGAGGCGTTGGGGCGGATCAAAACGACTCTGTCCATGGAGGATCTGGCGCCGGTGGATTTTGCCGTGGAGGCGGTGACCGAAAACGAATCTGTCAAGCTTGAGATCTTCCGTAAGCTCGACGCTCTCGTCAAACCCGAGGCGTATCTGGCCTCCAACACCTCGTCCATCCCCATTACCAAAATCGCATCGGTGACCGGGCGGCCGGAAAAAGTCATCGGCATGCACTTCATGAACCCGGTGCCGGTGATGACGCTGGTTGAGGTGATCCGTGGTCACGCCACCAGCGACGAAACTTTCCAGGTCACGGCCGACCTGGTCGCGAAGCTCGACAAGGAGATTGCGGTCTCTCAGGACTATCCCGGCTTTATCGTCAACCGCGTGCTGATCCCTATGATCAACGAGGCGATTTTTGCCCTCTATGAAGGGGTCGCGACGGCTGAGGATATCGACAAGGGGATGAAGCTGGGCACCAACCAGCCGATGGGGCCTCTGACCCTGGCGGATTTTATCGGGCTCGACACGGTGCTGGCGATTGCCGAAGTCCTGTATGACGGATTCAAAGATCCCAAATACCGCCCATGCCCCCTGCTGGTCAAGATGGTCAACGCCGGCTATCTGGGGAGAAAGTCGGGACGCGGTTTTTACACCTATCAGTAGGGGAGAGGGCATGGAATACAGACTGCTGCTTATCGAAAAAAACAATGGGATTGTCCAATTGACCATCAATAGTCCGCAAACTCTCAACGCGCTCAACAGCGCAGTGCTGGGTGAACTTGAATGCGCACTCTATGAACTGGACCGTGACGATGACGTCAAGGTCGTGATTCTGACCGGAGCAGGGGAGAAGGCCTTCGTGGCTGGCGCGGATATCAAGGAAATGGCTGCGATGAGCGCTTTCGAGGGCCAGCAGTTCGCTCTCAACGGTCAGCGGGTCATGCTCATGATGGAGAAGATGAAGAAGCCCGTCATTGCCGCCGTCAACGGCTACGCTCTCGGTGGCGGACTGGAACTGGCTCTCGGATGCGATTTCATCTACGCCTCGCAAAAGGCACGTCTTGGTTTCCCTGAGGTGACTCTCGGGATCATTCCCGGCTTCGGCGGCACCCAGAACCTGTCTCGACGCATCGGCGTGGCGCGGGCCAATGAGCTGATCTTTACAGGGAAAATGGTCGATGCCGCCAAAGCGGCCGAGTGGGGAATCGTAAACGAGGTCTTCGCTCCGGAAGAACTGCTGCCCAAAGCCCTTGAAACCGCCCGGTCCATCGCCAAGCTCGGCACCCTGGCCATCGCCTCGGCTAAGAACGCGATCGCCAACGGCTTGAATATGGGCAAAGAAGACGGTTTTCGCTACGAGGCTTCTCTGTTCGGGGTGCTTTTTGCCACCGAAGACCAGAAGGAGGGGATGGGTGCCTTTGTGGAGAAGCGTAAAGCCGAGTTCAAGGGGAAATGACCAATTTTCGGGTAACTTGTTCAACATGGGAGCTGCGGCCCCAGACAGGGTGGTAGAGATACCTTTTCGTCTGAGAAGCGGAGGACGCTAATGAATTTTGAACTTTCACAGGACCACAAAGTGCTTCGTGACAGCGTGCGGGATTTCGTCAACAACGAGATCAAGCCGCTGGCCATGGAAATCGACGAGAAACATGCCATCCCCGACGTCCTCGTGCAGCATATGGGCGAGATGGGGCTGCTCGGCAGCTATCTGCCGGAGGAGTACGGCGGCGCGGGTATGGACATGCTCTCCTACGCTATTGTGGTGGAGGAGGTCTCCAAAGCCTGCGCATCCAGCGGCGTACTGATCTCCGCCCACACCTCCCTGTGCTCCGGTCCGATTTTCACCTTCGGCACCGCGGAGCAGAAGCAGAAGTGGCTGCCGGCCCTCAACAGCGGCGAGAAGATCGGCTGTTTTCTGCTCACCGAACCCGATGCGGGCAGCGACGCCGGCGGAACCGCCACCACCTACCGGCGCGAGGGAGATGAGTTCGTCATCAACGGAAGCAAGATATTTATCACCAACGGCGGCTACCTCGGCACCGGGGTGGTGCTCGCATCTTTTGATCGCAGTCTGAAACACAAAGGGATCAGTGCCTTTATCGTCGATCTGAGCTCTCCGGGAGTGTCCATCCTCAAAAATGAGAACAAACTGGGAATCCGCGGCAGTTACACCACCGCCTTTGCCCTGGACGATCTTCGGGTGCCGGCGGAGAACCTGCTGGGTAAGGAAGGCAAGGGGTTCAACATCGCCATGGACACTCTCAACGGCGGCCGTATCGGGATCGCCGCCCAGGCGCTGGGCATCGCCGAAGGCGCCTTCGAGCGGGCGCTGGCCTACTCCAAGGAGCGCAAGCAGTTCGGTCAGGCGATCTGTGATTTCCAGGCGATCCAGTTCAAGCTGGCGGATATGAAAACCCGCATCGAGACGAGCAAGCTGTTGACCTACAAGGCGGCCTGTCTCAAAGATGCCGGGCAGAACTACACCATGGAATCGGCCATGTGCAAGATGCACGCCTCCGAGACCGCCACCTATGTAACGAAGGAAGCCCTCCAGATTCATGGTGGTTATGGATATATCGCTGATTACGAAGTCGAGCGTATGTACCGCGATGCAAAGATCACCGAGATCTACGAAGGGACCAACGAAATTCAGCGGGTCGTTATCTCCAAGTTGCTTTTGAGCTGACCGTCATCGAGGCCCGAGTCATATCGGGCTTTTTAATGGCAAGGCGGGAAAAGTCCTGAATTTTCGTTTGGAAAGGGTGTGCCTATGGGAGCCACGCGCGAAATATACTGGAATGTCGGGTCAGGCGTGGTGTTGCCGATGTATCTTCTGGCGATCGCAGCCTTCGCCCTTATGGCCTGGGGGCTGTGGAAGCGCTCGGCGCATTGGCGGCAGGGAAAAAGTCTGGACCGTTTCGATCGGATCGGGGAGCGGACACAGAGAATGCTGTCTGAGATTCTGACACAACGGAAAGTCTCTCGTGTGCGCAGCGGCGGCATCTTCCACTCCTTCTTCTTCTGGGGGTTCATGATCCTTTTTGCGGGGACTCTGCTGGTCATGCTGCAGGCCGATTTTCTGACCCCTGTGTTCGAGGCAAATATTCTGCAGGGCAATTTCTATCGCGCTTTTTCCCTGGTCCTTGATATTGCGGGCGCTGTCACGATCGTGATGCTGGCCGGGCTGTTTGTGCGCCGGTTTTTCCTGAAACCAGAAGGGCTGGAAACCGTCAAGGATGATTACTGGATTCACGGCCTGCTGTTTGCCATTCTTATCACCGGTTTTCTTATCGAAGGAGTCCGCATTGCCGCCACCGAACTGGTGCAGAACCCCGATCTGGCCAGGTTCTCCCCTGTAGGTCTTGTGACTGCCAGGATGCTGCCCGAGATGTCCCCCGAGGGGCTGAGCTCTCTGCACACCTCCCTCTGGTGGCTTCATCTGACCCTGGCTCTGGGTTTTATCGCCGCTATTCCTTTCACCAAGCTCAGACATCTTCTGTATACCAGCGCCAACGCCTTCTTTGCCCCTCTGAATGAGAGAGGCTCGCTTTCAACTATCGATCTGGAGGATGAAGAAGCCGAGCAGTTCGGGGCCGCCACCGTTGGGGACCTGACCTGGAAAGACCTTTTTGACGCCGACGCCTGCATGAACTGCAAGCGCTGTCAGGATCGGTGTCCGGCCTATGTTACCGAAAAACCTCTTTCTCCCATGAAGCTGATCGGACAGATCGGCGAGACGGCCGCGGCGGGCAGAGAGCAGGCCTTGCTGGAAACCATCGACGAAGAGGCTGTCTGGTCCTGCACCACCTGCTTTGCCTGCCAGGACATCTGTCCGGCCAACAACGAGCATGTGAACAAGGTGATCGAACTCAGGCGCAACCTGAGCCTGATGGAGGGGACCTTCCCCGGCGACGAGGTGCGTGCGGCCATCGGCAACCTGGAGGTCAACGCCAATCCCTTCGGCATGGCCTTTGCCGCCCGCGGCGACTGGGCCGAGGGGCTCGACGTGGCCCGGGTGAATGAAGGAGAGCAGGCTGATATCCTCTACTTTGTCGGCTGCTACGCCTCTTTTGACAAACGCAATCAAGAGGTGGCCCGCAGCTTCGTGAAGATCTGCGATGCGGCCGGCATCCGGGTGGGGATTCTGGGCAAGGACGAGAAATGCTGCGGCGAGCCCGCCCGCAAACTTGGCAATGAATACCTCTATCAGATGCTGGCGCAGGAGAATATCGAGACCATCAAAGCGACCGGCATCGAGCGGATCGTCACTGCCTGCCCCCACTGCTTCAATACTTTGAGCCGGGATTATCGCGACCTCGATTTCCATATCGCCACGGAGCACTACACCCAATTCATTCACCGGCTCGTGGGAGATGGGCGGCTTGCCCTGGATCCGGCGCACGGGCAGTCCTGCACTTACCACGATTCCTGTTATCTGGGCCGCTACAAGGATATTTACCGCGAGCCCCGCGAGGTGCTCGAAGTCGCCGGCTGGAACATCACCGAGATGGACAGGTCGGGCAGGGACAGTTTCTGCTGCAGCGCCGGCGGCGGCCGGATCTTAGCCGAGGAGAAGCTGGGGTCGCGCATCAATGTGGAGCGGGTTCGCCAGGCCGCCGAAACCTCGGCCCCCGTGCTGGTCAGCAACTGCCCCTTCTGCCTGACGATGTTTGAAGACGGCATAAAAACAGGAGACTGCGAAGAGACCCTCAGGGTCAGGGATTTTGCGGAAATCATCGCTGAAAGGATAGGAGGTTAGCCCATGAAGCTACTTGTGTGCATCAAGCAGGTTCCCGATATGGAATCGCGTTTCAAGCCTGCTGCAGACGGCCTGTGGTTTGACGAGAGCGATCTGGCCTGGCGCATGAACGAATACGACGAGTATGCCGTCGAGCAGGCGGTACAGCTCAAGGAACAGCTCGGCAAAGAACCTGAGCTGACCGTTCTCTCCATCGGGCCGGACCGTGTGGTGGAAGCCCTGAAGAAGGCCCTCGCCATGGGGGGCGACAGGGCCGTGCATATTCAGGACAGCGCCGCTCATCTCAAGGACCCCTGGCAGATCGCGTCGATGATCTCGCGGTACGCGGGGGACAAGGGATTCGACCTGATTTTCACCGGAATGCAGTCCCAGGATCGCGGTTCCGCGCAGGTCGGAGTGCTCGTCGCGGAAATGTTGGGGATCGCCAGCGCCACGACCCTGGTGGACTTCAATTATGCCGATGGATTGATTCAGGGCAAACGCGAGCTGGAGGGGGGAATCAAGGGACTGGTGGAATTGGAACTTCCGGCTCTTGTTACCTGCCAGTTGGGACTCAATACGCCGCGCTATCCGACGCTGCCCAACATCATGAAGGCCAAGCGAAAGGAGATTGAGACGATTGCGGCTAATGACCTGCTCTCCGAGGAGCCGCTGGCGTCGGCGACAAAGTTCTATGCGCCGGAGCGCAGGAAAAGCGGCCTGGTCCTGGAAGGCGATCTCAGCGGGATGGTCGAGAAGCTTGTCGATCTGCTCAAAGAGAAAACAGCCGTGCTGAAGTAACATCCGAACCTGACGGAGGCTTTTATGAAAGCGTTGCTGGTGTGTGAATATCGTGAGGGCCAACTCCTCGAAACAACGTATGAACTGATGACTTTTGCCGATCAGTTGGAGGCGGATAAGGTCGCCGTTCTGATTGGTGACGACAAGGCTGTGCCGCGGATGGACGGAAAGGTTTACCTGGCCGAAGCGGCTAGCTGCGGAGAGTATAATCCCGCCGTTCATAAACAGGTGGTGCTGGCGGCCATCGAGAAAGAGAATCCTGATTATATCATTCTTTCTCACTCATCCTATGGCTGGGACCTTGCTCCACGCCTTGCCGCCGCTCTCAAGATCGGGCAGGTCTCGGAAATCGTGGGTATTGTCGAAGGAGGCTTCGAAGTGGGGTGCTGCAACGCCAAGATGAGACGCACCGTGACTCCAGCCACCCGCAAGGCGGTTCTGACCGTGCAGGCCGGTGCTTTTCCCTCGGCGGATCCCCAGGGGGCTCCTGCCGTTGAGCGGATCGACGTTTCCGCCGACACTCAAGGGGTGACTTTCAAAGGCTATGAACCCGCTGAGGAGAAAGAAGTCGATCTGGCCCGGGCCGAGGTGATTGTGAGTGCCGGCCGCGGCATCGGGAAAAAAGACAATGTTCCCGTCATCGCCGAACTGGCCAAAGCAATGGGAGGAGAACTGGGCGCAAGCCGTCCAGTGGTCGATGCCGGCTGGGTGGACCACGGCCGCCAGGTCGGTACCACCGGCCAGACGGTGGCGCCGAAGCTGTACGTGGCCTGCGGTATCTCCGGAGCAATCCAGCATCTGGCCGGCATGAAAAAATCCGATTTCGTGGTGGCGATCAACAAGGACAAGGACGCCCCGATCGGCGAGGTCGCCGACGTTCTGGTGGTCGCCGATGTCATGCAGTTCGTTCCGGCGTTGACAGAAGCTCTTCAGAAGTAAGGGAGCGGCAAGGGATGGAACAGGGGATGGTGCAGGTTTACACCGGCGACGGCAAGGGCAAGACGACCGCCGCCCTGGGGCTGGCGCTGCGCGCTGTGGGGCGCGGCTTTAGAGTCTGCGTGGTTCAGTTCATCAAGGGGGGCGGTGCCTATGGTGAGCATCTGGCGGCGCGGCAGCTTGCGCCGCTTCTGACCATCCACCAGACAGGACGCGACGGCTGGATCTTCAGAGACAAGCTCGAAGATGAGGATATCCGCATCGCCAAAGAGGCACTGGAACTTGCCCGGGAAGCTATGAACAGCGGCGACTACGATCTGGTGATCCTTGACGAGATCAACGGCGCGGTCTGGTTCGGTCTTATCTGCGTCGAGCGACTCCTGGAGGTGATCGAATCGAAGCCGCCCCAGGTGGAGCTGGTCCTGACAGGAAGAAGCGCCCACAGCCGGGTGATCGAAGCCGCGGACCTGGTCACGGAGATGCGCGAAGTCAAACACTACTACCAGCAGGGTGTAGACGCTCGCATCGGGATCGAGAAGTAGAAAACCGACCGTCCCGGAAGGGAGAATGACATGGATGGATCCACCGCAAAGGTCAAAACACGTGCCCGGGAGCTCGGCGCCGATCTGGTCGGAGTCGCCGATCTGGATCTTCTCAGGGAGATCGAATGCGAACCTTCCGATTTGCTGGAGCCGTTCCGGTATGCCCTGTCCCTCGGGGTGAAGATCCCCAATGCCGTCTTCGAGCAGCTCCCGGGGCGTCCGACGCCGCTCTACGCTCAGACTTACCTTGCCGCCAACGCCTTTCTGGACCAACTCGCGCTGCGGATCTGCTCTTATATCGAGCAATCGGGATTTCACGCTCTTCCCATTCCGGCCTCCCAGCCCCTCGACATGAAAGAGTTTCGTTCCCATCTTTCGGCCAAGGCGGCAGCCAACGCGGCTGGATTGGGATGGCAGGGCAAGAGCCTGCTCATCGTGACGCCGCAGTATGGGCCGCGGGTTCGCTTTGTCACCGTGCTGACCGACATGCCGCTTGAAGCAGACAAACCGCTGCAGAATCGATGCGGCTCCTGCACCTGCTGCACAGATGCCTGTGTTGCCGGCGCGATCCGCAACGTCTCCACCGATTTTCACTATGCGTCCCGCGAAGAAGCGCTGGATTTCCAGAAATGCGCGACCAAACTGGTGAACGAGTTCGCCGCGACGGAGAACATCGGAAAGCCCATCTGCGGCATCTGCATAAAGGTTTGTCCCTGGGGAAGAAAACTCAAAAAGCCAGCGGAGACCACATCAGAATAAGAACAAGTACACGCTGCGGCCGTTAAGCCTGCTTGTTTATAGAAGGCGGTGAACATAAAGGTGAAGTCCCGAATTTTGATGATCGCATTCAAACCATGATCGGCGGGGTAATACAATGAAAATGGAACTCTCTGAGGAACAGAAAATCATCCAGGACACAGCAAGAGATTTCGCCAGAACCGAGCTTGAGCCGGTCGCCGAAAAGCTCGATCGGGAAAAAGATCGAGAGCTTCTTCTGGGCAACCTGAAAAAACTGGCAGACCTTGGCTTTATGGGATTGAACGTCCGTGAGGAGTATGGAGGATCGGAGGCCGGAGTCGTCGCCTTCAGCCTCGTCATGACTGAACTCGCCCGCGCCTGCGCCTCCACCGCGGTCACCGTTTCAGTGAACAATATGGTCTGCGAGGTGATTCAGGCCACCGGATCGCAGGAGCAGAAAAGCACTTACATCCCCCGGATCTGTTCGGGCGAATATGCCGCGGCCGCCTTTGGCCTGACGGAGACCTGCGCCGGATCCGACCCTTCGGGGATGGCCACCCAGGCCGTAAGGGACGGTGACAGCTACGTTCTCAACGGGTCGAAAATTTTCATTACCAGCGCTCCCTATGCCGGCGTATTCGTGGTGTGGGCCGTCACCGACAAGGATGCGCCCAGAGGCAAGGGCATCAGCTGTTTTCTGGTGCAAGCGGACACCCCCGGTCTGACCATCGGCAAGGAAGAGGAGAAAATGGGGCAGAACGCTTCGGCCACCAATGAGTTGATTTTTCAGGACTGCAGGATCCCCGCCTCCGCCATGCTGGGCAAAGAGAACGACGGGTTCCGGATTGCCGTTGCCGAACTGGCAGGGGGGCGGATCGGGATCGGTTCTCTTGGTCTCGGTGTCGGGCTGGCGGCCATGGACTACGCGGCACGTTATGCCACGGAGCGCAGCCAGTTCGGGCAGAAAATCAGTCAATTTCAGGCCATTCAATGGATGATCGCCGACGCCTACACCGAACTTGAAGCCGCAAGGCTGCTGCTGATGAATGCGGCCTACCGCAAGGAGACCGGAAAATCCTTTGCCAAGGAGGCCTCCATGGCAAAACTTTTTGCCACCGAATCCGCAAACAAGGCCTGCTACCAGGCCATGCAAATCCTCGGCGGCTACGGCTACACCAAAGACTTTCCTATCGAGAGATTTACCAGGGACGTGCGGATAACCTCGATCTATGAAGGCACGAGCGAAATCCAGCGCCTGATCATTTCACGAGAGATCCTTAAAGGGCTTGCGGCTTAAACTCTGATGGCGTTGCAAAAAGTCCGCCCTACGGCGTTACGGCGTTTTTTCAGGACCTCGACATACCTGATGTATGCCTTCGCCCCTGAAAAACCACCAGGCCTTGTAGGACGAAATTTTTGCTTAGCCATCCTCTAAATTTTGCGAGTGCATCAAACTTTAAGAAAGCGAGGGAACAATGGAAAAGGACAAGCGCATATCGGTACAGCAGGCTGCCGAGATGATTAAAGATGGATCAAGCCTGACTTTCTCAGGCTTCACCATCTGGCGGCGCCCCTTTGGAGTCGTTTATGAACTTATCCGGCAGAAGAGAAAGGGGCTGCACCTGATCGAAGTCAACGGCGGTCCGCATACGGAATTTCTGGTAGGGGCCGGCTGTGTGGATATCTGGGAATCCTGCTGGGTTGGCCATGAGCTCTATGGTAAGTACGGTGCGAACCTCTCGCGCAAGGTCGCGGAGAAGAAGATCCTTGTTGAGGACTACAGCCACGCCGAGATGATTTTTCGCTTTGCCGCCGCTGCCGCCGGAGCGCCCTACGCCGTTACCCAGACCTCTCTGGGTACGGACATTCACAACCCTGAGTACGACATGCTCGGCAAGGCGGGGCTGCGTGACGGCAAGCGCATCGCCAAGAGCAAGTATATCTTCACGGAGGATCCCTTCTTTGACGCCGGGCAGCAGGTCATGGTGCCCGCGGTGAAGGTGGATGTGGCTCTTCTCTGCGTCCAGCAGGTGGGAGAGGAGGGCACTGTGCGCGTCAATGGTCAGTATTACGCCGACCCAGAGGCCGCCCGTGCCGCCGATATCACCATCGCTGTCGCCGAAGAGATCGTCCCGGATGAGTTTCTGCGCCGCAACGCGGACCAGAACACCATCCCCAGCTTCGAGGTCGATTATATCGTCGAGTGTCCTTACGGCGCTCATCCTTCAGGGATGTTCGGCCGCTACGATGTAGACGGGCCTTTTCTCAAGAAATTCTACAGCGAAACCCGCACTCAGGAAGGCTTTGACGCCTTCGCCAAAGAATGGATTCACGGCTTGGACCAGACCAGCTATCTGGAAAAACTGGGGTGGTCTCGCATGCTGAAGCTTCGCGCCAACTCCGCCATGAATTACTGCCCGCGCGAAAGAAAGGGAGGGAAATGATATGAGTCGCTTTGCATCCCCTGACGAATATGGGCTGGCCGATCTGCTGTGCTGCGCTGCGGCCCGCGAAGTGCAGGATAACGAGGTCGTGTTTGTCGGCACCGGTCTGCCCATGGTAGCCATCATGCTCGCTCAGAAGACCCATGCGCCCAATCTGAAACTAATTTTCGAGGCGGGTACTCTGGACGGCCGCCCTCCTGAGCTTCCAACCTCAGTCGGCGACGCCCGCTGTGAAATGGGTGCTTCCAGGGCTTCGGGACTCTACGATGCCTTCAGTATCGCCCAGCGCGGTTATGTTGATCTGGGCTTTCTTGGCGGTGCCGAGGTCGATCAGTACGGCAACGTCAACACGACCTGCATCGGTGATTATCTATCCCCTGAGCTGCGTCTGACGGGCAGCGGCGGAAATCCGGACATCAATTCCTTTGCCAAACGCACGGTCTTTATCATGGTTCACGAAAGGCGCCGTTTCGTCGAAAAGGTCAGTTACATCACCAGTCCCGGATGGCGGGTGAAACAGTGGCCTGGAGGAAAGACCGTCCATCGGCGTGAACTCTACGGTGCGGCCTACCGTGGTGGTCCTTCGGCTATTATCAGCACCCTCGGAGTTTTTCGGTTTGACGAGGAAGATGGCCACATGTTTCTCGATACATTCCACCCTGGAACCACCCTCGAGAAGATCCAGGAGCAATGCCAGTTCGAGTTGGACACCTCCCGGGTGCAAGGGGAGACCGCTGTGCCGACTTACGAGGAACTGCAGTTGATTCACGATGTCCTCGACCCGGACGAAATATTTATTCCAAAGGCCGGAAAATAGTCTCGCAGAAATTTTTATATTTTTACTTGACTCACTCAACTTTCGCAACGGTTGAAACTCTAAAATACACTGAAATAATTAAACAAAAGCATCATCTCTTGTTGTAAAACAGGTCATTGCCAAAATACCTGATACAAAAGGAGATGATGCTTTGGGCCAGATTGTACCAGAAGCTGTCTCATGGTAGAATCAAATCACTTCGACTGCGACCTCTACGAGTAGCACAAGGCAGAGAGTTCACGTAAGTAACAGTTGAGCCAATAACACAGTTCATATACCCTGTTCCTAGGAGGGTTTGAGCATGAAAGTCATCGCATTCAACGGAAGTCCCAGAAAAAAGTGGAACACGTCAACACTGCTTGAAAAAGCCTTGGAAGGTGCATCTTCGAAGGGTGCCGAAACCGAGCTTATCCATCTGTATGATCTGAACTATAAAGGGTGTATAAGCTGTTTCTCATGCAAGATGAAGAACGGGAAAAGTTATGGCAGATGCGCGGTAAAGGATGACCTGACACCCATTTTCGAGAAAGTTCTGGATGCTCAGTCACTCATCTTCGGATCACCGATCTATTTGGGAACATCAACCGGTCAGATGAGATCGTTCCTGGAACGCCTGATTTTTCCATTTCTGCCTTATACCGATCCACCTGAGTCACTCTTTCCCAGGAAAATCAAGACCGGTTTTATCTACACCCTGGGCGCGACCGAGGAGATGGCAAAAGAACTGGGCTTTGACCAGCACATCAGCACCACTGAGATGATCCTGAAATGGATATTTGGAGCTTCAGAGACACTGTGTAGTTATGACACCTACCAGTTCGAAGACTATGCAAAGGTTTATGCTCCACGATTTGACCCTGAGAAAAAAGCCAAGAGACGGAAGGAAGTGTTTCCCCTCGACTGTGCGAAGGCTTTAAAAATGGGGGCTCGACTGGCTGGAAATGACGAGTAGATAGAAACCGCCATGGAAACCTGACGTGGTCAAGAAAAAATTGGACAGTTGATTTAAGCCGCCTTTTTTGAAATTTCTCGCTCCTCCGTTTTGCTTTATTGTTTCAGATTCCCCGCAACAGTGCTGACATTGATATCGAGATTACGGGCCACCTCTGAATCTTTTAGCCCCGCTCTGTCACCCCTTGACAGCGGAATCCTTGAACTCCTGCGTGAATTATCTTCTTTTGCCCGTCAAGTAACACCTCCAGAAACGGGTAGTTGCCCGCCCTTGGAAAAGTTCGCTGTTTTCTTTCCACGTCAGG
>JAXHUR010000017.1:0-21198 GCA_034189505.1 Thermodesulfobacteriota bacterium | reverse complement strand
CTTGACAGCGGAATCCTTGAACTCCTGCGTGAATTATCTTCTTTTGCCCGTCAAGTAACACCTCCAGAAACGGGTAGTTGCCCGCCCTTGGAAAAGTTCGCTGTTTTCTTTCCACGTCAGGTGATGGCGGCGGTGCTGTGCGGGCGCACCTCGATTCCAGACTGGATCTACTGGATACCCCTTGTTGGAAAAAAACGGCACTGGGCTTGACCCCGGCGTCTGGCATCGAGCGTGATCGTGATAGAAAATAATCGGTTTAAATCGGTAAAGATCGTTTGACGTGGCGTACAGTGTCTTCGTATATTGACGAAGTTTTTTAACCCGGATTATTCATGAAAACTTCTGCTGCAACCGTCAATTGCCCACCATCTCAAGCCGTGCTCGCTGCTTGCGCTTCAACGTACTGTGAGTACGTCTGCAGGGCAACTCTCTGCGCCAGGCTTGATCTGGCGGACACTTGCCGGTTTCGCGACAAAACTTCATGAATTATTCGGGTTAGCCCGGGTTAAGGCCGACATCTACGCCCTGAAACAGGATACCGAAGGGCTTCTTGAGCAGATTGTCGGAAAGGCTGAGTGATGAAGCTGGCATCTTATCCAGAGTACACAAATTCCGGGCAGCCGTTTTTGGACGATATTCCGTCTCACGGAAATCTGTTACGAAATGACCGTCTGTTCTCCTGGAACGGGGTAAAGCGGAGGTTAAAAGATGCCGAAGCTCAATAAAGGCCGGTTGCTGGCCATCGCCATAGGGGTGGTTGTTATAGGGGCCGCGCTCTTTGCTTGGCAATCCTTGCAGACAAAGGGTCTTCCTGACGGCTTTGCCGGCAGCAACGGCCGCATTGAAGCGGTGGAGATCGACATCGCCACCAAGACGGCGGGTCGACTCAAGGATATCCTGGTGGACGAAGGCGATTTCGTCACGGTCGGGCAAGTTCTGGCAAAGATGGACACTGAAGTACTGGAAGCTCAGTTCAGGGAGGCCCAGGCGCAGCTGCGACGGGCACAGATTGGCATCGAGACCGCGCAAAGCCAGGTGACCCAGCGCGAAGCCGAGAGGCAGGCCGCTGAGGCAGTCATAGCCCAGAGGAAGGCCGAACTCGACGCCGCGCAGAGACGGGTCGCGCGCTCGGAGGAGCTCGCCCCGAAAGGCGCCGTTCCCGTCTCGAAGCTGGACGACGACCGCGCCGCTTTTCAAGCGGCGAAGGCTGCAGTAGCCGCCGCACAGGCACAGGCCGCGGCCGCGCAGGCCGCCATCGGCCAGGCCAGATCGAACGTCGTCGCGGCGAAATCTGCGGTCGACGCCGTCCAGGCCACCATAGAGCGCATCCAGGCCGATATCGACGACAGCGTGCTGAAAGCACCACGTGACGGCCGCGTACAGTACCGCGTCGCTCAGCCCGGGGAGGTGCTCTCTGCCGGCGGCGTGGTGCTGAACATGGTTGATCTCACCGATGTCTACATGACCTTCTTTCTGCCGACGGAACAGGCCGGGCGGGCCGCGCTCGGGGCCGAGGCGCGGCTCGTGCTCGACGCCGCTCCGCAATACGTAGTCCCGGCGGAAATCTCCTTTGTGGCGGATGTCGCGCAGTTCACTCCCAAGACGGTGGAGACGGAAGAAGAGCGCCAGAAGCTGATGTTCCGCCTCAAGGCGCGAATCTCTCCGGACCTGCTCAGAGAGCACCTCCATCAGGTCAAGACCGGCTTGCCGGGTATGGCCTATGTGCGGCTTGATCCGCAGGCGGATTGGCCGTCCGAGTTGCAGACAAGGTTGCCGCAACAATGAGCCGGGACAGATATGTGGTAGATATCGAGGATGGCGGGGGTGGCGGGGGAGCGGTCACACCGGTTGCCCGCCTGCGGGACGTGTCTCTGCGCTACGGCAAGGTGTGTGCGCTCGACGGGGTCAGCCTCGATCTCCCTGCGGGCTGCATGGTCGGGCTGATCGGCCCGGACGGGGTCGGCAAGTCGAGCCTGCTGGCGCTGGTTGCGGGCGCCCGCGCGATACAGACAGGGCAGGTCGAGGTGCTTGGCGGCGCGATGGCGGATGCCCGCCATCGTCAAACGGTCGGCCCACGGATCGCCTACATGCCCCAGGGCTTGGGGGGGAACCTCTATGCGACGCTCTCGGTGTCGGAGAACCTGGAGTTCTTCGGGAGGCTGTTCGGGCAGAATGTCGACGAGCGGACGCGACGCATCGAGGGACTGACCGAGGCCACCGGGCTCAGGCCCTTTCTTGAACGGCCTGCGGGCAAGCTGTCCGGGGGTATGAAGCAGAAGCTCGGCCTGTGCTGCGCACTGATCCACGATCCGGACCTGCTCATCCTCGATGAGCCGACCACTGGCGTCGATCCTCTTTCACGACGCCAGTTCTGGGAGCTGATCGCCGGCATCCGCCGTTCCCGCCCCGGCATGAGCGTGCTGGTGGCCACCGCCTATATGGAGGAGGCCGCACGTTTCGACTGGCTGGCGGCAATGGACGATGGCCGTGTGCTGGCCCACGACACCCCAGCAGCCCTGCTGCAGCGCACGGAGACGGATTCGCTGGAGGCTGCCTTCATCCGGCTGCTGCCGGAAGAGAAGCGCCGGGGTTATCAGGCAGTGAAGATCCCACCGCGGCCGGAAGACGATGGCGATACTGCGATCGAGGCCCGGGATCTGACCATGCGCTTCGGCGATTTTACCGCGGTCGACCATGTGAACCTGCGTATTTCGCGGGGGGAGATCTTCGGTTTCCTCGGCTCCAACGGCTGCGGCAAGACCACCACGATGAAGATGCTGACCGGGCTCCTGCCGCCGAGCGAAGGCCGGGCCTGGTTGTTCGGGAAGGAAGTCGACCCGCATGACCTTGCGACCCGCGGCCGCGTCGGCTATATGTCGCAGTTTTTCTCCCTCTACACCGAGCTGACGGTGCGGCAGAACCTGGAACTGCACGCCCGGTTGTTCCGGGTGCCCGCCGCCGGGATTCCAGGGAGGGTGGACGAAATGGTGGATCGCTTCGATCTGACCGCCGTGGTGGACAGCCTGCCGGGGCGGCTGCCCCTCGGGCTGCGCCAGCGCCTGTCGCTGGCGGTGGCCATGATCCACAAGCCCGAGATGCTGATTCTCGACGAGCCTACCTCGGGCGTCGATCCCGTGGCGCGCGACGCTTTCTGGCGGATCCTGGTGGAGCTGTCGCGCCGCGACAGGGTGACCATCTTCATCTCCACCCACTTCATGAACGAGGCCGAGCGCTGCGACCGCATCTCGCTGATGCATGCGGGCCGGGTGCTGGTGACCGACGCACCCGCCGCCCTGATCGAAAAGCGAGGCGCAAAGACCCTGGAAGACGCGTTTGTCGCCTATCTGAAGGATGCCGCGGCGGAGGAGGGGAAAACGCAAGAGGCAGGACAGCCGAACGTAGGCGCTATGCTCGATTCGGTCGAGGCGGCGGCCGGTCCTGCCGAGTCACCGGGCTGGCGGCGCCTGTTCGACCCGAGACGCATGCTCAGCCAGGCCCGGCGTGAAGGTCTTGAGTTGCGCCGCGATCCCATCCGGATGACCCTGGCACTGGTCGGCAGCGTCATCCTGATGTTCGTGATGGGTTACGGCATCAGCCTCGATGTCGAGGATCTCACCTTCGCGGTGCTGGATCGCGATCAGACCACCGTCAGCCGCGACTATACGCTCAACCTCGCGGGTTCCAGGTACTTCGTCGAGCGCGCGCCGATTACCAGTTATGTCGATCTCGACCGGCGAATGCGCAAAGGCGACATCAGTCTTGCAATCGAGATCCCGGAGGGCTTCGCGCGCGACATCGCCCGGGGTCGGCGGGTCGAGATCGGCGCCTGGATCGATGGCTCCATGCCGACGCGGGGCGAGACCGTGCGCGGTTATGTGCAGGGGATTCATGCCCAGTGGCTGGCGACCAGGGCGCGCGAGGCCGGCTATGGAGACGTTTTTGCGGGGCTGGTCAATATCGAGACCCGGTTCCGCTACAACCCGGATGTCAAAAGCCTGGTGGCGATGGTGCCGGCGGTGATCCCGCTGCTGCTCATGCTGATCCCGGCCATGCTCGCAGCGCTCAGTGTGGTGCGCGAGAAGGAGCTCGGCTCGATCACCAACTTCTACGTCACGCCGACCACGCGGCTCGAGTTCCTGCTCGGCAAGCAACTCCCTTACGTAGTGCTGTCCTTCCTGAGCTTCCTGCTGCTCACCCTGCTGGCGGTGACCGTCTTCGGGGTGCCGCTCAAGGGCAGCTTTCTGACGCTGGCGCTGGGTGCGCTGCTCTATGTCGGCGCCGCCACCGCCGTGGGGCTGCTGATTTCCACATTCATGCGCAGCCAGATCGCGGCGATCTTCGGCACGGCGGTGCTTACCATCCTGCCTGCGGTCAACTTCTCCGGCATGATCGATCCGGTCTCGTCCCTCGAAGGCGCGGGCCGGGTGATTGGCGAGCTGTATCCGACCACGCATTTCCTGACCATCGCCCGCGGCACCTTCTCGAAAGCCCTCGACTTCTCCGACCTGCAGGCGGCCTTTGTTCCGCTGGCGCTGGCCGTGCCGATCCTGATCGCGCTCGCCGCCGCGCTGCTCAAGAAGCAGGAGCGCTAGTCCATGCGTCCGGCCAACGTCCTTCACCTCGGCATCAAGGAGTTGCGCAGCCTGGTGCGCGACCCGATCATGCTGGTGCTGATCGTCTACGCCTTCACCCTGTCGGTCTACACGGCAGCCACAGCCATGCCGGAGACCCTCAACAAGGCGCCGATCGCGATCGTCAACGAGGATCGCTCACCGCTGTCGTGGCGCATCGTCAGCGCCTTTTACCCGCCTTATTTCGTACCCCCCGAAATCATTGGCCAAGCGGAGATGGATGCCCTTATGGATGCCGGCCTGGCCACCTTCGCCCTGGATATTCCGCCGAACTTCCAGCGCGATCTGCTCGCCGGGAGGAGGCCCACGATCCAGCTCAATGTAGACGCCACAAGGATGAGCCAGGCGTTCACCGGCAGTGGATATATCCAGACCATCGTGAGTGACGAGGTGCGCGCTTTCGTGCAGCGTTATCGCGAGGTGCCGGCACCGCCGGTCGATCTGGCGCTGCGGGTGCGCTTCAATCCCCAGCTCAACAAGTCATGGTTTGGCGCCGTCATGCAGGTCATCAACAACGTAACCATGCTTTCCATCGTGCTGACGGGTGCCGCCCTGATCCGCGAACGCGAGCATGGTACGGTCGAGCATCTGCTGGTCATGCCGGTCACACCGTTTGAGATCATGACGAGCAAGGTGTGGGCGATGGGTCTGGTCGTCCTTACCGCCACCGCCTTCGCGCTCATCTTCATCGTACAGGGATGGCTGTCCGTGCCGATCCAGGGTTCACTCGCGCTGTTTCTCGCCGGCACTGCGTTGCACCTGTTCGCGACCACCTCCATGGGCATCTTCCTGGGTACCGTCGCCCGCTCCATGCCCCAGTTCGGCCTGCTGCTCATGCTGGTGCTGCTGCCGCTGCAGATGCTCTCCGGTGCTACGACTGCGCGTGAGAGCATGCCGGAGGCCATTCAGTACATCATGCTCGCCGCGCCTAACACACATTTTGTGATGTTGGCTAAGTCGATCCTCTATCGGGGCGCGGGCTTCACTGCGGTCTGGCCGCAGTTTCTCTTTATTGTCCTGATTGGAGCAATCCTTTTTGCACTGGCTCTGGTCCGCTTTCGCAAAACCATCGGGAAAATGGCGTAAATTGGCACCTTGACCGAAAAGAAATTAACCTGTCTGTGGAATCGAGCCAGGTCGTGTTTAACCCGGGTTAAGCTGAGAGCAGAGGGCATACATGGGATCAGGCTTTCGAGTTGACAAGTCGATCTTGAAGGTTTGACCGGCGACTTTTTATGGACTATATTTAGTCTCTAAGGGAGGTGTTTATGAGACTCAGCAGCCAGATCAAGCCAATCAGCTATCTCAAAGCTCATGCCGCAGAGATTGTGCGCAATCTTGGAGAGCAGGGCGAGCCCCTGGTTATTACTCAGAATGGCGAAGCGAAGGCGGTCATCCAGAACATTAAAAGTTATGAGCAGATGCAGGAAACCATGGCGCTGCTGAAAATGCTTGCGCTTGGTTCTCGTCAAATTGAAGAAGGGATGGTCCAGCCTGCCGCTGAAATCGTCAGACGTTTGCGGGAGCGGCGGGAGCGCTTTTGATGCCGTTTCAGGTTTATATAACGCAGGACGCTGCTAACGACCTCGAGGATATCTATGATTGTATTGTTCACCATGATGTCGAGGGAAAGGCGGATGATGTCCTTGATCGGATAGAAAGAACTTTTGAAATTCTGACAGAAAACCCCCTGCGGGGAGCCTATCACAAAGAATTGCTCGATATCGGGATTCAGGAATACCGGGAGGTTTTCTTTAAGCCGTATCGCATTGTTTACAGAATCATCGATGACTTTGTTTACGTACTTCTGATTGCGGACGGGCGGCGCGACATGCAGACGCTTCTGCAACGCAGGCTTATCAAAGCCTGAATCATTCAATGTGGCTCGCGCCCGCTCTTTTCAGCTGCGAATGATCGTACTTGAAGGCCGCCCAGCAAGAAACTTTCCCAAGTAAAGACTCTCATGCCGCTCGATTACACCACTCTTGACCTGCTGCGCAAAAATCATCCCGCCTGGCGGCTGCTGCGCTCTGACCATGCCCCTCTGGTGGCGAGCTTTCTGCACAGGGTTTTTATCGCTCCCAACGTGCGCACCATGGCGCAGGCCGATCTGGCCGAAGCGCTGGAGGACGAGCTTTTCGTCCTGCGCGACCGGTATGGCGAAGAGGCGTTCCCGCGTTCGGCCGCAGCCTATCTCAACGACTGGGCAGATAACGAAAAGGGCTGGCTGCGTAAATTCTATCCCGCCGGTTCGGATGAACCTCATTTCGATCTGACTCCGGCGACGGAAAAAGCCATCGCCTGGCTGGAGAGCCTGACCGAGCGCGCTTTTGTCGGCACCGAGTCTCGGCTTCTGACCCTGTTTGAGCTGCTGCGGCAGATGAGTGAAGGCAGCCAGACCGACCCCGAAACGCGCATTTCGGAGCTGCACAAACGCCGGGACGAAATCGACGCCGAAATTGCCCGCATCCTCGATGGGGATATCCCGCTGCTGGATGCGACTGCATTGAAGGATCGATTTCAACAGTTTCTGCAGCTCGCCCGCGAGCTGCTCACTGATTTTCGCGAGGTGGAGCACAATTTCCGCACTCTCGATCGGCGGGTGCGCGAGCGCATTGCCCTGTGGGAGGGTGCCAAGGGCACACTGCTCGAAGAGATCATGGGGGAGCGCGATGCCATCGCCGATTCCGACCAGGGCAAAAGTTTTCGTGCCTTCTGGGATTTTCTCATGTCCCAGACTCGCCAGGAAGAATTAAGCCATCTGCTCGAACAGGTTCTCGATCTTGAACCCATTGCCGAGATGCACCCCGATGCGCGCCTGCGACGGGTGCATTACGATTGGCTCGAGGCCGGCGAACACACGCAGCGCACGGTTGCGCGCCTGTCGCAGCAGCTGCGGCGTTTTCTCGATGACCAGGCCTGGCTGGAAAACCGCCGTATCATGGATATCCTGCGTGACATCGAAGCGCGCGCCCTGGACGTGAGAGAGGCGGCGCCCCCGCGCGATTTCATGGAACTGGCCGAAAGCGCTCCACGCATCGAGCTGCCTTTCGAGCGCCCGCTTTACAGCCCGCCGGTTAAGCCGGTGATTGCCGATGTGGAGCTGGAAAGCGGTGAAACGGACATTGATACCGCGGCCCTCTACGCCCAGGTGGTGGTCGATCGCGCCGAACTGCTGCGCAACCTGCGCCAGGCTCTGCAGGAGCGCTCCCATGTCACTCTCGGTGAGGTGGTTGCCCGCCATCCCCTGAAGCATGGTTTGGCGGAGCTGCTCACTTATCTGCACCTGGCCGGTGACTGGCCCGAAGCGGCAGTCGACGAAGAGCAGCAGGATCTGATCGAATGGCGCACCGACGAGGGAACGATTCGTCGCGCCCGTCTGCCGCGCATTGTTTTTTTGAGGAAGAATGGATGAATCAAAATAAGACCGAACCAATCCCTGCGGAAGAAACCGACGGCGACCTCTCTCAGGTCGTTATCCCGCTGCTCAAGGGAGTCATCTACCAGGATGAAAATCCGTCCCAGTGGAACGCCCTGCTCAATCTGCAGGCCCGGGTGCGCGATTATGTCGCCGTCCTGGGGCTTGAGCTAATGCTTGACGAGGCCGAAGGATACGCCTTTCTGCGCTCGCGCCCCGATGAGGACGAGGAGCAAGGGAACAAGCTGCCGCGTCTTGTTGCGCGCCGCCGCCTTTCTTTTCCTGTCAGCCTGCTGTTGGCGCTGTTGCGTAAGAAGTTGGCGGAATCGGACGCTGGGGGCGGCGAAACCCGTCTGATTCTGTCTCGCGACGAAGTGGTCGATCTGATCCGAGTCTTTTACCCTGCAGGCAGTAACGAAACCCGGCTGATCGACCAGGTGGACACCCATCTCAACAAGATCGCCGAACTCGGTTTTGTGCGCCGCCTGCGCGGGCAGGAGAAGATGTTCGAGGTGCGCCGCATCATCAAGGCGTTTGTCGATGCCCAGTGGCTGGCCGAATTCGATCGGCGGCTGGCTGAATATCAACAGGAACTGACCGGGCAACAGGAACTGACCGGGCAACAGGAACTGACCGGGCAACAGGAACTGGCAGGGGAGAACGAGGGTGACGATGAGTGAAACCCTGGAGCTTGAATTCATCGGCGACGACAAACTGGCCGGATTCCGGCTGCAGCGGCTGGAGGTCCTGAACTGGGGGACTTTCGACTCCAAGGTGTGGACATTGAACCTCGACGGCAGGAACGCGCTGCTGACAGGCGATATCGGTTCGGGTAAATCGACCCTGGTGGATGCCGTCACCACTCTGCTGGTGCCGAGTCAGCGCATCTCCTATAACAAGGCCGCCGGGGCCGATGCGCGCGAGCGCTCCCTGCGCTCCTATGTGCTGGGCTACTACAAGTCGGAGCGCCAGGATACCCTCGGCAGCGTCAAACCGGTGGCCCTGCGCAGCCACAACAGTTATTCGGTCATTCTGGGCGTATTCCACAACGCCGGTTACCACAAAACGGTGACCCTGGCCCAGGTGTTCTGGATGAAAGATGTCCAGGGACAGCCGGCTCGTTTTTATGTCGCCTGTGAACGCGAGCTCTCCATTCCCGCCGATTTTTCCCGTTTCGGCACCGATATCGCGCAGCTGCGCAAACGTCTGCGTGGCGACAAGGTTGAGCTGTTTGATAGCTTTCCCCCTTACGGCGCCTGGTTCCGGCGGCGATTCGGCATCGACAACGAGCAGGCTCTTGATCTGTTTCTGCAGACCGTTTCCCTTAAATCGGTGGGCAATCTCACGGATTTCGTCCGCAACCACATGCTCGAGCCATTCGATGTAGCACCGCGCATCACCGCCCTGATCGGCCATTTCGACGACCTCAATCGGGCTCACGAAGCGGTTCTCAAAGCCAAGCGTCAGGTGGAGATGCTCGAGCCTCTGGTTGCTGACTGCGAGCGGCACGGTGAGATGGTGCAGTCCCGGAATAATCTGCGCGCCTGCCGCGAGGGACTGCGCCCCTGGTTTGCCGGCCTCAAGATGGCGCTGCTGGATAAGCGCCTCGAATCCCTGGACGAAGAACTTCAGCGTCACCAGACCCGCATTGTCCGCCTGGAAGAACAGCGGCACGAGCTGCAGGTGCGGGAACGTGAGCTGCGCCGCACCATTGCCGAGCAGGGCGGCGATCGCATTGAAACCCTTGCCGAAGAGATCCGCCGCAAACAGGGGGAGCTGCAGCGTCGCCGGCATAAAGCCGAGCGCTATGCCGAGTTGATGCGGGGTCTGGATCTTGTCCCGGCTGACAGCGAAGATGATTTTCTCTCCCTCCGCCGGCAGTGTGCCGACCTGCATGAGCAGACCCTGGAAAACGAGGCACGGATTCAGAATGAACTCAATGAGGCAGGCGTCTCTTTCGCCCAGCGACGCAGCGAATATGAGCAGCTGCAGGAAGAGATCCGCGGACTGAAGGCACGCCGCAGCAATATCGACGAAAAGCAGGTTGCCGTGCGGCGCGCCCTGTGCCGGGCCCTTGATCTTGCCGAGGACGAGATGCCCTTTGCCGGCGAGCTGCTGCAGGTCCGTGAAGAGGAACGCGACTGGGAGGGGGCGGCCGAGCGCCTGCTGCGCAATTTCGGGTTGTCTCTGCTGGTACCTGATCAGCACTATTCGCGCGTGGCCGAATGGGTCGACGCGACACATCTGCGCGGGCGGCTGGTTTACTTCCGGGTACGCGAAAGAGCGCCCGCGGAGCTGCCGGCTCTGCATCCTCACTCTCTTGCGCGCAAGATTCTGGTCAAGCCCGATTCAACCTTTTACGACTGGCTCGAGCGCGAGGTCGCCCATCGCTTCGATCTGGCCTGCTGCACCAATCAGGAGCAGTTCCGGCGCGAGACGAAAGCGATCACCCGCGCCGGCCAGATCAAGGCGCCGGGGGAACGCCATGAAAAAGACGATCGTCACCGCCTCGACGATCGCAGCCGTTATGTGCTGGGCTGGAGCAACGCCGCCAAGATTGCCGCCCTGGAAGAAAAAGCCCGCCTCCTGGAAACGGAACTGGCAGAAACGGGCGGGCGTATCTCTTCTCTTCAGAAGGAGCAGAACGACCTCAAAGAACGTCTCGGGCTGTTGTCCAAACTCGATGAATACCCTGATTTTCTCGAACTGGACTGGCGCCCTCTGGCGCTCGAGATCTCCCGCCTGGAAGATGAAAAGCGCGACCTGGAAGCGGCATCCGACGTTCTGAAAATGCTCGCCCTCCAACTGCAGGAGGTGGAAGAGGCGCTGGCGGAAACCGATCAGCAGCTCAAGGAGCGCTACGACAAACGCTCCAGAGCCGAACAGAAGCGCAGCGATGCTCAGGAACTGCGCCGCCAGGCCCAGGCGGTGCATCAGGATGGGACTCCGGATCAGAGGGCGCAGTTCGATCAGCTTGCCGTATTACGCAATGAGGCGCTGGGCGATCAGCAGCTCACGGTTGAATCCTGCGACAACCGCGAGCGTGACATGCGCGACTGGCTGCAGACACGCATCGACGCCGAAGACAAGAAGCTGGTGCGTCTGCGGGAAAAAATCATCGACGCCATGCGCCAGTTTCAGACCGATTATCCTCTGGAAACCCAGGAGGTGGATGTGGCGGTGGAAGCCGCCGGCGACTATCGCGCTATGCTCGATCAGCTGCAGGCTGACGATCTGCCCCGTTTCGAGGCGCGCTTCAAGGAGCTGCTCAACGAAAACACCATCCGCGAAGTGGCCAATTTTCAGTCCCAGCTCTCCCGGGAGCGTGAAACCATCAAGGAGCGCATCGCCCGCATCAACGAATCGCTGATCCAGATCGACTATAATCCCGGCCGCTATATCGTGCTGGAGACCCAGGCCGCTCCCGATGTGGATATCCGCGATTTTCAGTCCGAGCTGCGTGCCTGCACGGAAGGAGCCCTGACCGGCTCCAGCGATGCCCAGTACTCCGAGACTAAATTTCTGCAGGTGCGGCGCATCATCGAGCGCTTCCGCGGGCGCGAGGGACAGGCCGAGCAGGACCGGCGCTGGACCGCCAAGGTGACCGACGTGCGCAACTGGTTCGTGTTTGCCGCCAGCGAGCGCTGGCGCGAAGACGACAACGAGTATGAACACTACGCCGATTCCGGGGGCAAGTCGGGCGGACAGAAGGAAAAGCTCGCCTACACCGTACTGGCGGCCAGCCTCGCCTACCAGTTCGGGTTGGAGTGGGGCGCGGTGCGCTCGCGCTCCTTTCGCTTCGTGGTGATCGACGAGGCCTTCGGCCGCGGCTCGGACGAATCGGCCCAGTACGGGCTCAAGCTCTTCGCTCAGCTCAATCTGCAGCTGCTCATCGTCACGCCGTTGCAGAAGATCCACATCATCGAGCCTTTCGTCTCCGGCGTTGGTTTTGTGCACAACGAAAACGGACGCACTTCCGTGCTGCGCAATCTGAGTATCGAGGAGTACCGGGCCGAGAAGCAGAGGCAGCAGGCATGAGCTGGACCACCCCCGCCGATGTGCGCGCACAGGTGCGCCGGCTCTGGGACCGCGGCCTGCTGCCGGCGCAGCTGGTGGGTGGTGAAGAGCTTTTTCCACGGCGAATGACCCTCAAGGGGCCCGGTTCCAAGGAGCTGGCGGAGCGGTTTGACGAAGTGCGCAGCTGGATTGCGCGCCTCGACGGCGAGGCGAAGCATTGTCGGCTGGTGTGGCGCAAGGTCAATCATCGCATTCTCGGCGCCAATGCCGTCCCGGCGGAAATCTGGATCGATTCCCTCGACGACGCCCTGTGCCTGATTGGACGACAGAAGGACGCGCAGCGTCTTGCGGCCATCGCGGAAGAAACCCGCAAATCTCTGCCGGAACTGATCCCCTGGCTGATCAAACGGCCGTTGCGGGCGCTGGATCTGGCCGATGAATGGACTCGCCTGCTGGCGGTTGTCCAATGGCTGCGGGAGAACCCCCGCCCTGGAATTTATCTGCGTCAGATCGATCTTGCGGGTGTTCACACCAAGCTGATCGAAGGGCATCGCGGCGTTTTGTCCGAATTGCTCGATCTGGTTCTGCCTGCGGAGGCCATTGATTCCGCCTGCAGTGGAGTTGCAGGTTTCTGCCGCCGCTACGGCTTTCGGGACAAACCTCCACGGGTGCGTTTTCGTGTGCTCGATCCCAACGTCCGGCTCCTTCCAGGCCGGGAGGAGCAGGACATTACCCTGACCCGGCGTTCATTCTCGTCTCTTGAATTGCCGTTCTCCAAGGTGTTTATCACCGAAAACGAGGTCAATTTTTTGGCTTTCCCGGCGATTCCTGAGGCGCTGGTGATTTTCGGGGCCGGATATGGTTTTGACAATCTCGCGTCCGCTCCCTGGCTGAATGAGAAAGAAATCTATTATTGGGGAGATATCGATACCCACGGTTTTGCCATTCTCAATCAGTTGCGCAGATTTTTCCCCCACACTCGATCTTTTCTCATGGACCGCCGGACCTTCCTGGTTCATCGGCGGCTCTGGGGGCAGGAGACGAAGCCTGAAACGGCAAACCTCGACAGGTTAAACGAAGAAGAAGCCGCCCTGTATCACCAGTTGCGCGACAATCATTGGGGAGAGCGGATTCGGCTGGAGCAGGAGAGGATCGGGTTCGATTATCTGTGTAATGCCCTGGACAGCCTGTGAGCCCTTACCGGCGAAGCCCCAGGGTTCTGGTGTCGATGCGCCCCTCTTTACTGAAGGGGAAGGTCTTGTTGAAGATTTTATAGCCGCCGATGCGGACCTTGCCACTCAGAGTAAAGGCCATGTCATCCATTTCCTGCATATGATTGACCAGGCTGAGCAAATCCCAATAGGCTGTGGCGATGCGCAGCTGTACCTGACCGCTCTCATTGGCTCCGATCTCAACCGGGGCCAGCGATCGGCCCTCGGCCACGTTGACTCCTTCGAGCTGCAGGGTATAGTCGACCTCCTTGACCGTCAGGGCGACATTATTTGGGTTGAAGACGGTCAGGTCTGCAACCATGTTGAGGTGGCTCAGGGTCGCCTCGCGGATCTGCAGGCCGGTCAGGTTGACCTCGGGCCGTTGCGGATTGATCATAGCGCAGGAGGCAAGCAGGGCCGGAATCAGAATGAGGAGCAGACTCCTCGACCGTTTTCTGGAGATAAACGAACGCATATTTCTCCTCTCAAAATAGATGGCGTCGCAAAAACTCACCAACTGCTGCGTTGCTGCAATTGCTCTCACTGCTTCGACGTACGGTAAATACGCCTCATTGCTTGACAATCGCGCGCCTTGCATTTGGCGCTTTTTGCTTAGCCATCGACATTGATGCTTTTCTGCGAAAGCATCAAAATGGTTTCCCTCAAGTTTACACGGTTTTCTCGATCTGCTCGAATTTCGCGAAAATTTTCAATCCCAAGCGAAAATGCTGAGAGGGACTGGAATTATGCCCAGCTTGCCACCTCTCTGCATTCTGGTACTGTTTTCTCTGGACGTTAAATGGTGTCGCCAGAGGTGAATACAAACGAAGGATAAATGATGTTGACAGACCACAACCTTCCCCGGGTGATTATCGTTGGCGGTGGTTTTGCCGGGCTCAATGCCGCAAAGGGGCTTGCCGGAGTGCAGGCATCGCTTCTGCTGCTTGACCGAACGAATCATCACCTTTTTCAGCCCCTGCTTTATCAGGTGGCGACCTCGGTTTTATCTCCTTCGGATATTGCATCGCCCATCCGCCAGGTTCTGAGCAAACAGAGCAACGTTCAGGTCGCGCTGTCGCCGGTCGACAGAGTTGACCTTGAGAACCGCCGTGTCTGTCTGCCGCATCAGCATATCGATTACGATTACCTCGTCCTTGCGGCGGGGGCAACGCACTCCTATTTTTCGCACGACACCTGGCCCTATTTTGCCCCGGGTCTCAAAACGGTTGAAGATGCCCTGAAAATCCGCAACCGGGTGCTGCTCGCATACGAAGAGGCTGAATGGGAGACGGATTACGAAGCGCGTCGTGCCAAGCTGACCTTTGTGGTGGTTGGAGGCGGTCCCACGGGGGTCGAGCTGGCCGGGACTCTCAAGGAAATCGCCGCCCATGCGATCCCGCGCGATTTCCGGTTTATCGATACGACCACCGCCCGGGTGATTCTCATTGAAGCGGGAAGTCGGCTGCTACCCGCAATGCCGGAAGAATCGTCACGGTCTGCGCAGCGGCAGCTTGAGCGCATGGGTGTTGAAGTGCGCCTGAACTGCCCGGTCACGGATTTTCGCGAGGGTGAAGTCGAGCTTGGAGAAGAGATTCTGCCTGCTGCCAATATCATCTGGGCGGCCGGTGTGCGTGGGGCGCCCCTCGCACAGACGCTGGGAGTTGCCCTTGATAAGGCGGGGCGGGTTCCGGTCAATCCGGACTTGTCCCTTCCGGGGCATCCGGAAGTCTTTGTGGCAGGGGACCTGGCGCATGCTGTTGAGTCTTCGACTCAAAAACCCGTTCCCGGGGTTGCTCCAGCTGCGATTCAGATGGGCCGGCATGTGGCAAAAATCATCCGCTCGGAGATTGAAGCCGGCGGGAGGGAGTCCAAACGGGAACCTTTTCAGTATCGGGACAAGGGAACGATGGCAACGATTGGGCGCTGTCGTGCCGTGGCCTCGGTTAAAGGGTTCAAGGCTCAAGGGCTTGTTGCCTGGCTCCTGTGGTCACTGGTGCATATCTGGTCCCTGATCGGATTTCGCAAGCGGGTCTTTGTCTTTTTTTCCTGGCTCTGGTCCTACTTCGTCTACTCTCCCAAAGCGCGCATTATCACAGGGAAATCTGATACCTGCTCCGGGAGTCCAGATCGCAGGATTGATGATTCAGGCGGCAATTCCTGAAGTGCGCTCCCGTTTGACTCTGCGCAATCGAGTCATACAAATCATAGTGAGACCAAAAAATCCCCCGTTCACGGAGGGGTGGGGCGGGAATTGCTGCCGAGACCGTTGACCCTGCTTATGGGGGTATGCGATAATTATTTTCGTTTTTGATGCCGGAGCTTATTTTTATCCAGACTGAAAAATCGGCGTCAGGCGATTTCCCCGGATGATTGTGTTCAAATCACTCCTGTTTTCTAACCTCAAACCGCGTGTTCATAATTGCGGATCTGATCATTCATGAGCCATACACCTTTTGTCCATCTCCACCTGCATTCTCAATACAGTCTGCTTGACGGCGCCATAAAAATCGGCGAGTTGGTCCAGCGCGCGCGCGAACTTGAGATGCCCGCGCTGGCCATCACCGACCATGGCAACATGTTCGGGGCCATCGAATTCTATCAGACCGCACGGGCGGCCGAAATCAAACCGATTTTCGGGTGCGAGGTCTATGTGGCCAAAGGGTCGCGGCTGACCAAAGGCAATGCTCGTGGCTCATCCGACGCCTCTCATCACCTGGTGCTGCTGGCGGAAAATCTTGAGGGCTACCGCAATCTCTGCCGTCTTGTCTCGGCTGCCTATCGGGAAGGTTTCTATTACAAGCCGCGCGTCGATTGGGACCTGCTGCGCGAGCACAATCAGGGGCTTATTGCACTCACGGCCTGTCTCGGCGGGGAAATCCCGACCTTGATCGAACAGGGCAAGATGGAAGACGCCCTGCGGCGCAGCCGCGAAATGGCCGAGATTTTCGATAATGAACGTTTGTACCTGGAACTCCAGGAAAACTTCATTCCTGAGCAGACGCGGGTCAATCGCGGCCTGAAGGAAATCTCCCAAGAACTCGGGTTGCCGCTGGTTGCGACCAACGACTGCCATTACCTGACCCGCGAACAGGCCCATGCCCATGAAGTCCTGCTGTGCATCCAGACCGGCAAAACCATGGACGACCCGTCGCGCATGCGGTTTCCCAACGACGAATTCTACGTCAAGACACCGCAGGAGATGGCAGAGCTGTTCTCCGATGTGCCCGAAGCCATCGCCAATACGGCGCGGATTGCCGAGCGATGCAATGTCGAGATCGATCTCGAAACCTATCATTTCCCCCAGTACGAAAAACCCGCCGAAAAAACTCTCGATGATGTGCTGCGCGAAGATTCCCTGGCGGGGCTTGAAGAGCGGCTTGAAGAAATCCGGCAGGTGCGCGAACTCAGTGACGAGGACGAAAAAAGGTATCGCGAGCGCCTTGAGCGGGAACTCGACTGCATCATCTCGATGGGGTTTCCGGGTTATTTCCTGATTGTCGCCGACTTTATCAACTGGGCAAAAGATCATGACATCCCGGTTGGCCCCGGGCGCGGCTCCGCCGCCGGATCGCTGGTCGCGTTTGCTATTCGCATCACCGACATCGACCCCATGCCCTACAACCTGCTGTTTGAGCGTTTCCTTAACCCGGAGCGCATCTCGATGCCGGATATCGATGTCGATTTCTGCATTAATGGCCGCGAGAAGGTCATTGAGTATGTGCGGCGCAAGTACGGCGCCGCCAACGTCGCCCAGATCATTACCTTCGGCACCATGGCGGCTAAAGGCGTATTGCGCGATGTCGGGCGCGCCATGGGTATCCCTTATGGCGAGGTGGATAAAATCGCCAAACTTGTCCCGGGCGTACTTAATATCACTCTCGATGAGGCCCTTAAGCAGGAACCCAAACTGCGCGAACTCATAGACAAGGATGCCAAGGTCAAGGAGTTGTTCAACGTCGGACTGGCTCTTGAGGGGCTGACCCGACATGCCTCCACTCATGCCGCCGGCGTAGTGGTGACTCCCAATGATCTGACGGAATACCTTCCCCTTTACGTGGATCCCAAATCGGGCGGACAGGTCACACAGTTCTCCATGGGATATGTGGAGAAGATCGGCCTGGTCAAATTCGACTTTCTCGGCCTCAAAACGCTGACCGTCATCAATAATGCGGTGCGGCTGGTGCGGGAGGGGCAGCAGCCTGATTTCGACCTCAAGCTTATCGCCGACGACGATCCCAAAACCTACGAGCTGCTCTCCCGTGGAGAGACGACCGGCGTCTTTCAGCTGGAATCTTCCGGAATGAAGGAGCTGCTGGTCAAACTCAAGCCCTCATGCTTTGAAGACATCATCGCGGTCTGCGCCCTTTATCGGCCGGGCCCTCTCGGCTCAGGGATGGTCGACGATTTTATTCTGCGCAAACACGGCAAGAAGAAGATTACCTACGATTTCCCCCAGCTTGAGCCGATTCTGCAGGACACCTACGGCGTTATCGTCTACCAGGAGCAGGTCATGCTGATCGCTCAGGTGCTGGCCAATTACAGCCTGGGGGGGGCGGATCTGCTGCGCCGTGCCATGGGCAAGAAAAAAGCCGAAGAGATGGCCAAGCAGAAGGAGATCTTTCTCAAGGGAGCGAAGGAGAACGATCTCGATTTGAAGAGAGCCGAAGCCGTTTTCGATCTCATGGAGAAATTCGCCGCTTACGGTTTCAATAAATCTCACTCTGCTGCTTATGCCCTGGTGGCCTACCATACGGCATACCTTAAGGCGCACTATCCGGTTGAATTCATGGCAGCGCTTCTGACCGAGGATATGGAGAACACCGACAAGGTGGTGAAAAACATCGCCGAAGTGCGCTCCATGGGAATCGAGGTGCTGCCCCCTGATATCAATGCTTCCGACCGCAGTTTTACTGTGCATGATAATGCCATCCGTTTCGGACTTGGCGCTGTAAAAGGGGTCGGCAGTTCGGCCATCGAAGTCATCCTGGAGGTACGGCGAGAAGGGGCATTTAGTTCGTTGCATGATTTCTGCGAGCGGGTTAATCTGCAGAAAGTCAATAAGAAAGTTCTGGAGGCACTCATCAAGTGCGGTGCCTTCGATTCGCTCGGCGGGCGGCGCGCGCAGTTTATGGAAGCCCTCGAAGGTGCCATGGATGCCGGTCAGCGCCTGCAGCGCGAGCGTACCCTGGGCCAGGAATCGCTGTTCGGCATGGAGGAGATCGTTTCCTCCTCCGGCAACGGGCACGGCAAACTGCCCGAGGTTGAAGAGTGGCCGGAAAAGGTGCTGCTCAACTTTGAAAAAGAGGCGCTGGGATTTTTTATTACGGGCCATCCCCTGGCGCGCTATCAGGATACGATCCGGCGCTTTGCGACCTGCGATGCGGCTTCCCTGCACGATCGCGCCGACAAGGAGGAGGTCAAAGTCTGTGGTATTGTCGCAGGCATCAAGGAGCTGACTACCAAAAAAGGGGACCGCATGGCCTTCGCCACCCTGGAGGATTTGAGTGGACTGGTCGAGATGGTGCTGTTTCCCGAGGTGTATGCGGCAAGTTCGGACCTGATCAAGGGTGAGGCCCCGATTTTTGTCAGCGGAACACTTGATGTGGGGGAAGAGACCTGCAAACTGATGGCGGGTGAGGTGATTTCGTTGCGCGACATGCAGGAACGCCAGACCCGCAAGGTTCATTTTCGTTTGACTTCACCCGGGCTGGACGAAGAACAGCTGCGCGGACTCAAAAACATCATCAAGCAGTTTCCAGGCCGTTGCGCTTCTTTCCTGCATCTGGTCGTGCCCAATCATTTTGAGACGGTTGTCGGCCTGCCCGATACCCTGAATGTATCGCCAAGCGATGAAATGATGGAAGCGGCCGAGAAACTCTTTGGATACAATGTCATTACTTTTGAGTGATTCCGCCGGCGGCTGAGGGCCGAAGGGATCCTGACACAGGAGAATATTCATGCAATTTTATCTTGATTTTGAAAAGCCGATTTTTGAACTGGAGCGCAAAATCAGAGAGCTGCGCGACTTTTCCACTGAAAACGTCGATTTTTCAAGCGATATTCAGAAACTGGAAAAAAAGGCTGCCAAGCTGCGCGAAGATATCTTCTCCAACCTTGACCGCTGGCAGCGCACCCAGCTGGCCCGCCATATGAACCGGCCATATACCCTCGATTACATCGAGCATATGTTTACTGACTGGTTCGAGGTCCACGGGGATCGTAATTTTCGTGACGACCCGGCACTGGTCTGCGGCTTTGCCCGCTTCAATGCGGAGCCATGCGCTGTCATCGGGCATCAGAAGGGACGCGATACCAAGGAGAAAGTCTATCGCAACTTCGGCATGCCCAACCCGGAAGGGTATCGCAAAGCCCTGCGCATCATGAAGATGGCCGAACAGTTCGGTCTGCCGATCTTCTGTTTTGTCGACACGCCCGGGGCTTTCCCCGGAATCGGAGCCGAGGAGCGCGGCCAGGCTGAGGCCATTGCGCGCAACCTGCGTGAGATGGCTGCGCTCACTGTTCCGGTTATCGTCACCATCACCGGCGAAGGAGGATCCGGCGGGGCGCTGGCCATCGCCGTCGGAAACCGGGTTCTGATGATGGAATATTCCGTTTATTCCGTCATCTCCCCTGAAGGGTGCGCCGCCATCCTCTGGAACGACGGCACCAAGGGCCCCACCGCCGCCGAGGCTCTCAAGCTTACCGCCGCGGATATCAAGGAGCTCAAGGTCATCATCGATGAAGTGGTCCCCGAACCTCTGGGAGGCGCCCATATCAACCCGGCGGAGGCGGCGGCCAAACTCAAGGAGTCGCTGGCCAAACATCTGGAACAGCTCAAGGAAATGTCCGGAGAGGAACTTGTGGAGCAGCGTTACCAGAAGTTCCGGGCCATGTCGGTGGTCGTCGAGTAGTTCATCTGAACGGAAAAAGGGGGCCGATAGGTTCGCTTGCTCCAGCGTTTTTACGTTGGTTTTGAAGCAAGAAGGCCAAGAACCGAGCAGATGGCGTGGGGCGAGTTTTATGAAAAAAGAGCTCTTTGCATCAATGAAATGGTGTTGGCTGGTCTCGCTGGTCATGCTGCTTGCGGGGTGTGCTTCCAACTTCAAGGAAGAGCCGCCACGCACCCGCGTGATCGAAACGCCGCAGAACCAGAAACTCAAGGGGTGGCAGAAACCTTACGAGGTTTTCGGGCAGCGCTATCACCCGCTCCTGGATCATGAGGGGTTTGTTGAAGAGGGGCTCGCGAGCTGGTACGGCAGGGATTTCCACGGCAAAAAAACCAGCAACGGCGAGATCTACAATATGCACGACATGACCGCCGCGCATAAAACCCTCCCGCTGGGCATTTTTGTTCGCGTCACAAATAAGATCAACGGCCGCGAGACGATTGTGCGACTCAATGACCGCGGCCCCTTCGTAAGGGGACGCATCATCGATCTTTCTTATTCGGCGGCCAAGGAGCTTGAAATTGTAGGGCCTGGGACCGCACCTGTGCGTGTAGAGGCCTTGGGATACCGGCAGACAGGTGCCGGCGGTGAAGTCCGTTATCAGGCGCCGCGCTCCTATGATGTGGGAAGCTACACGGTACAGATCGGTGCTTTTACCATACTTGAAAACGCCGAGCGGCTTGCAGCGCAGATGCGGGACCGCGAGGGGTATGCGGTGATTGAGCGCGGTTATGTGGGAAATCGGCTGTTTTACAGGGTCCGAGCGGGAAAATACACGTCGCTTGAATCCGCCGAAAATGCGGCTCAAAAATTTACCCTTCAGGGCTTTCCCAGCAGTTTTGTCGTCGCAACCAATTGATGGCGTCGCAAAAACTCACCAACTGCTGCGTTGCTGCAATTGCTCTCGCTGCTTCGACGTACGTAAGTACGCCTCATTGCTCGACAATCGCGCGCCTTGCATTTGGCGCTTTTTG
>JAXHUR010000016.1:0-50738 GCA_034189505.1 Thermodesulfobacteriota bacterium | reverse complement strand
CGGAGAGATTCATGCTGCCGAAGATGATTTCCCGGTACTGCGGCGCCTCGACCAGAATGAACTTGTTGTGCATGGGCAGCCCTTCCCTGTGCCGGTACCGGCGAAACATGAGGTGCCCATCGAGCTGTTGCTCCACCCATTGCGGGACCCGGCGCTCCGTGTCATGAGTGAGTATTTCGATGCGGATCCCGCGCCTCGTCAAGCTCTGGAGAGTGTTTCCCATCCGTTTGTCGCTCAGATGGGAGATCGCCATGCGCAGTTGTGTGCCCTGCGGCAGGGCTTCCAGTTTGCGCCGCAGAACAGCGCGCCGCAGGCGGGGAAAAAGATAGATGCGGGTATCTCCCGCCGCGAGCACTCTGTTGTTGCTCGGCAGCAGACGCTCCCAGGGCCCGTGCGGAAAGCGGTAAAGACGGTGGAGGTGTTCCCGCAGAGCGGGGACGAGCCGCCCGCCGGTGATCTCCACCAGATGATTGTGGCCGCGGTCCTGGTCGCCGATTTCGGCAATGACCTGCGGATCCTCAGGCCGGTTCCCCGAGGGGTTGAAGGTGCCGAGCAGGACGTGGGGCTCGGGGTGGCTGAAATAATAGAGTTTGAGGTGCAGCCGGGGCTTTTTCCAGAGCAGGTTGTCCGGCCAGGGGTGCTTGACTGCCCGAAGTCCGCCGGTGCTGCGCAGGGTTTCGATCACAGAACGATTGGCCTGTGCCGAGCGTGGATTGGCTTCGAGAGTCAGGCGGAGATTCACTCCGCGCCTGCCGGCCTGCAGCAGGGCCTGCGCCAGAGCCTGGTCGCGAAAATAATAGGTGGCCCAGGCGATTTCGCCGCCGGCGGGTACAGCGGCGATGTGGGAGTACAGCAGATCGCGCAGTGCGCGGGGTGGTCGGTCCGGCCCCCCGAAAAAAGCGCGAAATTGAGAATTGGTGTACATTTATGGTATCGATTCGCTTATAGGAAATGTTGAATTCAGAATTGCAGGATAATTCATCTCGGCTGTTTTTCCAACCATTTCTACTGGAACGCCATGTCTGCCGCTTTCGTCGCGGAAGGGATCATGATATAAAGACCACGCGTCCGACGTGGCGCAATCTTTCATCTCAAAGGTCAAGGCAATTTTATGCGTCTGATGCTGCACTTCGCGCGTGTTTATCCAAAGCACACGGCGACAATGCTGATGGCTTTGTTACTGGCCGGTCTGGTCGAGGGCATCGGGCTGACCGCCCTGCTGCCCATGCTCAACCTGGCCATGAACCAGGGAAGCGGCTCAGCCGTGGAATCCGCTTCAGGGCAATTTGTCGCCTCGGTGCTGCAGACCATCGGCGTCAGTCCCTCCATCGAATCTCTGTTGATGGTCCTTGTCCTCGGCGTCATGCTCAAAAGCGCCCTGGTCCTGATCGCGGACCGCAAAGTCGGCTATACCGTCGCTCATGTGGCCACGGACCTGCGCCTTGCTCTGCTGCGCGCGCTGCTCGGGACCCGCTGGGAGTTTTTTCTGAACCAGTCGGTGGGGAGCCTGGCCAACTCGGCCGCCACCGAGGTCATGCGTGCCTCCCAGGCCTATCTGCACGGGGCGATGATGGCGACCCTGTTCGTTCAGGCCATCGTCTATGCCGCGGTGGCCATGCTGGTTTCCTGGCAGGCGACCCTGGTCTCATGCGTTGCCGGCTTTGTGCTGCTGGTGATGCTCAACGGACTGGTGAAAAAGACCAAGAAGGCCGGCAGAAAGCAGACGGTTCTGCTGCAGTCGCTGCTGGCCCGCCTGACGGACCATCTGCAGTCGGTCAAACCCCTCAAGGCCATGGGGCGTGAGCAGCTGGCTGATTCGCTGCTGGAAGCGGATACCGTGCAACTCAACCGGGCGCTGCGCAAACAGGTTTACAGCAAGGCCATGCTCAAGAGCCTGCAGGAACCGATTCTGATGCTGCTGATCGCAGCGGGCCTCTATGTGGCGCTGGGTCTGTGGAGCCTCGAGCTGCCGGTGGTCATGGTGCTCGTTTTTCTGCTGGCCCGGCTTCTCAACCAACTCGGGAAGGTGCAACGCAAGCGTCAGGAGCTGGCCGCCTGCGAAAGCGCCTACTGGTCGCTGCAGGGGAAAATCGACGAAGCCCGGCGCCAGCGGGAACCGGCCCTCGGGCGGAAAAATCCGGTTCTGAAAAAAGGCATCCGCTTCGATGACGTCAGCTTTGGCTACGGGGCGACTCCGATTCTCAGCAACATCTCACTGACGATTCCCGCCGGCGCCTTCACCTCCGTGATCGGCCCCTCCGGAGCCGGCAAGACGACGCTGGTCGACCTGGTGACGGGGCTGCTGCGCCCGCAGCAAGGCGATGTCCTTGTCGATGATGTGCCCCTGGCAGAGATCGACATCCACGCCTGGCGGCGGCAGATCGGCTACGTCCCCCAGGATACCGTTCTGCTGCATGATACGATCCTGGCCAACATCACCCTCGGCGACAGCTCGCTGGCCGAGGACGATGCCCGTGAGGCGCTGCGCGCTGCAGGGGCCCTGGATTTCGTGACGGCGCTGCCCGAAGGTCTCCACACGGTGGTAGGCGAGCGCGGCTCCAGGCTCTCGGGCGGGCAGCGCCAGCGCATCGCCATCGCCCGGGCCCTGGCCCATCGGCCCGCCCTGCTCATCCTCGACGAGGCCACCAGCGCGCTGGATCCCGAAAGCGAGCAGGCCATCTGCCGGACCCTGGAGAGCCTCAGCGGGCGGGTCACCATGCTGGCCATCTCCCATCAACCCGCCATGGTCGAGGTGGCCGACCTGATCTATCGTCTGCACAACGGTAGCGTGGTTTCCACTCAGACCAAAGCGCCGCAGGCCGCCGCAGCGTCTCCTTTGCCACGGTGACGGTGCTGTCGTCGGTCATACGGGCTTCACAGCGGCTTCCGTTTCGGCTTCGTGGACGAAGACGGCGACGGCGGAGATCGGCAAGGCTCTGCAGCTCTTGGCGAGCCTTGGCCTGAAAGGATTGTGCAGGAGCTGGTACTCCTCAGGGGGTAGCCGAAAATGGCCGGTTTTTGCTCTTCTTTTCCGGGGCACAGAAGTTGTTGACCAATAAAACCCAGGTCTAATCCGGTTTTATTTGATCGCAATGCAAAAGGCTTGACAGTCGCCCCCTTTCATCAGACCATCATTTCCCATGCGAAAAGGATTTACGACCGGAACAGCTGCGGCTGCGGCCGCCAGAGCCCATGCCCGGTTCATTATTCATCAGCTGCACGACGATTATGTCGACGTCATGCTCCCTGACGGAAAAACGCTGGGTATTTCCGTTGTCTGCGGACTTCATGGTGCCATGGTGACCAAGGACGCCGGTGACGATCCCGATGTCACCCACGGCGCAGCAATCCGGGCGCGAGTCGAGTTGCGCGAGGATGATGCCGGCATCCATGTCGTCGGCGGCGAAGGGGTTGGCGTGGTCACGCGTCCAGGTTTGCAGGTTCCCGTCGGGCAGGCCGCCATCAATCCGGTTCCCCGCGCCATGATCGAGGCCAATGTGCGGGCAGAGATTGGCGCGGATCGCGGTGCTGTCGTGACCATCTCTGTGCCTGACGGCAAACGGCTGGCGGAGCGGACCTTCAATGCGCGTCTGGGCATCGAAGGGGGGATATCCATCATCGGCACTACGGGAATCGTCGAGCCCATGAGCGTTCAGGCGCTGGTGGACACCATCCGCTGTGAAATCGACGTGCAACTGGCCGAAGGCCACCCCATCACCCTGGTTCCAGGCAAGATCGGTGAAAAATACCTGCAGGTGCTGCGTCCCGGGACCGGTGCCGTGCTGGTGAGCAACGCTTTCGACGAGGCTCTGGCTTATCTGCGGCAGCGACGAGTTGAAAAATTGACCATCGCCGGACATCCCGGCAAGCTGGCTAAATTGGCCATGGGCTGCTATAACACCCATTCCGGCGCCTCCCCACAGGCACAGGATTTTGTCGCCGGTACTCTGGGCTTGACCGAGACCTTCAACACCGTCGAGGAAATTTGTCAGCGCCATCCGGCGGTTTTTGCTTCAGTGGCGGGGCGCATCGCTGAACGGGTGCAGGCTGACTACGGTTTTGCTCGGGTTGAAGTGTTACTGTTTGATATGCAGGGCGCGCTTTTGGCAAGCAGCCTCCCAACAAATCCAGGTGATCTGTGAAGCAACCCCGCATTATTATCATCTCCATGGGGCCCGGCAGCCCCGACTTGCTGACAGCGCGCGCCTGCCGGGCACTTGAAACAATCGACATGGCCGTTGGCGCGCCGCGCCTGACCCAGGGGCTAAAGGTTCCCTGCTATGAGCCGGAGCCGCTGGTCAGCGGGACGATCGAGAATATCCGCAATCATCCGGATAAACACATCGGTGTGCTGGTCAGCGGCGATGCCGGGTTCTACAGCCTCAGCCGGGCTATCGTTGCTGCCTTTGGGCGGAAATCGGTTGCCGTCATCCCCGGTGTCAGCGTCGTGCAGGCCGCTTTTGCCGCCATCGCCGAACCCTGGCAGGATGCCCGTTTCTTTTCTCTCCATGGGCGAGAAGCGGCGTTGGACATTGCGGCCATCATGGCAAGCGATCGCTTCTTGCTGCTCTGCGACGGCAGTCACACCCCGCGCTCCATTCTGGAGAACTACCCCTGGCTGATAGAGCATTTTGAGCTGTGGTCCATGAGCAACCTCAGCCTTGATAATGAATTGATCGTCCCCGTGACCAGGGAAGCCGTCATCCCCGAAGATCCCCTGAGTTGTGTGGTGGGAGTAAAAAAAGAGAAGGAAAATGATACTGATGGAGAGCAGTGAAAGATCTCACGTCTATTTCATCGGCGCCGGTCCCGGCGATCCCGAGCTGATCACCCTCAAAGGGATCAATGCTGTCAAGCGCTGCCAGGCGGTCATCTACGCCGGCAGCCTGGTGGCCCCGGAAATTCTCGAGCACTGTGCCGCCGGCGCCGATATCTATAATTCCGCTTCCATGGATCTGGAGCAGATCATCGCCGTCATGGTGGAGGCGACCGGCCGGGGTCACAGCGTGGCACGTCTGCATACCGGCGATCCCTCTATTTATGGCGCTATCCAGGAGCAGATGGCCGAGCTGGACAAACACGGCATTGCCTACTCCGTTATCCCCGGCGTCACGGCTGTGTTCGCGGCGGCGGCCGCCCTGCGCACCGAGCTGACCGCGCCGGAGCAGTCCCAGACCCTCGTTATCAGCCGTATGGCCGGACGCACTCCGGTGCCCGAGGATGAAAAGGTCGCGCGTCTGGCCTCCCATGGCGGCACCTTCTGTTTCTACCTTTCGGTGGACCGTTTCAGCGACATTTCCCGGCAGTTTCTGGACGAGGGCTGGAGCCCGCAAACCCCTGTGGCTATGGTTTATCGTGCCAGCTGGCACGATGAGCTGATCCGGCGTGGCACTCTGGCGGATATGGCCGGACAGATTGACGAGGCTGGTGTCAGCAAGCATGCGGTGGTGATTATCGGCAAGCCTCTGGGAGCCATCAGCGCCTATTCAAAGCTCTATGACCGGGATTTCAACCATGGCACCCGCCCCTGAGCTGGCAGTCATCGCTGTGACCGGGGCCGGGGCACATCTGGCGGCCGGAATCAGCGCCGGACTCGGTGGCAGTCTCCACCTGCCTGCCAGGATGGCTGGGGAATATGACGACGCCACCCCCTACGATTCCCTCAGTGATCAGTTCGCCCGGCTGCTGGACGGCAGCAAGAGTGGTATTGTCGCGGTCATGGCCCAGGGGATCGTCACCCGTATGATCGCCCCGCATCTGCAATCCAAATACCGCGATCCCGCCGTGGTCACCTGTGACGAGGTGGGGCGTTTCGCCATCAGCACTGTTTCCGGCCACGAAGGGGGTGCCAATCATCTGGCCCATGCCGTAGCTTCCATCACCGGCGCAACCCCGGTCATCACCACCGCTACCGAGGCCAACCGCTGCCATGTGCTGGGTATCGGCTGTCGTCGTGGTTGCTCCAAAGGGGCCATTCTTCACGCCATCCGCAGCGGCTGTGAACAGGCGGGCATTACTCCTGATCGGCTGCGGCTGGTGGCTTCGGCCTGGGTCAAGAAGGATGAACCAGGGCTTATTGCCGCAGTCGAAGAGCTGGGGCTTTACCTGCGCTTTTTCCCTCGCAGCGCCTATGAGAATCCCCTGTATAATTTCACGGTTTACGACGGTCCCAAGCGCCATCTGGGTATTGCCGGCGTGGCTGAACCCTCGGCCCTGCTGGCAGCCGTCAACCCGCGTCTGCTGTTGCCCCGCACGGTGATCGACTCCGTCACCATCGCCATCGCTCAGGAAGGACTTGTCAATGCCTGATGGAATTCTCTTTGTGGTCGGAACCGGCCCCGGAACCGAGGACTTCATGGCACCCGCCGCCGGTCACGCCATCGCCGCTGCCGATTACGTCTGTGGTTACAAACCCTACCTGGAACAGATAGAACATTTGATCCCCACAACGGCCCAGGTCTTCAGCAACGGCATGACCGGTGAGAAGGAACGGGTGGAGAAGGCCCTGGCAGCCATGAAGCAGGGGCGGCGCGTTGCCCTTGTCTGTGGCGGCGACGCTTCGCTGTACTCCCTGGCATCGCTGGTTTTTGAGTTGGCCGGCAATACCGATGCTATTGAAGTGATCCCCGGCATCACCGCCGCCCTGGCCGCCTCGGCTCGCCTCGGTGCCCCCGTAGCCGACGATCTGGCTATCATCTCCATGTCCAACCTGCTCACTCCCTGGGAACTGATCCAAAAGCGCATCGAGGCCGTTAACGGCGGCGATTTCGTCTGCGCCATTTACAACCCGCGCAGCACCAAACGCACCACCCAACTCGCCCATACCGTGCACCGTTTTATGGTAGAGCGCGGTGACCTGGTATGCGGTTATGTTCGTCACTGCTATCGCGCCGGTGAAAGTATCTGGACTGGACATCTCAGCCGGCTTGATCTGGAAAACATCGACATGAGTACCCTCGTCATGGTCGGCAACACCCGCACCATCCTCAAAAACGGAAAACTGGTCACTCCGCGCGGCTATACAGCCAAATACGGGGAGCGTCCATGATCCTCGTGCTGGGGGGCACTTCCACGACCCATCAGGTGATGGCTGATCTTGAGGACGCAGGTGATCGCTCCTTGATTATCAGTGTGGCCACCGATTATGGCCTGCGGGAGTTCGCCGCCCGTTATCCGGGACGGGTCATCCACACCCGTTTCAGTCTGGAGAGCCTGGCGCGCTTTATCGCCGAACGAGGCATTACCCGTATTATCGACACCACCCACCCGCACGCCAGAGAAATCAGCGCCATCGCCCGACAGGTTGCCGAAGAATGTGCAATCACCTACGAAGACCGGGTGCGGCCTGTCGCGGAACTCGAAGCAGAGCCGGGAATCATGACCTGCACCGGCGTAGATGAAGCCGCTGTCTACCTGCAAAATTCCTCTTATCAAAGCATTCTTTTCACCACCGGCAGCAACAGCATTGAATGCTTCGCTCCCCTTGCCAAGCGCGGCTACGCCCGCGTCCTGCCTTTTGAAAATTCCATTGCTAAATGCGTGGCTGCCGGATTTGCGCGTTCCCGCATCATCGCCCTGCAAGGGCCGTTTTCCGCGGCATTCAACGCGGCCCTGTGCCGCGAGTACCGTATCGACTGCATGGTGACCAAGAACAGCGGAGCGGGGAGTGGCTTTGAGGAGAAGCGGGAGGCGTGCCGGGAGTTGGGGATCGAGCTGGTGGTGATCGGGTCGCCAGTCACCTCGCTCGCCCAAGCACCACCAGCAGCCCGTTGATCACCGTGGCGGCACAGGGACTGCCACCCTTGGGGCCACGGTTGGTGACGTGGGGAATGGTGGTCCGGCGCAGCCGAGCCTTGGACTCTTCGGCCTTGACGAAGCCCACTGGCAGTCCGGCGACGAAGGCGGGCTGCATTCTTCCGGCGGCGGTGAGTTCCAGCAGTTTCAGCAGGGCGGTGGGGGCGTTGCCGATGGCGTAGATGGCTTCGGGGTAGCGTTCAGCGGCGTGAAGCATGGCGACTTCGGCGCGGGTCAGGTTGTCGGCGCCGGCACGCGCCAGCACGTCAGGCTCGCTGATAAAGCAATGGATCTGATTGCCGTATTGTTGCAGGTAGCGGCGGGTAATCCCGACCCGCACCATTTCCACATCACAGATGATGGGTACACCTCGGCGCAGGGCCGCCACACCCGCCGCAACGGCACCGGGCGGAATGCAGGTCAGCTCGGCGAACTCCATGTCACCTGTGGTGTGGATCAGTTTGCGGGCGATGATCTGCTCATCTTCGCTGAAGCGGCCGAGGTCGGCACCGGCGTTAATGATGGCGAAGCTGTCCCGCTCAATCTGCAGTCCTTTGTTCATAAAATTCTCCTTCGATATGTTTTTTCTCACTTCAGCAACCAATCCAGCAGCGAGGGCTGGGAGCTGAAATGAAAGTGGGCATAGCCCGCCAGGGTCCTGTTCTTGATGAAGCCGTCGCGGCTGCGCGCTCCGTTGGTCACTTTCTCCAGCGTAAAGACGTAGGGCTCATCGACGTCCTCCAGGGCGGAGTAACGAAATTCGTGCCCGACCAGCCCTGCCAGGGAGGCGGGCTCCTGTACCTGAACATACCCCAGGGCCTGCCGTTTTCCAGTCATGCGGCAGCGGGCGGCGAAGATTCCGGTCATAGGGTGATGCCGGTCTTCACTGTCGACAATGCCTTTTGTCAGCAGCATCATGCCGCCGCACTCGGCCAGCAGGGGGCGCCCGGCGGCGCTGTGCCGGCGCAGCCACTGGTGCAGTTCCCCCTGGGCGGACAGGTGCGGGGCGTACAGCTCAGGATAGCCGCCACCAAGGTAGACAAAGTCCGCCTCGGGTACGGTTTCCCCCGCCAGGGGCGAAAAGAAACGCAAGGCGTAACCCCGGTGCTCTATCTCCCGCAAATTGGCCTCGTAGTAGAAATTAAAGGCATGGTCGCGAGCTACGGCACAGATGCGCGTGGCTTTCGTGACGCCTTCCTCCTGCCATTGAAGATCCGTAGTCAGGTCGAAATTACTCAGCGCGTCCAGGTTGACATGCTGCGCCACCAGATCGGCGCAGACGTCGAAGTAGTTTTCGTCCATTTCCGCCGCCGTGGCGATACCCAGATGGCGGCTGGGGGCCAGGGGGACAGCCTGGCGGGGAACACAGCCAAGCACCGCAATGTCCGTGTGCTGCTCCAGAGCACTGCGGATCAGTCGCTCGTGGTTGCCTGACGCCACCTGATTGACGATCACCCCGACTAGAGGTGTGGATCGGCACAGGCTCTGCAACCCGCGCAGCAGGGCGGCGAGGGTGTAGGAACAGGAGGCGGCGTTCATGACTGCCACCACGGGCAGCCCCAGCTGCACCGCCACATCATAGGAGCTGCCGCCGAAACGACGCGGCTCAATGCCGTCGAAAAGGCCCATCACTCCTTCCACCAGAGCCATGTCACAACCTTGGCAGCCCTGGGCGAAAACCTGGCGCAGAGCGGATTCGCCGAGCATGACCGAATCCAGATTTTCCACTGTGCTGCCGGCGGCATGGGCCAGATGGCGGCTGTCGATGTAATCGGGACCGCACTTGAAGGGTGCCACCCGCAGTCCCTGCCGACTCAGGGCGCGGGCAATGCCGGTGGTGATGGTGGTTTTGCCGGAGCCGCTGCGCTCGGCGGCGATCAACACACCTTTCATGGTAATTCCCCCGTGTGCAGGAGTTCTCCAATACGATCCCGCTGTCGCCGCGCCACTTGCCCACCACCGACAACGAGCAGCCGCCGGGCGCTGGTATGGATCAAAAAGGGATGGCAGACGAGTTTCACAGCAGTCCCTCCAGCATGGTGTCGATGTCGCAGTGTTCTTCCAGGGTTTCGGCCAGCAGATCCAGTTGACGCTCCTTTTCATCCCGATAATCCACAACAGGCAGGGGCAGTTGCAGCAGATCGGCCAGAGCCTGCAGATTGGCGGCACTGTCAAAGAGTCCATGCAGATAGGTTCCGAAAATGCGCCTCCGGTCATCCCACAGGCACAGGCCGTCGGTGCTGAGCTGTTCCACGCCGCTGCCGACACAGGACCGTCCCACGTGCATTTCGTAACCGCTGAGGTTTTGCCCTTCCCAGCGGCCCTCGCCTGCCCAGTTCCCTTTGTGCAGGTTTTTTTCCCGCGCCATGACCGTGGTCAGGGGCAGCAGTCCCAGTCCCTGGGCCGCCCCCGGCTCTCCCTCCACGCCATGAGGATCTTCCAGTCGTTCCCCCAGCATCTGCAAACCACCGCAAATGCCCATGATGGGGATGCGTCCTGCCAGGGCCTGCAGGGAAGCGGCAAAACCGGAACGGTGCAGGAAGTCCAGATCGTGGATGCTGTGCTTGCTGCCGGGCAGGATGACCAAATCGCAATCTGACAGTTCTGCGGGCTTGTGCAGATAGACCAGGCGGACTTCTTTCATGGCTTTCAGCGGAGCAAAGTCGGAGAAGTTGCTGATGTGGGGCAGGCGTACGACACCAACGCGCAACTTGGCATCCACTTTGCCGAAATCCGAAGCCAGATCCTGGGAATCCTCCTCCTCCAGACTCAGACGCAGCCAGGGGATAACTCCGTGCACCGAAACGGGCATGAGAGCGGCAAACATCTCGATCCCCGGTTGTAACAAGCTGACATCACCCCGGAATTTATTGATGATAAAGCCGTGGATGAGGGTTCTGGTTTTCTCGGGCACCAGGTCGTAGGTGCCCTTAAGCCAGGCAAAAACACCGCCCCGGTCGATGTCACCCACCACGAACACCCGCGATCCGGCGTATTGTGCCATACGCATGTTGACGATATCGGTGTTCTGCAGGTTGATTTCCGCCGGACTGCCCGCCCCTTCCAGAACGATGAAGTCGTATTCGCTGCAGAGGGAGTCGTAGGCGGCGCTTGCGATAGCGAGATTTTCGCGGGAGAGGCTATAGTATTCGCGAGCGCTGTATGCTCCCACCACCCGTCCCATGCGCACCAGCTGCGAACAGGATTGTCCCTGTGGTTTCAGGAGGATCGGGTTCATACGCACATCGGGAGCCAGTCCCGCTGCTTCCGCCTGCAGAATCTGGGCGCGGCCCATTTCCAGGCCATCAGCGGTCACGCCTGCGTTGAGAGCCATGTTCTGGGATTTGAAAGGCGCAACCCGCACTCCGCGCCGATGCAGCAGGCGGCACAACCCTGCGGTGATCAAACTCTTGCCCACGCCGGAACCGGTGCCCTGGAACATAATGGATGGCACTTTGTATCTGTTTGGGGTATTCTGCAAAACCTTTTTCAACTCCTATGTGCATGAGGTGCCGTACAATGACATCAAAAGTGATCTGTGGTATCGGGCTGGGCCCCGGTGACCCGGAATTGGTGACCATCAAGGCGGTGCGCGCCATGGAACGGGCCGATATCCTGGTGGTGCCCCAGTCCGATGTGACCGGGCGCAGTATCGCCGCCGACATCGTTGCCCACTACGTTCCCGCTGAAAAAATCCACATGTACCACTTTCCCATGACAGGCAATAAGGCTGATCTGGATTTCCGCTACAGCGCACTGGCTGCTGACATGGCTGCCTGGGCCGACGAAGGGAAGCGTATCTGCTACGTGACCATTGGCGATACACCGGTTTACAGCACCTTCAACTACCTGCGGGAAAAGCTGCTGGAGCGCGGCATCGTCACGGAGATGGTGCCGGGAATTTCGGCCTTTTCGGCGGCAGCCAACACTCAGAACCTGCCACTGTGTGAGAAGGACGGCTCCTTTTGCGTGATCGAGATGCCCGATTCGGTGGATGAGCTGTCCGCCTTGCTTGAGCGGTTCACCTCGGTTGTGCTGATGAAGGTGCATAAACGGCTCCCCGCCCTGTGCGAGTTCGTGCGCCAGGCCGATCTGGCGCAGGCCTGGCTGTTCCAGCGGGTGACTCTTGCGGATGAGCAGGTGTACGATCTGTTGACCCAGAGTCCGCCGGAATCCGCCGGTTATCTGTCAACCGCCATTGTGCAGGGGAAGCCGAAAAAAGCTTGACGACCCTTTCCCCTCAGAGGTCGCGCAGCAGGTCGATCGATTCACGCAGCGCCTCTTCCTGAAAAATCTCCAGACAGAGGGTCAACTCTCTTTCCAGAGCGAACTGTATGACGCCACGCAGCAGGCCGGGGTCGGCCCACCTGAGGCTGCGGTGGTCGCGCCGGCCATCGCTGCCGTGCAGATGGAGCAGGGTGATCCGCTCTTCGTGCCTGGTCAGAACCGCTTCCACATCGCGCCGGTAATGAATCATGTGCCCGACATCGACACAAAAATCGATGGGTAGCTCTGCCGCTTCTTCGAAAAGATGGGCGTCGTCACCGCTGTTCTCGACACTGATTATCCCTGCGTTTATGCCGGCAAAAGCCTCCAGTTGACAAAAAAATTCGCGCTGTGGTTGCAGGTGGAGCGTATGTGTCTGTGCCTTCAGCGGGCACAGGGAATCGAGGAATTTTTGCAGCATCGACCATGATTCCACCAGGGTAAGGTCGCGATCGCAGGGCATGTGGACGTTGTAGCGCAGCGGCTCCAGTGCCAGTTGGGCGACTTCGTGCGCGTCGGGCAGATCTTCCGGCTGCCGGCTGCAGAAGTAGAGCAGCTCGATTTCGTCCACCAGGCCGCGCAAATATTGCACATTGTCCAGACGCTCTGCCGGAATGATAAAGGAAGGAGCGGCTATGCGCATAGGGGGTACTCCGTCAGAATCCACAGGCTGATGCAGATAATTGCAGCGAACAGGGCCAGCAGGGCGGTTGCTGTGCCGAACAGTTCGGTCGCATCGGTCATCAGGGCCGCGTCATCAATCCGGTTTCCGTCACCGATGGAGGGTTTGTCCTTGCGGATGCCGAAATAGGTCGCCGTGCCACCGAGACGGGTGTCGAGGGCGCCTGCAAAAGCGGCTATGCTATGCGCCGAATTGGGGCTGGCGTGGGCATGACGGAATCGCCGTCCGACGCGCCAGGAGTTTGCTGGATTCAGGCGACAGCAGAACGCCGCAACGGGAATCAACACCAGGGCCAGTCGCGCCGGAATGAAGTTGAGGACATCATCGGCATGGGCGGCGAATTTACCGAACCGCTCATAGCGCTCATTGCGGTAGCCGATCATCGAATCCAGCGTACTGACGGCCTTGAACAGCATCGCTCCGGCCGCACCTCCTAAAGCGGCGTATACAACCGGCGACAGTACGCCGTCGGTGAAGTTTTCCGCCACCGATTCGACGGTCGAGCGAATCACCATCTCCTGATCCATCCCCGCGGTATCACGGCTGACGATCATTGCCAGAGCCTGTCGGGCGCCTTCAACGTCGCCGGCAACCAGAGGGGTATGGACCGCCAGCGCATGTTGCACCATGGAGCGGGCACTGACGGCAAAAAAGATGATCAGCGTGTTGGCGGCAAGATAAACGACCACATGGATGCGCGCTGCTGCCCACAGCAGAGCCAGAGTCATGCCGACGGCGACCGTCGCCGACAGCAGGGTCAGTAGGGCGCCACCGATAAAATCGAGGGGATAAAACCAATTCTCCAGCAGGCGGTTCAGTCGCCCCAGCAGGCAGATGGGGTGCCATGCGGTGCGTGGATCGCCGAGGAAACGATCGAGCAGCAAAGCGATGATCACGCACAACAGGTTCAGGGCGATGAAAGCCGTCATGACAACTCCAGGAAAGCGTCCAGGAGCGGTGTCATGTCGTTTTTTATGCTGAAGCGGATGTGCTCTCCGACCAGTCCGGCAAAGTTGCCGCAGTCACGGATCAGCACCCGGCGCGACAGGCAATGCTGGAACAATTCCGCCGCCCGTCGCTGGTGCAAACGACAGAGAATGAAATTCACCGTTGACGGCAGCGCCTGCAGCCAGGGGAAACAATCCAGCTCGGTGAGCAGCTGTCGCCGCTGCGCGGCAACACGTTGCGCGATCGGCCTGGTGTCGATGTCGATCAGCCGCAGGCCGAGTTCCTGGGCCGGACAGTTGACGTTCCAGGGGGAACAGCGCCGCTCCAGCTCCGCCGTGAATTCCCGGTTGCCGCTCAGGGTGAAACCCAGCCGCAGTCCCGGCAGGCCGTGAATCTTGGAGAAGGAGCGCAGCACCACCAGATTGGCGCTGAGATGTGCCGTCAAGGTGAGGGATTCTTCTTCGGGGTGGAACGGCAGGTAGGATTCATCGACGACAAACAGGGTGGCGGGATGCCGGGTGATAAGCGCGGCAAGTTCGGCGCGCGGCACGACTGCGCCGCTGGGATTGTTGGGATTGCACAGGAAACAGAGGTCGCTGTCGATGTGCGCCTCGCCCAAGGCAAAAGCATAATCGGGAGCGGGCGCGACAATCGTTGTGATCTCAAGCGCCGCGGCCCGGGCGTAATGATCGTAATCACTGTAGGTGGGCGCGAAAATGGTGGCCCGCTTGCCGGTAAAAAGTGCGCAGATCCGTTCGATGGCCTCAGTGGTGCCGGCGCTGACACAGATGTTTTCCGGGGTTGCCCGGTAGTGATCAGCCAGGGCGGACCGCAGGGTGTGGCTGTGCGGTTCCGGCAGGCGGGCGAGCAGACGCGGAAGGTCGAGTCCGCCCAGCACCGCAGGCTGGGTGTCGGCGACATTCGAGCTGTAATCGCGGATGTCGTCGGGACGGCAGCCTAGAGTGGCCGCTGCCCGGTAGATGTTTCCGCCGTGATTTTCCTGGTGCATGATCATTTACCCTCCAAGTACAACCGCCGCCAGCAACAACACCGCCTCGCATACTTCGCAGAGGGCGCCGAGCATGTCGCCGGTGACGCCGCCGATCATCCGCCGATACCACCACAGAATGAGGGCAAGAAAGGTCAGATAAACACCGAAGATGCCGATAAACAACCCGATGGGCAGCGCAAAAAACGCCAGCGCCAGCAAGATCACGCCGGGGATGACCAGTCCGGAGGGCTCATCGGCGAAGAATGGTTTGGCCAGCCCCTCCTGGCGGGCGTAGGGAAGGCGTAGCATGGCAACGGCCATGGCGAAGCGGGACAGCGCCGGAATCAGGACCAGCACAGCGATCGTGTTGATGTGGGCAAATGCCATCCCTTTGGCGCCGAGCACCAGGACAATGGCTGCCACCCCCATGGTTCCCGCATGGACATCCCTCATGATGGCCAGTTTTCTTTCACGGTCACGGTGGGAGAAAAGGGCATCGGCGCTGTCGCACAGGCCGTCCAGATGCAGGGCGCCGCTGACCGCCACCAGATAGAGCACCATGACCAGGGGCGAAATGGTCGCAGGGCTCAGCCAGTGCAGCAGCCCCAGGCCGGCACCGATCAGCAGCCCGACCCAGGCAAAGGCGGCAGTGGCTCCGGCGCCGTCGAAGGTTGCGGAACCCAGACGGATAACAGTCAGAAAGTTCAGAGCGCTGAGAAAGCCCCTCATCGGTGCCCCTTGATCGGGACGGCAATGCCGCTGACCATCAGCACCACCTCATCGGCCAGTGCGGCGACGCGGCGGTTGATTCGTGCCAGCAGGGCGCAGTAGCGGCGGGTCATGGGATCGGCCGGAATCACCCCCAGAGACACTTCGTTAGTGACGATGATGGTGCGCCGCGTCGAGGTGGCGAGCAGCGCCAGAAATTGCCCCAGGGGTTCATCCTCTACTGTTTCGGTGAAAACCAGGTTGCTCGCCCAGAGGGTCAGGCAGTCGATGAGAATTGTGTCGCAGGCAAGATCCAGGGCGCGCTGATAGGCCTCGGCAAGCTGAAGCTGTTCCTCGATGGTGGTGTAGGAAGCATCCCGTTCCCCCTGATGGGTACGAATTTTGCGGTCCATTTCCGCATCAAGGCTGGTCGGCGCGGTGGCGATGTACACCTTGCGTGACGCCGGCGCGGCCAATGTCAGGGCATGCCGGGTTTTGCCGCTGCCGACGCCGCCGGTGATCAGGGTTGTGTATGACATTTTAGCGCTCCTTGTGGGGTCCCGCCCCTACTTCTCTATTCCCTTCCGCGCGGCGACTCCCTGTTGAAAATAGTGCTTAACCTCGCGCATTTCCGTCACCAGGTCGGCTTTCTCCACCAGGTCGGCCGGGGCGTTGCGCCCGGTCAGCACCAGTTCGGTGCGAGGCTGGCGCAGGTGCAATAGCTCAAAAATGTCTTCGCTGGTTACCAGCCCTTTGGTCAGGGCGCCGAGCAGTTCGTCCAGCACGATCAGGTCGTAGTCGCCTGATGCCAAGGCCTCTTGTGCTTCTTCCATGCCGGTGCGGGCAAGCTGCCGATCTTCAGCTGAGGGCTCGCTGCGAATGAATTTACCGGTGCCGAAAGCACGGTGGCGGATGCGGTCCTTCAGGGGCTGCAGGGCGGTCCATTCCGATGAATTTCCCTTTTTCAGAAACTGACAGAAGAAGACTTTCCCCCCGGCTCCAGCGCAGCGCACTGCCAGCCCGACCGCCGCCGTAGTCTTGCCTTTGCCGCTGCCGGTGTAGATCTGCACATAACCTTGCCCAGGCATCTAAACCTCCGAGAGCCTTGCGACTTTACCGATGATGATCGTGGCCGGATGGCTGATCTGCCGGTCGGCGATGCAGGACAGTACCTCGTCCAGGGTGGTCGCGAAAATCCGCTCCTGGTCGGTTTCCAGGCTCTGACCGATCAGCACCGGCGTGGTGGCCGCCATGCCGTGCATGAGTAACTGATTTCGGATGACGGGCATGTTTCTGACCCCCATGTAGATGACGAGGGTGAAGCCGAGGTTGACCAGGGCGTCCCAGCGGTAGCTGGTTTCCAGGTTGTCAGCCTTGGTGTGGCCGGTGATGAAGACCACTCCTGCCGCAGCGCGGCGATCGGTCAGGGCGCTCTGGACCCTGGCCACCAGGGATGAGGCCGAGGTGACGCCGGGGATGAGGGTGACGCGGGCTCCGCCGGCGCGGCCTGCTTCCACTTCCTCCACGGTGCGGGCAAAGACCGAGGTGTCACCCCCCTTGAGGCGGACGACACGCTTGCCCCGTTGCAGATGCGCGATAATCAGCTCATTGATCTGGGCCTGAGTTCGGCAATGGGCGTCGTAGGGGCGCTTGCCGACATCCACGGACTCACAGCGGATATGCTCGCGGATGGCAGGATGAATCAGGCGGTCGTAGAGTACGACCTCGGCACGGCGCAGCGCTTCGATCCCCGCGAGAGTGATGGATTGTGCGCCCAAACCGGCGCCGACAATTATAAGTTCGCTCATGTTATCTCACAGTTCAATCGCCGCTTCCCGTGCGGCCTGTTCCAGCAGATTAAGAAAGATGGCCCGCACGGCGGGGTTCTGCCCCAGGCCTTCGAGAACAGGAGTGACCTGATAGCCATCGTTCTCAAGCAGGGTCAGCCATGAGTCCTCTTGGTCGCCGGCCATGTCATTGCGGGCATGATCCCCGGCCACATACATCAGCGGTTTTAACAGCACTTTGCGGGTTCCGGCGCCGGCCAGTTTTTCCCGTACGGTTTCGAAGTCTGGCAGACCTTCCACCAGCCCGATGCAAACCGGGATGTTGTACGCACGCCGCAGCAGGATTTCGAGTTCGTAATAGGCGCCCTGGGCCATGTGTTCATTGCCGTGACCCATGTAGACCAGGGCGGCATCTGCGGCGTGGGCAGCGTCGATATCGGGCTTTAGAGCCCGCACCAGGGCGTCGAGCTGTTCGCGATGGCCGAAAGTGCCCAGCAGAGGTTTACCGACAGCGACCTTTGCGAAGGGCTGCCATTGGGGTTTGTGGGTTCTGACAGCGCCCAGCGTTTCCACATACGCAGCCAGGTCACGGTATTCCTCGCCGTCAACGATCAGCACCGGTTGTACCAGGATCCGGCGGTAGCCCTCATTCTGCAGATCGGCCATGGCTCCCAGTATGTTTCCGACGCTGTATATCTGATCGGGAACAGCTGGATGTTCACGGCGGTAGTTTACATCGGCGGCACGCCTATGCCATTTGCGTCGAATGATGTTGGACGTGAAGACCAGGCGGACAGGGATGGCGGGATAACGCTCTTCCACATCGTGCAGCATGGCCAGAATCGGTTCCAGGGTTGCCGGATAGGTCGTTCCGAAGGCCGCCAGGACGATAGCCGTGGGAGATTTCTGTTCGCTTTTGTTCATGATCGTATATCCACCAGATAGTCGCGATTGATCATCGCTTCCTCGAAGGTCGCCATGCCGTTTAACATGCCGATCGCGGCATCGATAATACCGAAGGCCAGCGGGCAACCGGTTCCTTCACCCAGACGCATGTTCAGATGCAGCATCGGTTCCAGGCCAAGTTCGCGCATGACATAAACGTAGCCGGGTTCCGCCGACAGGTGGGAGGGGATCATGTACTCCCGGACCAGCGGGTTGAGGCGGTATGCGATCAGCGCAGCGGCGGCGGAGATAAAGCCATCGATGACGACCGGTACTTTGCAATGAGCGGCGCCCAGAAAGCAACCGGCCATGCCTGCAACGTCGAGACCGCCAACTTTGGCAAGGACATCAAGAGGATCATCGGGGTCGGGCCGGTGGAGCGCCAGCGCAGAACTGATGATCTGTTTTTTGTGAGACAGAGCCTCATCGGTGATGCCGCCCCCCTTGCCGACCACGACATCGGCAGAGGCTCCACTAAAAGCCATATACATGGCGCTGCTGCAACTGGTGTTGCCGATTCCCATTTCGCCGGTGCCGATCAGGTTATAGCCTTCGTCTACCAGACTTTTGACCATCTCGATGCCGACCAGCAGGGCCTGTTCCGCTTCACAGCGTTCCATGGCTGGTTCCCTGGCGAAATTAGCGGTGCCGGGGCGGATTTTGCGTTCGATCAGACCAGGATGAGAGATGGTCGGTTTGATGCCGATGTCCACCACGCGCAAGTCGGCGCCGTTGGCGGCACTGATGACGCAGATACCGGTGATGTTCTTGAGCATGTTGATCGACTGGATGGCGGTCACTTCCTGGGGGGCGCAGGCTATGCCCTCTTCGACGACACCGTGATCGGCGGCCATGACAATGGTACATTTCTTCCGGGCTGCGGGGGAGATGGTGCCGCTGATGGCGGCCACCTGGGCGGCGATTTCTTCCAGTTTTCCCAGACTGCCCGGAGGCTTGACAAAACTGTCGATGCGTGCCTGGGCGGCGGCACGGGTTTCGGTACTGACGGGTTCGATGGTGTTTATCAAGGTTTGTAGCCTGGGGTTTTGCAGCATGGAAGCTCCTTTATCAAAAAAGTTTTCTTCTCGCGAATGCCTCAGTTTATCCCCGTTATGTAACGACACAATTCCTCGACGGTACGAGGCGGGGTCCTGCGGGAGGCGCCCAGTGCATTCCAAACCTGCACCACGCGGGGAAGACCGAGTCCGAAGCGGGTCAGTACCTCCTGCTGTGCAGGCAGTGCGTCCGTCGCAATGCGCGCCACGCATTTACCGGCGTCCATGATGACCATGGTGTCACTCCACTGATAGGCAAAATCCAGGTCATGGGTCGCCAGCACAACACTCAGTCCGCTCGCGTGGAGTTCGTTGAGCAGACTCAGCAGTTCGCGCTGCATGGCAGGATCGAGTCCGCCCATGGGTTCATCCAGAATCAGAACTCTGGGATTCATGGCCAGCACCCCGGCGAGGCAAACCCGTTTTTTCTGGCCGAAACTCAAGTGCTGCACCGGCTTATGGGCGCAATCGTTGAGGTGTACGGCAGCAAGGGCTCGATCAACCCTGTGCCGGACTTCTTCTGCTGCCAGCCCCAGATTGAGCGGCCCAAAGGCAACGTCTTCGCGCACATTGGCGGAAAAAAGTTGACTGTCGGGGTTCTGGAACACCATCCCAACATTGGTACGCAGGCGGATGAGTGCAGCACGGCGGTAGCTCAGGGGCCGATTATCATAGAGCACCTCCCCCTGCTGGGGCCGCAGCAGCCCGTTGGTATGCAGGAGCAGGGTGGTTTTGCCGGCTCCGTTAGCCCCCAGTATGGCGGTGCGCTCCCCTTCTGCTATCATGACGGTGCAGTCATCAAGGCCTCTGCTGCCGTCTGGGTAGCTGTAGTGTACCGCCTGAAATTCGAGAATGGCCCGTGTCATCCGGCGATCACCATGGCAATATTCAGGCCCGCCCCCGCCAGCAGAGCAATCAGGCCGTCGCGCCACGCATGGGGAAAGGTCTGATCGGCAAAGCGCAGCGGACCCTCTCCTGACCGTGCCTGAGCAGCGGCATGCAATTGTCCCGCCCGCTGCCAGAGCTGCAGCGTGGTATGGGCGATCAGCATTCCCAGCGAGCGCAGGGAGCGGTGGGCGGTGATATATCCCAGGCGCGCCATTTGTGCCGTGCGGGTATCGCTGACGACCTGCGCGAAAACAAAAAGCGAACGATAGCCCAGCACCATGATATCGATCAGCAACTCAGGAGTCCGCAAGCGACGCAGCAACGCCATCATATCTGCTAAAGGAGTGGTCAACGCCAGAAACAGCAAGGCGCAAAGGCAGGCGAGGGAGCGGGTGCACACCAACAACGCCTGCTTGAGCTGTTCAGGTGGAAAAGAAAACGAAATATCACGCCACGAATCCCCCCAGGAGAGTGAAAGAGCGATGGAAAACGCACTCAACGCCAGAAAAAACAGCGCCGGGGCGAGAATGAGCAGATAAGAGCGCCAGGCGACCCGTGCTACGCCCAGCGTCAGAAGTGCAAATACCAGCGTCACGGCAGCGGCAGCCGGAATAGTAGTGGCCAGAAAAGCTGCGCTCAAGCCGCTCAGGGTAAAAATCCCCTTGGCGCTCGGGGCAACATGCCGCCAGGCGCCCTGGTGGCTGAAACGCTCTATGTGCATGGCTTTCCTTGCTGCCATGCACGCCGCATCCGCACGCGTGTGATGGAGGCACCCAGATAATAGCCGATGAAGCCGCCGCCAAGAGCGGCCTGAAATGCAAACAGAAGGGATTCAATCTCTGCGCTGGGGGGCTCCCAGAGCGGGCTGAACCAGGGTTCGTAGTCCGGCGAGATTGCGGAAACAGCCTCCATTGCCTTGCCGTCCGCGCCGGCGAACGGCTCCACGTCCTCCACTGGCTGCACCACCCACAGCGGCAGCAGCGCCAGCAGAATGACAGCCAGTATCAACAGCAGGTTCCGGCGTTTTTTCATGGTTGCACCTCGCGCGTCTGCAGCACCTTCATCTGTTGCAATTCCTGCGGGTTGAAGCGTGCCAGCGCATTAAATATCAACACGGACAGCAACCCTTCGATGATGGCCAGAGGGAGCTGTGTCAAAGCAAAAATGGAAGCAAACTTGACGAAAGAAGCTACGAAGCCGCCCACCGGATCGGGAAAGGCCAGTGCCAGTTGCGCCGACGTGGTGAGATAAGTCATCAGGTCGGCGCTGAAAGCGGCAAGAAATACCGTCATTCCAAACGGTAAACAGAACATGCGCGTCAGTCGGAACACACCGTAGGCCGCAAACGGCCCGACAATCGCCATGGAAAAAATGTTGGCCCCCAGCGTTGTGATGCCGCCATGGGCCAGCAAGAGCGCCTGAAAAAGCAGAACCACCAGACCAATGGGCGCCATGGCCGTTGGCCCGAACAGGAGAGCTCCAAATCCCGTCCCGGTTGGGTGGGAGCTGCTTCCCGTTACCGACGGAATTTTCAGTGCGGAAAGGATAAAGGTAAAGGCGGCCGCAACGCCGAGGAGCATGCGATATTCCGGATGCTTTCGGACTTTTTGGCCGAGGGAAAACACCCCGTAGGCGACAACGGGAGCCGACACAAGGCTCCAGCCGATCGCGTGATCAGCTGGGAGAAATCCTTCCATGATGTGCATTTATTTTCTCCTGTGCTCCCATCCGGCAGCCTGAGGGGTGCAATAAAAAACCCGCTCCTGAAAAGACAGGGGCGGGTTTCCGTATTTAAAGCCGCGCTTGCCCACACTCCCATGCCCGGGGAGATAAAAGTGGATGTTTCGACGGCAGGTCTTCTGACTTACGAGTTTTCGGTGACTGTTTGCTACCGAATCATCGGACAGCCTTCCCAGCAAAAACCAGTGGCATGATTGTCCAACTTTCAACTCGCTTACAGCGGCGGGACCGTGGAGGATTTTCACCTCACTTCCCATTGTCGTTGTACTCAGCGTGGAGCGACAAGCCTTGCGGCACCGGCGAAATTTTTTAAATTGTTGATTATTTATAGGAATTCTTGCGGGCTGGTGTCAAGGTTTAATGCGAAGTAAAAACAGAAGAGTGACAGAACTCGAATTTCCTCCCTGCCCGAGCGTCCTGGGCCTCTTCCTCAGTTCTCCTTCTTGTCCGCCAGGCAGATCACCCGTGACCTAACAACTAACATTTCCTCCATTCAGGGGGGCGCTTTGCCAGAAAGGCACTGACTCCTTCAACCGCATCCTCCGTGGAACAGAGTGTCGCAAACAGATCATCCATCAGGTCCAGCCCCTGGTGATAAGGGATATCCTGCAGCCGGTTGATTCCCTCCTTGCCGATCTGCAGAGCGAGCGGGCTCTTGGCGGCCAGTTTTTGCGCCAGGCTGCCGGCGGCTTCCTGCAATTGGGCTTCGGGCACCACCTGGTTGATCAGCCCCAGTCTTTGCGCTTCCTGCGCCTTGATCGTGTCCCCGGTCAGAACCATCTCCAGCGTTTTTTTGCGGCCGATTAAACGAATCATCGGCGCCGCCGGCCCCAGGCAGATCAAGCCGACATTGATGGCGGTGGTGCCGAATACCGCGGTGTCGGCAGCCAGGGTCAGATCGCAGCCGAAGGCCAGACCAGCGCCGTTGGCTACGGCATAGCCGTGCACGGCGGCAATCGTCACCGTTTTCATCCGCGCAAGAGTGTGGTAGAAAGCATCAATCTGGTAGAGGAACTCACGCGCTTCGCGCTGGGTGCGGGAAGGGAACTGGTCGAGCGATATGCCCGTGCAGAAATTTTTGCCTGCCCCGTCGATCACGACAACCCGGATGTCCGGATCCTTCTCCATGTTCCAGAGAGCGGCATCAAGTTGCTGGGCAAAGGGGATGGTGAACGTATTCATCGCCTCGGGTCGGTTCAATGTGATCCGCCCGATGGCGCCTTCTTTGCTGCTGACGATCAGGTCCCGCGCCATGTAATCCTCCCTGCAGATGAATTGAGCGTTTGAACAAAGGGCTTGTTGTTTTTTTAACATTCTTACGGGGCAGCGCAAGAGCGACTTTTGAAGATGAGAAGGAAATGGCGGTTTTTGAGGTCAAACATCCGCTGGTCCAGCATAAGCTGGGTTTGATGCGGCATAAGAGCATCAGCACCAAGGATTTCCGGGAACTTGCCTCCGAAGTGGCGCGCATGCTGACCTATGAGGCGACCCGGGATCTGGAGGTGGAGCCGCACCGCGCTGATCCTCGATCCGATGCTGGCGACCGGCGGCAGCCTGGTGGCGACCGTGGATATGCTCAAGAAGGCGGGATGTACCAGTATCCGTGGTATTTTCCTGGTGGCGGCACCCGATAACATCCCCTTTCTGCCCCAGGTCCTACCTTCAACTGGGGAGCTGGCCTGCCTTAACCAGACATAGCAGGTCCTTGTCGCTCAAAGCGCGTTTTTTTTTCTGCGCAAGGGCTCTTACTGATTGCAGGAGCTGGTCAAGCTGCTGGCATCCCAGGGAGATTCCAAGTCGTCGCAGGCGCTCGTCCAGACCATGCCGGCCGGAATGCTTGCCGACCACCAGGTGTCGTTCCTGCCCGACTTCAGCCGGATCGAACCCTTCATAATTGAGCGGATTTTTAAGGACGCCGTCGGTGTGCAGGCCCGACTCGTGTGAAAAAACCTTTTCACCGACAATCGGCTTCCACGCTGGCACCGGTCTTTTGCTCGCCCGCCCCACATAGCGGGAGAGCTCAGCAAAGCGGCGGGTATCGATGGGCAGCTCGATGCCGCAGCCATGTTTGAGGGCCATGACCACCTCTTCAAAGGCGGCGTTGCCGGCCCGCTCGCCGAGGCCGTTGACCGTGGTGTTGACGAACCGGGCCCCGGCGCGGATGCCGGCGAGGGTATTGGCTGTGGCCATTCCCAGATCGTTGTGGGTGTGGACTTCCAGATCAAGACGCGTTCGCTCTTTCAGGTAGGAAATTTTGCTGTAGATACCAAAAGGGTCGAGCAGTCCGAGGGTATCGCAGTAACGGAAGCGGTCGGCGCCTTCGACCTCGGCGATTCTGATCAGCTCCACCAGAAACTCGAGGTCGGCCCGACCTGCGTCCTCCGCCCCGACCGAAACGTAGAGATCGTGTTTCTTGGCGAACCCAAGAGCGGTTTTGAGCTGTTCCTTGACCCAGTCGCGGCTTTTTTTCAGTTTCATGCCGATATGGAGGTCGGATACCGACACAGAGATGTTGACGGCATGGACTCCTGTCTCCAGGGAGGCCTGAATGTCGGAGGGCAGTGCGCGATTCCAGGTGATCAGACGCGCGTGCAATCCCATCGCGACCATGGCACGAATCGTTGCCTGTTCCTGTTTGCCCATGGCCGGGATGCCGCACTCTATTTCTCCGACTCCGATCTCGTCGAGAAAGCGTGCGATGTTAAGTTTCTCGTTATGCGAGAAGACAACCCCGGCTGTTTGCTCGCCATCGCGCAGAGTGGTGTCGTCGATCACGATATTTTCCGCTGAAAGATTCATGTCAGCTCCTAACGCAAAATGCCCTGAGCGCGCATGGAGGCGTTCAGGGCATCATTGCCGAAATCCGGCGACACTGCCGGGGATGGTTTACGAGTCACGTGTTCAGCAGACATGCTTGTCGGAACCGTTACGTTGACCTTTCAGCTGAGCAAAATGTATGCCCGCGCTGAGGTTGTCTGCCGATGCGGATTCGGCAGGGAAGAAGCGATCCGCACTGCAACGCCTATGCACAAAAAAAGAGCATTTTCAGCAATGGACTGCCTGCCTTATAGCCAGATAGAAACGGCTGGAAAAACCCGCCCATGCCTGGAGCGGCGTCTTGCTTATACTGGCAAGACTCTTGCTTTTAATAAATCATTGCTGCGACGCCGCAGCATGACAAATCCTTCCCAATGACGCGACGGATCATCTAAAAATCAGACAGATTGTAACTATTCACCTCGCGGGGGCGTAACTCCCGTGCTGAACAGTTGCTCAGATAAACGTTTCGGTTCAATAAGCCGTTGCGACCTGCCGCAGAAGGAGCCGCCGTGTCCCGCAAACCTGTGATCAAAGACCTGCTCGACGAAAGTGCCTGCGCCCACAACAAAAGCAGGAAGATCGCCTGCAACGCACCGACTCCTGGTGCGACCACCGGCGGCTGTGCCTTTGAGGGCGCGCAGATTTCACTCTTTCCCTACGCCGACGCCGCCCATCTGGTGCACGGGCCCATCACCTGTCTCGGAACCAGTTGGGAAACCCGCGCCGTGCGAACGAGTTGGCCGGGTCGCGATCTGACGCAAATGGGATTCTGCACCGACGTCGGCTTAAACGATGTGGTCTTCAGCGGTGAAAAAAAGCTGGCGGAGGCCATTGATTACATCATGGCGCACTATGCGCCGCAGGCGATCTTCGTTTATTCGACCTGCGTGACCGCCCTGATCGGCGAGGATCTCGACCTGATCTGCAAAAAAGCGTCCGAAAAGCATGGTGTACCCATGATTCCGGTGCATGCGCCCGGATTCGTCGGCAGTAAAAACCTCGGCAGCAGGATCGGCGGTGAAGCGGTGCTGCGGCACCTGGTCGGCACTCGGGAGCCGGAAACGACAACGCCCTTCGACATCAACCTGATCGGCGAATACAACGTCACCGGCGATATGTGGCAGTATACACACCTGCTTGAAGAACTCGGCATCCGCATTCTGTCGACCCTGAGCGGCGACGGGCGCATCGCCGACATCCGCACCGCCCACCGCGCGAGGCTCAATGTCATTGTTTGTGCAAAATCCCTGGTTTCACTGACCCGCCAAATGCAGCAGAAATACGGCATCCCCTGGATATCGCTGTCTTTTTATGGCATGCGCAATACCAGCAGGGGGCTTCTGGCTATAGCAGAGGCGCTGGGCGATGCGGATCTGACGGCGAGGACCCGGTCGCTTGTCGCCCGTGAAGAAGCTCGTCTGACGGAACGTCTCAATCCCTATCGAGAGTTGTTTGCCGGCAAAAAAGCGGTCCTCAACACCGGAGGCAACAAATGCTGGTCGATTGCCGCGGCGTTGCAGGATCTCGGAATTGAAGTGGTCGCTACGGCGGTGAAAAAAGCCACCGAGGATGATCGGGCCAAGGCTGCCGAATATCTGGGAGACAAGGGCGTGCTGATGATGAATCCCGGCGCCGAACAGGCCGGGTTGATCGACGAGCATGGAGCGCACCTGCTGCTTGCCGGGGGGCGCTCCCTGTATACCGCGATCAAGAAGGGAATTGCGTTCGCCGACGTCAATCAGGAAAAGAAAAAGAGCTACGGCGGCTACGAGGGATTGCTTCATCTGGCCGAAGATCTCAAAAACGCCTTGGAAAATCCTGTTTTCAAACTGGTCGCACGGAGGGCGCCATGGGAAAAGTAATCCATAGAAGCAACAAGCCTCTGCAGGTCAATCCGGTAAAATTAAGTCAACCCATGGGTGCGGTTCTGGCCTTTCTCGGGGTCGACGGGTGCATGCCGTTGATGCATGGCGCGCAGGGTTGCGCCAGCCTCACCAAGGTGTTTTTTACCCGGCATTTCTGCGAACCCATCGCCATTCAGACGACCGCCGTGACCGATGCCCTTGCGGTGCTCGACGGCGGCGACTACAGTATTGTCGAATCGGTGAAGAATATCTGTAAAAAAGTCACCCCGCAGCTCATCGGACTGCACACCACCGGCCTGCCGGAAACCAAAGGTGATGACATCCGAGGCATTGCCGCCAAAGTCGACTTTCCCATGGTTGCCGTCAACACCCCCGACTATGAAGGGGGGCTGGAAAGCGGCTGGACCCTGGCCTGCAGAGCAATGATCGAGCAACTGGTGACTCCCTCCGCTGTCGTTGATCCCGCCAAGATCGTCATTTTGCCCCATGTCGGCCTTCAGCCGATCGAGGTGGAAAAAATCAAGGATCTGGTCGCCGCGTTCGGGTTCGAGGTTTTGGCTCTGCCCGATCTGTCCACCTCATTGGACGGCCATCTCGGGGAAAAGCAGCACCTTCTTTCCCGTGGCGGGATCTCAGTGGCAGAAATCAACTCGCTGGCGGATGCCGCGTTGGTACTGTCCATCGGTGATTCCATGAAAAAGTGCGCTGCCGCCCTGCAGAAAAAAAATCCCGCCATGCGCCACCGGCATTTCCCCCACCTCTGCGGGCTGGAGGCCAGCGACGACCTGATTGAACTCCTGATGGAGGATTGTGGTGGCGAAAAGCCGCGGGCGCATATCGTCCGTTGGCGTAAACGATTGCAGGACGCATTGCTCGATACGCATTTCGCCCTCGGGCAAACACGTATTCTGGCTGTCGCCGAACCGGATCATCTGGCCGGTATCTGCCGATCCCTTCATGAAGCCGGCGGCAGGGTGACTCTGGCGATTTCGCCCGTTGCGTCACCGCAGCTGGAGAAAATCGACGCAGCACAGGTGATGGTCGGCGACCTGGAAGATGCCGAGATTCACGCTTCAGAATATGACCTGATCGTCGGCAACGGTCATTGCGAGGCGCTGGCGCACCGCCTGGGCAAGGAGTTGGTGGTGCGCGGATTCCCGAATTGGGAGCAGGTCGGAAATGCCCTGAAGAACGACGTTCTTTATGAGGGTGGGGCCTACTTTCTGTTTGAGTGCGCCAATGCGGCGACCTTGTCCAGTGAAACAACTTCAGATGTTCGTGAATAGCCGTCTTCAGCCTGTGTGCCGCAATTTACGCAGCACCAGTTCGCTGAACAGAAGAATGGCATAGGACAGGGCGATGGAGATGAGGCAGAGTGCCAGCGCTCCTGCCTCGCCACCGGGGGTGTTCGAATAGTCGTAGATGGCCAGCGGGATGGTCTGGGTGACGCCGGGGATGTTGCCGGCGAGGATGATGGTGGCGCCGAACTCGCCGAGGCTGCGAGCGAAACACAGGGTGCCGCCGGCAATGATTGCGGGCAGCGACAAGGGCAGGATCACAGACCGCAGGGTGTCGAGCCGTCCCGCCCCCAGAGTCCGCGAAGCATGAAGCAGCTTGGGATCGATCTGCTCCATCCCTAACCGAATCGCGCGGACCATAAGCGGCAGACCAATGACTGCGCAGGCCAGAACCGCCCCCTTCCAGGTGAAGATCACCTGCACGCCGAGAGAATTTAGAATCTGACCCAGAGGCCCCTGGCGTCCCAGCAGGAGCAGAAGCAGGTATCCGACCACCACCGGTGGCAGCACCAGCGGCAGGTTGATCAAACCGTCGAGCAGCGCCTTGCCGCGCATGCGGCCGAATACCAGCACCCACGCCAGGGAGAAGCCTGCCGGCAGGGCGACCAGGGTTGCGGTCGTCGCCACCTTGGCCGACAGCCAGAGAGCCTGAAAATCATTGGGTGAGAGGTTCAGCATCGCTATCCTGTCCCGGCAGTAGAAATCCGTATCTGTGCAATACTCCCTGTGCCTCGGTGCTGAACAGAAAGGCGAAAAAGGCTTTGACCGCCTGCTTTTCAGCTCCCGTTCCGGTCAAGGCCGCCGGGTAGATGATCTGCGGGTAAAGTTCCTGCGGCACGGTAAAAAGAATTTCTGCCTGTCGTGCCGCAAGCGCATCGGTTTGATAGATAAAGGCGCCGTCGACCTCGCCGCGTTCGGCATAAAGCAGGGCCTGTCGGACATCCTTGGCTGTAATCAAACGGCGCTCGCCAGTCAGTTGTGCATGAAGACCTGCGGAGATTAAAGCTGCCTCGGCATATTTGCCTGCGGGAGAGGCACTGGGTGTACAGATGGCGATGCGCGACAACTGCGCGATGTCTGGCAGCGATTCGACGGGATGCTCTGGAATTCCCACGAAAACCAGACGGTTTTCAACCAGGGCCTGCCGGGTTTTTTCCGCAATCAGGTTCTGCTCTTCAAGGTAATCCATCCATTGAGGATTGGCGGAAATGAAAAGATCGGCCGGCGCTCCGGCGACGATCTGCCTTGCCAGGGCGCCGGATGAAGCGAAACTGGGCAGGAATTCCAACTCCGGGTGGTCCTGGTGGTAAATTTCAATCAACTCTCCGACCGCATCGGTCAAACTGGCGGCCACGGACAGGCTGAGCTGCGCCGCAGCGGCGGGGGTGGTCCACAAGAGGAGCCCGCACAATAAAAACACTCCGATGTATTTCATTTTTTTCTCCATCGGTAAAGGTTCAGGCCATCCACCGGAAGGCCGACGCTTTGATGGCGGCATAGATCGGCATGCCGACTTCCAGACCCAATTCGAGGGCGGCTTCCCGCACCACCTGGGCAGTCAGTTCCTCTTCGCAGCACTGCAGCCTGACTTCGACCGATCCTCCCCGCGGTGTCATTGCCAGGATCGAGGAGCAAAGCAGGTTGCGCGCCGACAAGGCCTGGGGATGTTTCTTGAACAGCAATACCTCCTTGCTTGCCAATGCAAACAAACCGTTCCTGGGTTGGCCATGATCGATCAGAAACAACTCGTTGCTCCCCCAGCGATAGGCAAGCATGCTGCCGACTTCGCGCGGATCGCTCAAATGCAGGTGATTGAGATAGCCTGTGCCGTTGTCGGATATCCGGCGGCGCGCCAGGGTTTCCGCATCGGTGACCTCCTGCAGACGTCCGGCGGAAAAATGCAGCACCTGGTCCGTCAAAAGCCGCATTTCGCCCAGAGAATGGGAGATGTACAGATACGGGATGGCGAACCTCCGCAGTGTCTTGCGCAGATAGGGGATGATCTGGTCCTTGAGCCCCTTGTCGAGAGCGCTCAAAGGCTCATCGAGGATCAGCAGGTCGGGGCAGGCCAGAAGGGCTCGTCCTAATGCGACCCTCTGTTTTTCGCCACCGGAGAGGCCGCCGATGCGGCGTTTGAGCAGATGCCCGAGCGTGAGCGCTTCAGCGACCTCTTCAATGTCGAGTTTGCGCCGTCGTGCCGCGATGCGCCGGTAGCCGTACAAGAGGTTGTTGCGCACGCTGAGGTGTGGAAACAGGTGCGCATGTTGAAAAACGACAGCGACTCGACGTTTTTCCGGAGCCAGATTAACCCCTGTGCTGCTGTCGAACAGGCAGTGCTCGTTGAGGCAGACCCGGCCTGCGTCCGGCGGCAGCAAGCCGGCCAGCAGGTTGCCGAGGGTTGATTTGCCGCTGCCCGAAGGACCGAAAATACCGATGCGGCTTCCTTCGATCTGGAAGCCGGTGGCAAAATCGAATCGGCCAAAAGATTTATGCAGTTCAACATCAAGATGCACAGCGGTTTTCCAGTGTTTCCAAATCGATGTCTTTGCCCACCACTCCGGCCGCATCGGCGCGGCACTGCTTGCAATGCCGCGCCTGCGACAGAACCAGCTCGGCCTGATTGCGCACCAACTCCATGGTTGCCGCCGAAGGCGGATCCAGGTCCCGGAATCTGCCAAGGGGAATGACCGGCATGATGTTCATCATCTGCGCTCCGAGTTCACGGGCTTTGACTGCCAGATCGAGGCTTTCATGGTCATTGACTCCGGGGATGTACACATGGTTGATCTTGACCATCATTCCGGCGGCAGCCGCCAACTCAAGGCCCCTGAGTTGCTGTGCCAGCAGGATTTTCGCCGCCGCCTCGCCACGGATGCGGTTTCCGCAGAGATTGATCCACTCGTAGACCTGTGCGCCTGCCGCGGGCGAGAGGGCGTTGATGGTGATGGTGAGGCTGCGCACTCCGACGGCGAGAATCTCGTCGAGTTTTTCCGGCAGATACAGACCATTGGTGGAGAGACACAGAGTCATTTCGGGGAACCGGGCCTGCACCCGCTGCAGGGTTTCAAAGGTTTTGGGGTTGGCGAGGGGGTCGCCGGGGCCGGCAATGCCGACCACTTTCAGCCGCGCCCCGCCCCGGGCGTCCATGTGGTGCTTGACCCGTGCCACGCGTTCGACCGCCTGATCTGGGGTCAGCACGTGGCTGGCGACACCGGGGCGGCTCTCGTTGGCGCAGTCGAATCTGCGTTCACAGAAGCCGCACTTGATGTTGCAGCCCGGCGCCACCGGCAAGTGCAGACGGCCCGCCTTAGCATGGTCGCCGCCGAAACAGGGGTGATCGGTCTGCTGCTTCACCTTCATCATCGGACATCCAACAGCCATTTTTCAGTCTCCTCATCAAGTACAAAGGCGCTTTCGAATTTTTCTCGAAAGCGCCTTTGCTTTGGTTAAACCTGAATGCGGCGGGAGACTTCGTCGTTTCCCGATCTTTTGATTTTGGGTTTTGTAATAGCACGGGACGTGCCAATTCAGAGATGTTTTAAAATCAAGGGGTTGTCCAGTCGCCGTTTTTGAACTTGCTTATTCTTTGAGCACTTATTGTCGCATTCGGCAGCTGCCATCCCGGCGTTGAACTCCACCGCAGTCGCCACCGCAGAGCTGGTCGTGAGCTTTTTTTAAAGCCGCCGAGATCGGACCGGAAGAAACGATCGGCGTAATGCCGACTTTCTGCAGTTCCTGCTTCGGCAGCTCGCCGATCATGACCGTCACCACGGCGTGACAGTCTTTCAGCGCCATCACGATGGCATCAAACTGCCGATGCCGAAAGGGGTGGTCCGAATCGAACGAGCAGTATTTTTCAACCTTGACTTCCCGTAGAGGCTCTGGGTTGCCGCCGTCATAATCATAGATCAGAAACCGTTCGGCATGGCCGAAGTGCTGATCAACCTCGTTGCCGCTTTTTGATGTTACAGCGATAAGCATGATCGGCTCCTTAAACTGTCATCGGTGCAAAATCGAAACATTTTTTGGGGCAGGCTACGCCGCAGCCGACACAGCCGATGCAGTTGGCGCCGTTGACAATGGTCATGACCATGCGGGTCGACTCCGATTCCTCATCGATCAGGTCTTCGGGGCCGAGAACCTTACGTGAGCAGGATTTGAAGCAGCGTCCGCAGCCGATGCACTTTTCCGCATCGATCGCTTCGATAAAAGTCGGCGTCCATGTGTCGCCGCCCTTGGTGAGTCCAGTGACGAAATTCATTGTTCTATCTCCTTCATACATGAAATGATTGATATGGTTTTTTCCATCCAACTGATCCAGCCCGGCATTCTTCAAGTCTTCAACATTGATCTACGCAGCCAGGGGGGCGGGGACCCTTTAAGGACATCCTGCAGTTTGGAGATGACCTCCTGAATCGGTTCGTGGGTTTTGCTTTTCAGAGGTTGAATTTTCTTGGCTGCAAGTCTCGCTGCTGCAGGTCCGCCGATCTGGCCGACATAGACCAGGGCGCAGTCGGCGAGCGCCGCACTGCGCGCTTCGATGCGATCGGCGGTATCCCCTGTCTCATCTTTTATTTCAATGACTCCGGAAAATTTCGCCTCTTCGGGGCCGACCGTCCAGACATAAAATTTCTCGGTCCGCCCAAAGTGCTCATCCACATGAATCTGGTCGGTACTGGCGAATGCGATTTTCATGATTGATCCTTGGAATGAAGATTATCTCATCATTTCAAACCACTGGTCCTCACAAGTTTCATCCACGATGTCGAGGAACTTGTTGGCGATCATGGTCAGCATGTTGACCGCCCCCTGGTAGCCGATCACCGGTGACCGATGGAGGTTGACCCGGTCGATAATCGGAAAGCCGATGCGGAAAAGGGGGATCCCGGCGTCGCGTGCCGCCCACTTGCCGTGGGTGTCGCCGATCATACCGTCGACCGGATCGGTCATCAGCAGACTGCGCAGATGCCAGAGGTCCTTGTTGATATAGACTGACCCTTGGGCACCGAAAGGCGAGGACTCCAGCAGGGCGATGACCTCCTTTTCGAACTTTTTTGTGCTGCGTGAACAGAGGACGTGATAGGGGATCGCGCCCATCTCGAGCAGGAAGGAGACGATGCCAAGGATGTAGTCCGGGTCGCCGAACACGGCGAACTTCTTGCCGTGAAGATACTGGTGGGCGTCGGTCATGGCGTCGACGGCCCGAGCCCGCTCAGCCTTGAGTTCTTCCGGAACCGGTTTTTCGAATATTTTCGAGAGCTTCAGCAGCAGTTCGTCGGTTTTTCCGACGCCGAAAGGCATCGGCATCACCAGCTTCTCGCCGCTGTACTCCTGGTCGATCCACTTCATGGTCTGCAGGGTGGAATATTTCTGCAGGGACAGAGTCGCCTTGCCGTTGACCGACTCGGCGGCTTCCTCCAGCGGCGTGCCCCCGGGATAGAGCTGGTAGTTGCCGTCGCACCCCGAGTCAAAGACCTCGGAGACGTCGGCCAGCATGGTGTAGGGAATCCCGAACAACTCGAGAATCCGCTTGTACTCCCGCAGGTTGCCGATGTTGCCGTCGAAACCGGGGATCAGGTTGAGCTTGCCGGTGCATTTTCCTTCCACCTTGCGCTCCGTCGTCAGGGTCTGCAGGATGCTCTTGAGCATCGCGTCGTAGCCCTGGATGTGGGTACCGTTGAAGCTCGGAGTGTTGGCGTAGGGAACCGGAAGATCCTCCGGAATCAGTTCCTTCTGCTTGGCGTTGTTGATGTAGGAGGTCAGGTCGTCGCCAATGACCTCGGGCATGCAGGTGGTATAAACCGGCATGATCCTGGGTTGGTAGAGGGCGTAGGCGTTCTCCAGCCCTTCGAACATGTTGTTCTGGCCGCCGAACACCGCGCCGTCCTCGGTCATGGCATCGCAGGTGGCCGCCGACGGCTCACGGAAATGACGGCTGAAGGTGCTGCGGAAATAGGAGGCGCAGCCCTGGGAGCCATGCACGAAAGGCAGACTGCCTTCGAAGCCGTGGGCCACCATCTGCGCCCCAAGGGGCTGACAGGCGTGGGCCGGATTAACGACCAGGGATTCGCGGGCAAAATTCTTTTCCTTGTATTCTTTGGTGTTGATCCAGTTTTTGACCCGTTCTATTTCTTCGGGGGGTGTTTCAGCGACTATTTTTACGGCGTTTTCAGCGCTCATGTCTCAAATCTCCTGTTGAGGAGGTCTTGCCGGGGGCAGCGATGTGCCCCGGCAAGACCTCCACCTAAAAGGGTGACTTCACCAGCCCCCAGGTTGGGCTGTTGATCGCCATGTCGATATCACGGGCGAAGATTTTGAATCCCTCGTAGCCATGATAGGGGCCCGAGTAGTCCCAGCTGTGCATCTGACGGAAGGGAATGCCCGCCTTCTGGAAAACATACTTCTCCTTGATGCCGCTGCCGACCAGGTCAGGCTTGAATTCCTCGACAAACTTCTCCAGCTCGAATTCGGAGACGTCGTCGTAGATCAGCGTGCCCTTGGCCATCTCCGGTGAGGTACGGTCATAGTCGTCCTGGTGGGCGAACTCGTAACCGGCACCGGAGATCTGGATGCCGAGGTCCTCGTAGGCGCCGATGGTATGGCGTGGCCGCAGGCCGCCGACGAAGAGCATGGCGGTTTTGCCTTCCAGACGCGGTTTGTACTCGTCGACCACCGCCTGCATGACCGGCTTGTACTTCTGGATCACCTTCTCGACGTTCTCCTTGATGGTGTCGTCAAAACGCTCGGCGATGGCGCGTAAGGAAGCCTCGATCTTGGTCGGGCCGAAGAAGTTGTACTCGAGCCAGGGAATGTTCCACTTCTCTTCCATCACCTTGCACATGTAGTTCATCGAGCGGTAGCAGTGGATCAGGTTGAGTTTCACCGAATGGGTGGCGCCGATCTTCTCGACCTCGCCGTCGCCGGTCCAGACCGACTTGACGTTGAGACCGATCTCTTCGAGGATCGGTTTCGCGGCCCAGACGTCGCCGCCGATGTTGTAGTCGCCAATCAGGGCGACATCGTAGGGGCCGGCCGGCTCGGGAAACTCGAACTTGCCGATGATGTAGTCGCGGATCGAGTCGTTGGAGATGTGGTGACCGAGAGACTGGGAGACGCCGCGGAATCCTTCGCAGTTACAGGGAACGATCAGCTTGTCGAGTTCCTTTTCCATCTTTTTGGCGACGGCGTTGATGTCATCGCCGATCAGGCCGACCGGGCACTCGGAGAGGATCGAGAGTCCCTTGTTGAGGGGGAAGAGCTCGTTGGCCTCGTTGAGCAGCTTCTCCAGCTTCTTGTCGCCGCCGTAGACGATGTCCCGCTCCTGAAAGTCGGAGGTGAAGTCCATCGGGAAGGAGGTGACGCCGGGAATCCCCTGCATCAGGTTGCGCCGGGTCCCCCAGCTGTAGACGCCGCAGCCGATCGGGCCGTGGGAGACGTGGATCATGTCGCGGATCGGGCCCCAGACCACCCCCTTGGCGCCGGCGTAGGCGCAGCCGCGCTGGCTCATGACGCCGGGGACGATCTTCTTGTTCGACTTGACCGCGCAGGTGGAGGCTGTCGGCTCGTTGGCGCCGAGATGGGGCGCGCGCTTCTTTTTCGCCTTGGCCGGCATCGCCGCCAGGGTCTCTTCGATCAGCTTCTCGGTCTTCTCTTTGCTAACGCCCGGGATCGGCTTTCGCTCTGTTTTTATGGTCATTGACAATCTCCTTGAAAGGTCCTATGAGATTTTTACGCCGATTCAGGCGTTCTCCGCCTTGCCGACGATGGTCTCGTCCTCGGCCTCCATGATGCCGAACTCCATCAGCAGCTCCTCGAGTTCTTCCATCTCCAGCGGGGTGGGGACGACGAACATCTTGTTCTCGGAGATCTTGCGGGCGAGCTCCCGGTACTCCTCGGCCTGCTTGTGCTCGGGGGAGTACTCGATGACGGTCATGCGGCGCAGCTCGGCGCGCTGGACCTGGTTGTCGCGGGGGACGAAGTGGATCATCTGGGTGCCGAGCTTGGCGGCCAGCGCCTCGATCAGGTCGGCCTCGCGGTCGGTGTTGCGGCTGTTGCAGATCAGTCCGGCGAGCCGCACGCTGCCGCTTGCTGCGTACTTGACGATCCCCTTGCAGATGTTGTTGGCGGCGTACATCGCCATCATTTCGCCGGAGACGACGATGTAGATTTCCTGGGCCTTGTTCTCGCGGATCGGCATGGCGAAGCCACCGCAGACGACGTCGCCGAGGACGTCATAGAAGACGAAGTCGAGGTCGTCGGTGTAGGCGCCTTCTTCTTCGAGAAAGTTGATGGCGGTGATGACGCCGCGGCCGGCGCAGCCCACGCCGGGCTCGGGGCCGCCCGACTCGACGCACTTGACGTCGCCGTAGCCCCACTTGAGAACGTCTTCCAGCTCCAGATCCTCGACGGTGCCCAATTCACGCACTTTGTCCATGACAGTCTCCTGCGCCTTGGCATGGAGAATCAGGCGGGTCGAGTCGGCCTTGGGGTCGCATCCGATGATCATCACCTTCTTGCCGAGGGCTGCCAGCCCCGCAACGGTATTCTGAGTCGTGGTGGATTTGCCGATGCCGCCTTTACCGTAGATTGCAATCTGACGCATTTTTTTCTCGGCCATGGTTCTTTCCTTTCTTCTGCTGGTTTGATTTTCGGTCTGAGCGTCAGCCGTCGTCCGGGGCGGCATCCCCGTTGATGTGTCCGGACCGACCGCCGCTCATGTCGTAAAAAAAATGGAACCCGGCCTGAATGCGTTTGAATCAGGCCGGGCTCCATTGCCCGAAACGGCTCCTCCGTGGCGCCGTTTTGTCTTAGTCTTTCATAAGAATGTATTTAACGGCAGCAGCCTTGCTCAACAAAAAAAGCCCAAAAGAATCTCCGACCTTCAGTCGTTTCTTTTGGGCTTCGCTGCCGTTTGGGAAAACTGCTTACGACGTCGTAAGCTTGTTTTCCTGTGATGAGGTGACTTAAGCAGGGTCTGTGCCAGAAAAAGTATAAATAGCTCAAGTCCTTGATTTCGCAGGTATAACAACTGATTCGCAGAGAATCAACGACGCTTATGAGGGTCGTTGATTGCACACTTTTTATGCAGGGCTGGACAAAGACCGGGCATCAGGAACGGTTTCGACGCCCTTCGGCAAAGTCTCTTATTCCTTCCACCAGGGCGTCAAAAACCATTTCACGGGTGTTGATAAACGACGGCAATTGACCGAGAAGTTCTTCAGCGCGTTGCAGAACCTCCTGCTCACGGCTGTCGACCTCATTCATCACGGCTTCGAACATCGGCACAACTTCGTATAAATCATAGCGATCGAAGGGGGCCGGATCCGGTTTGCCGCAAAATTTCGGCAGGTCGCGGCAATCTTTTTTACGTGGATAACGGAAATAGAGATCGGAAGGATTGATTTGAATTTTCATCGCCTGTCACCCGCAGCTCGAACATTTGTGGTCGCAGCGGCTTTGGCAGACCTCGCTTTTCACGCCGTCTTCCGGCCGCAGAAGAAGGTACTTATCCAGTGAGGATACGTCGACGAACCAGCTGCCGTTGATTTCCTGACCGCGGAGAAGGCCGCGCTTGATGTGCATCAATACATTTACAGGGGTGCTTTGCATGCGATCAGCGGCTTCGTTTAAGGGGATGATTGTTTCAGACATGACCAGGCTCCTTTTTGGGGTCGTGCGTTTTTATTTCAGGGCGATGGACTTTTTGCTGTCCTGCGGGGAGAGTTCCAGCAGACGCGGGACAAGTCGTTCGATCTCTCGGTAAACTTCTTTGTCCAACCGGCGCAGCCAGCGCTTCGGCAGAGCGTCCAGACCGTAGAAAGCACCGGCCAGCATACCGGCAACGGCACCGGTGGTATCGGCATCGCCACCCTGGTTGACGACACCGGTCAAACACTCCTCAAACGTCCCCGTCGTGAAAAAATAGTGAAAGACGGTCTGTACGGTCTCGACGACATAGCCCGATGCCCGGCCGCGATATTTGTTGAATTGAAAGGTGGGGTAATTGGAGGTCAACTCGCGTGTCAGGGCGTGCAGCTGAAAACGGTCCGCACCGAGCAGCGTCGCCTGCACCATCTCGCCGACACAGAGACAGGCCGCATCCGACAGGGGATGGTTGTGGGTCAGATGCGCCTGCTCCAGGGTGCAGCGTTCGAACATGCCCTTGTCGCCGAGGGTATAGAGACAGACCGGCATCATCCGCATCAGCGCGCCGTTGCCTGCATCCCAGTCGTTGGGTGGCACCTTCAGCTCAGCTTTGTGGAGAAAGTGAACGATTCCCTTGCGCACCGTTGAGCCGATGTCGATGGGGCGGCCGCGCATCCAGGCGAGGAAATTTTCGGCAACAGCCCGCAGGCACCAGCCGCCGCTCTCATCGAGAGCCCGGGCGATGGCCAGTGACATTTCGGTGTCGTCCGTCACGCGCCCCGGCTTGATCCCCAGCCAGCCTCCGCCGCAGATCTTGTCATGGATGCCGTACTGTTTCCTGATTTCAGCCGGAGTCATGAATTCAGTCGTGGCACCGAGTGCGTCGCCAAGAGCAAGGCCGAGAAATGCGGCACGGCTGCGTTGAAGAATGTCCTCATCCACCGGTCAGCACCTCGACTTCATATTCGCCGCCGATGACAAGCAGTTCATCCTCACCCTGGAGCAGGGCTTTGGGCAGCAGTCCGGAACCGAACAGAATCTTGACCAGCGGAACCTCTGTCTTGAGCACCCGGTTGCCGAACTCCCAGGCCCGTTCGAAGTCAGCGGTAAAGGAGTTGAGGTTGTTCAGTTGCAGTACATATCGCCTGCGGTCTCGGCGTTGCAGAACCTGCTGTTCGCAGAAATCGTAGATGCCGCGATACAGGGTAAGATGCTTGGCGTCGGAATGCCGCAGGCTTAGCTCGTACTGGATAAATTCGTACAGAAGGTCGCATTGCAGGTAGATGGCGCTGGTTCGCGTGGAGCCCTTCATGCGGTCATGGGCGTAGCGCAGATACGATTCGCTCTCGGGACCGTCGATGGGGATGTGATGGAATGTCGGCGGCAGCCCGAACCGCGATTCAACCCAGCTTTTAAGAACGGCGCCCTCCGGGCTGTTGCTGTCGAACAACCAGCCACGCAGAAAACGCAGGTAGCTGTTCTTCAGACTTTTGCGACTGCTTCTGGACTCTTCCCGCTGCCACTGGTGGAGTTGAAATTTAACGTCCATATAGTCGTGAAAATAGTGGCCGCGTTCTTCCGGGGTGCTCAACTTTGCCAGATGTTGGAACAGCCGCTCATTGTCCGCGCGAGCACCTTGAATGACGATTCGCCGCGGATTGTCATTGAAATGCCTTGAGGCAATAACCCAGCCCGGCAGGTTGCAGCGATTGATCGTGTAAGTATCCATTGGTTTTCAACGCTGTCCCGGTCCAGTCGCTCCCGGCGATGTCATTGTTCGTATGGAGTTCAGAAGTTAGGGACGAAAAAGGGGTTCACTGTTGGCTTTAGCAGGGTGCATGCCAAGCTGAAGAGGCTTTGGGGTGCAGGCTCGTGTGAGGCTGAATAAAAAAATGCGCTGCTATTTTGGGCAGCAGAGAAGATGAGTGCTTTTTTTCGCGGCATTGGAAAAATTTTTGGCTTTCTCGCTGTTCGTTCAATAGCCAAAGCTCCTCCCAAAAAAAAAAGAGAGCGGCACAGCAGGCCGCTCTCTTCGAAGTGCAGTAAGCGATAATCCGGGGCAGGGTCAGTTCCCCTTGACTCCCTTGGCGATGCGGCTGCCGACCTCCTTGTCGATATTGCTCCAGTATTCGAGGGCACGCTTCAGAACCGGTTCGGAGACGCCGCCTTTGAGATGGCCGACCACGTTGGACACCAGCCGGTCGCGCTGGGTGTCGTTCATGACTTTGCGCACCAGGGCGCCGGGCTGGCTGAAGTCGTCGTCATCCTTGCGCAGGGTGTAGGCCGTGCGCATGAACTCCCCGCTGGCGCTCCAGACAGCAGATTCGGGGTAACGCTCCGGGTCGGCTTGCGGGCCGCCCTTGGAGTTCGGGGCGTATACCGGATCCGAGACGTTATCCATCCGCATCGCGCCGCCTTTGCTGTAGCTGTGCACCGGACATTTCGGCCGGTTGACCGGAATCTGCCTGTAGTTGACGCCCAGGCGTGCGCGATGGGCGTCAGCATAGGAGATCAGGCGCGCAAGCAGCATCCTGTCCGGACTCGGGCCGATGCCGGGAACGAAGTTGTTCGGCTCGAAAGCCGCCTGTTCGATCTCGGTGTGGAAGTCGCTCGGGTTGCGATTCAACGTCAGGCGGCCGACCTCGTGCAGGGGATAATCCTCGTGCGGCCAGACCTTGGTCAGGTCGAAGGGATTGAAGCGATAGTTGGCCGCCTCCTCGAAGGGCATGATCTGCACCTTGAGAGTCCAACTCGGGTAATCGCCTTTGTTGATCGCGTTGAACAGGTCGCGGCGATGGTAGTCGGCGTCTTCGCCGGCGATGCGGTCGGCCTCTTCCTGGGTGAGATTTTCGATCCCCTGGTCGGTCTTGAAGTGGTATTTGACCCAGAAGCGTTCGCCCTTGGCATTGACCCACATATAGGTGTGGCTGGTATAGCCGTTCATGTGGCGATAGCTCTTGGGGACGCCGCGGTCGCTCATCAGGATGGTGACCTGGTGGGCGGTCTCGGGCGACAGGGTCCAGAAATCCCACTGCATGTCGTTATCGCGCAGGCCGCTGTCGGCGCGGCGCTTCTGCGAATGGATGAAATTCTGGAATTTCATCGGGTCGCGCACGAAAAAGACCGGCGTGTTGTTGCCGACCATGTCGTAGTTGCCCTCGGGGGTGTAGAACTTGAGGGCAAAGCCGCGCACATCCCGCCAGGTGTCGGGGCTGCCGCTTTCGCCGGCGACCGTGGAAAAGCGGGCCAGCACCTCGGTCTTGGTTCCGGGTTGAAACAACGCCGCTTTGGTGTACGCGCTGACATCCTGAGCGACCTCGAAGTGTCCAAAGGCCCCCGAGCCCTTCGCATGGGGTTGGCGGTCGGGGATCATCTCCCGGTTGAAGTTGGCCATCTGCTCCATGAGATAGTGGTCGTGCAGCAGAATGGGACCGTCGGGGCCGACGGTCAGGGAAAATTCATCGCTGGAGACCGGAACTCCCGCGTCTGTGGTGGTGAATTTCGGATCGTCTTTATTCATGTGGTCTGTCTCCTTTTCGGCAAAAAATCATTTTGTCGAGACGTGATGCTGTGACAACAAAGGGTAGCAAAAAAAAATCATATTTCAGGATTGCAGGATAAAAAAAATCCGCAAACTTTGTCAGTTAGGCGAAAATTGAATAACTTGTGTTTTGCGGGAGATTAGATCGTGCTTGATTGCGTTTTGTGCCTGCGCTAGGATTACTCTTTGGGCTTTGGGTCCCATAGATTCCAGGGCTGTGCTTCGGCCCTTTAAGGAGGCTTTTTGTGGAAAAGCAGGAAAAAAATACTGAGATCTGCCCCCCGGTTGATCTGAGCGGCGAGGCGGGTTGGACGCCCTTTGATGCTCAGTCTCTAGTGGGGGCCTCGCTGCGTTTTGTATCTGGAGAGCCGGACGGCAACCGCTACCGGGTGCGCTATTACAAAGATGACGCCCAGCGGCTGCGGGCACGCATCTGGTTCGGACCCGAAACGGAAGGCCCGCCGGGGCACGCCCATGGCGGCGCCATGGCGGCGGTGCTGGACGAAGTCCTGGGGTTGGCGGCCTGGGCGGCCGGCCACTCCATCGTGACCGGAAACCTCAATGTCAGCTTCCGCAACCTGCTGCCGCTTGAGCAGGTGGTGACGGTGGAGAGCGACGTCGTTTCCGCCCAGGGACGCAAGGTACTGGTGCATGGGCGGATCTGCCTGGGCGAGACTGTTTTTGCCGAAGCTGAATGTCTCTGCATTACCATTAACGACAAGTCATAATCTGTTCGTACAAGTCGTTTGTTACAAAAAAAGCCCCCGGTATTCTCCGGGGGCTTTTCTTTACGGCCTGTGGGTAGTATGGGCAGGATCGAGCGGGGAAGGGCTTACATCATGCCCATGCCGCCCATTCCTCCCATGCCGCCCATGTCCGGCATGCCGCCGCCCATGCCGCCTTTGTTATCGTCCTGGGGGACTTCGGCGATGCAGGCTTCGGTGGTCAGCATCAGGCCGGCCACGGAGCCTGCGTTCTGCAGGGCACTGCGGGTGACCTTAGTGGGGTCGATGATGCCTGCTTTGAGCAGGTCGGTGTAAGTATCCTTGGCTGCATCGAAACCGATAGCACCGGTCTCGCCCATGAGCTTGTTGACCACGATGGAGCCTTCCATGCCGGCGTTGCCGGCGATCTGGCGCAGCGGCTCTTCAAGAGCGCGACGCACGATCTGAACGCCGAATTTCTGCTCGCCCTGAGCATCAACCTTGTCGAGAGCGGCAATGGCGCGCAGCAGAGCCACACCACCACCAGGGACGATGCCTTCTTCCACGGCAGCGCGGGTGGCGTGCAGGGCGTCTTCGACGCGGGCTTTCTTCTCTTTCATTTCAGTTTCGGTGGCTGCGCCGACTTTCACCACGGCAACGCCGCCGACCAGCTTGGCAAGACGCTCCTGGAGCTTCTCGCGGTCGTAGTCGCTGGTGGTTTCTTCGATCTGGGCACGGATCTGCTTGACGCGTGCCTCGATGTCGGCTTCGGCGCCGGCACCGTCGATGATGGTGGTGTTGTCCTTGTCGATGACGATGCGCTTGGCAGTGCCGAGCATGTCGATGGTCGCGTTCTCGAGCTTGAAGCCGATCTCTTCGCTGATGACCTTGCCGCCGGTGAGCACGGCGATGTCTTCGAGCATGGCCTTGCGGCGGTCGCCGAAGCCGGGCGCCTTGACGGCGGCGATGTTGATGGTGCCGCGCAGCTTGTTGACCACCAGCGTGGCCAGCGCTTCGCCTTCAACATCCTCGGCGATGATCATCAGGGGGCGGCCCTGCTTGGCGACCGGCTCGAGGACCGGCAGCAGGTCACGCATGTTGCTGATCTTCTTGTCGTGGATCAGGATCAGGGCGTCTTCGAGCACCGTTTCCATGCGCTCGGCATCGGTCACGAAGTAGGGGCTGAGGTAGCCTCGGTCGAACTGCATCCCCTCGACGGTTTCGAGAGAGGTTTCCATCGACTTGGCTTCTTCGACGGTGATGACCCCTTCCTTGCCGACTTTCTCCATGGCTTCGGCGAGGATGTTGCCGATGGTGGCGTCGCCGTTGGCGGAGATGGTGCCGACCTGGGCGATTTCGGTATGATCCTTGATCGGCTTGGAAAGCTCCTTGAGGCTGTCGACAGCGCTTTCAACGGCCTTGTCGATGCCGCGCTTGATCTCCATGGGGCTGTGGCCGGCGGTGACCAGCTTGACGCCTTCGCGATAGATGGCCTGGGCCAGCACGGTCGCAGTGGTGGTGCCGTCGCCGGCGACGTCTGAAGTCTTGGAAGCGACTTCCTTGACCAGCTGTGCGCCCATGTTTTCAAATTTGTCTTCCAGTTCGATCTCCTTGGCGACGGTCACGCCGTCCTTGGTGATCAGGGGGGCGCCGAAGGATTTTTCAATCACCACGTTGCGCCCTTTAGGGCCGAGGGTCACCTTGACGGCGTTGGCCAGGGTGTTGACCCCTTTGAGAATGCGGGCACGGGCATCCTGCCCGAATTTGATTTCTTTTGCTGCCATATTGAAATGTCCTCCTTAGTGTAGATTGACTGACGACCAGCTTTGAAACGCGTGAATTACTCAACGATGCCGAGGATGTCGTCCTCGCGCATCATCAAATATTCCTTGCCTTCGATTTTGATTTCGGTGCCGGCATATTTGCCGAACAGCACTTTGTCGCCGACCTTGACGTCGAGAGCGATGACTTTGCCCTCTTCGGTCTTCTTGCCGTTGCCCACGGCGATGACCTTGCCCTCCTGGGGCTTTTCCTTGGCGGTGTCGGGGATGATGATTCCGGAAGCCGTTGTGGTTTCTTCCTCGACCCGTTCAACAATGATACGGTCCTGCAGAGGTCTGATCTTCATGATGCGTGTTTCTCCTTTCTGCGAGTAAGGATATGCGGGCGGTGCCCGTGAGAATGTCGTGCTTTGTTAGCACTCATCTGGAGCGAGTGCTAACGACAGGCCTAAATATAATCAGCGTGAAAACAATGTCAAGGGGAGAATTGGCAAAAATGTGAAGAGGGGGTAGATGATAACGGAGTCCAGGCTCTCTTATCGATCCACCAGCGCCTGCCACAGTCTGGCTGCCAGCCTGTGGGCGACACGTTGGGCGATCTCCTGCCGTTTTTCAGGCAGCGTAGCCTGGTCATGGTCGAAGTACAGCTCGTCGCTGTCGTGAATCGTCAAGGTCGAATCCTCGCTGTTGGGTTGGAACAGCTGCAGGCGAGCCTGTATCTGGATGGTGGTGGAGTTGCTTCCGCTGTCTTCCAGGAATCCGTAAACTTCGCCGGTGAGGTAGTGGTGCCGTGCAAGCTGTTCGCCGTCGATCTCGGACAATTTTTTTTTCAGAATGATGAAGGAGTATCTGTCTTCTGGCGACTGCTCGCCACGCCGGTTGAGTTCGTCGACAAAAGTATCGAAAAGCGCATCGGCGACCAGGGCGGGGACCATGACGGTGCGAAAAGGCGCAATATAGATGACTTGAATGTCGGGGCGCAGAACAAACCCAGCTTTTTTCTCCACCGTAGTTGACTCGGCGGCACATGCGGCAAGGCAAAGCATTGAGAGCTGTGCAAGCAGCCGGACGATCATTGACTGAAACCCTTTCGGCTTAAAATTCGGACAAATGGCCGGAGCGTGGGTCATGCTAGCCGGGCGAGGACTGCAATGTCAATTGCTCCAGAATCGGCTCCCGACGTTCTCCTTCCACAGCAATGCGATTTTGACTTGGTTCGGTCGACAAAAGAACCGATAATGATTATTCTTTGCCGGACAACGGACAACGGACAACGGACAACGGACAACGGACAACGGACAACGGACAACGGACAACGGACAACGGACAACGGACAACGGAGCGCCAAATGCCTAAAAAACTTTTTATTCCCGGCCCGGTGGAAGTCTCCCCCGATGTCATGGAAGCCATGTGCGCCCCCATGATCGGGCACCGGATGGCGGAGTATGCTCAGCTGCATGAAAAAGTGACGCGGGGTTTGAGGACCCTGCTCAATACCGAGGATCCCGTGTTTCTCTCGACCTCGAGCGCTTTCGGGGTGATGGAGGGCGCGGTGCGCAACCTGGTGCAAAAGCGCTGCGCCTGCTTCGGCAACGGCGCCTTCAGTACCAAATGGCATGACGTCACCCGTCGCTGCGGTATCGAGGCGGATCTGTTCAGCGCCGAATGGGGGCAGCCGATCACCGCGGAGATGGTCGATCGGGCCCTGGCCGGTGGGAAGTACGATGCCATGACCCTGGTGCACAATGAAACGTCCACCGGCGTCATGTCGCCGCTGGCGGAAATCGCCGAGGTGATGAAGAAGTACCCGGATGTTTCTTTCATCGTCGACACGGTCTCCTCCATGACGGCCGTCCCGCTGGATCTGACCGCGCTGGGCACCGATGTCTGCCTGGCCGGCGTGCAGAAGGCGTTTGGCCTGCCGCCGGGGTTGGCGGTCTTTGCGGTTTCGCCCCGCGCTCTCGAAAAGGCCCGCAGCACGCCCAATCGCGGGTATTATTTCGACTTCGAGGAGTTTGAAAAAAACGACCTTAAGCACAACACTCCCAGCACCCCCTGCATCAGCCTCATCTACGCCATGGCGCACCAGCTGGACAAGATGTTTGCGGAAGGGCTGGACGCGCGCTACGCCCGCCACGCTCAAATGGCCGACACCACCCGGCAGTGGATGCAGCAGCAGGGATTCTCCCTGTTCGCTGCCGAAGGGGCGCGATCGCAGACCCTGACCTGCGCCTGCAATGATGAGCGCACCGACCTGGAGCGGCTCAAGAAGCTTGCCGGGGAGCAGGGTTATGCCATCGACAACGGTTACGGCAAGATCAAGAACAAAACCTTTCGCATCGCACACATGGCCGATATGACCATGGCTGACCTGCAGGAACTTTTTACCCTGCTGGAGGCACTGCTGCCCAAAGTACGCTCCTGATGCAATGCCGGTGGAGCTTCTTGAGCGACGTTGAATCGCGCAGGTGGCAAGTCCCGTCCTCGAGACTCGGCGGCGATGCGGGTTGACTTGGCTTTTGCGCTGAACGTATCATTGAGGATTCAACCCTTGCCGCAATTCGCCTTTTTTGCATGGGGAGTCCCTTAAATTATGGCTATTCGAAAAATACTGCATTATCCCGATCCTGTGCTGCGGCAGAAGGCCGAATCCATTGCCGAGGTCGACGATGAGATTCGCACGCTGGCCGATGACATGGCGGAAACCATGTATGCAGCGCCCGGGGTCGGTCTGGCCGCGCCCCAGGTGGGCGTGCTCAAACGGGTCATTGTCCTTGACTGCGCCGGCGACGACGATCAACGGCGCCTGATCTGCGCCGTCAACCCGCAAATCCTTTCTCTTGAGGGAGAAAGCTGCGAGGAGGAGGGCTGTCTGTCGGTGCCGAGTTACTACGCCAAGGTCACCCGCAGCCCGCGCGCAAAGGTTCGCTACCTCGATCTTGACGGGCAGCTGGTCGAAATGGACGTCGAAGGCCTTCTGGCTGTGGCCTTCCAACACGAGATCGACCATCTCGACGGGGTGCTGTTCATCGATCACCTCTCCCCACTGAAAAAAAACCTGTTTAAAAAGAAGTATAAAAAGATTCTGGAGCAGAAGCAGGAGGAGCTGTGATCGACGCCAAGGATATCCGCACCGTTTTTATGGGCACACCTGCGTTCGCCCTGGCCACCCTGGAGGGTCTGATCGATGCCGGGCTCGATCTGGTCGGAGTTTATACCCAGCCTGACCGGCCTAAAGGGCGAGGCAAAAGAACAGCCCCGCCGCCGGTCAAGGAGCTGGCCGAGCGTCATGGCATCAAAGTGTTTCAGCCCGACAGGTTGAGACGCCCGGAAGTGGTTGATGAATTACGCGCCCTGGCGCCCGACCTGATTGTGGTGGTAGCCTACGGGCAGATTCTGCCCAAAAGCGTTCTGGAGATCCCGCGTTTCGGCTGCATCAACGTGCACGCCAGCCTGCTGCCGCGTCATCGCGGCGCGGCCCCCATCAACAGGGCGATCATGGACGGCGATACCGAAACGGGGATCACCACTATGCTGATGGACGAAGGGCTCGATACCGGTGATATGCTGGTGAAAAAGGCGATTCCGATCGGGCCTGACGAAACAGCCGGGGAACTGCACGACCGTCTGGCCCTGCTGGGGCGCGAGACCATCGAGGAAACCCTTGTTCAGCTTCGGGCGGGAACGCTTCAGCCGCAGAAGCAGGATGATGCCTTGAGCACCTATGCACCGATGCTGAAAAAAGGCGATGGACTTATCGATTGGACTCAGGATGCGCGTATGCTGCACAACCGGGTGCGTGGTCTTGATCCCTGGCCCGGGGCTTATACCTATTTCAACGGTGAGGTGCTGCGCGTCGCCCGCACCCAGGTGGTAGCGGGCTGCGGCGAGCCGGGCCGGGTGATGGCTGCGGATCAATCAGGCATCCGAGTGGCCTGCGGCGAAGACTTTCTGAGTATCGGCGAACTTCAGCTTCCCGGGAAGAAACGTCTTAGCGCCGCTGATTTTCTGCGCGGCAGGGCGGATCTGAAACCGGGAACGCAACTCGGCTGAGGTTTTTTAGTGGTGGATAATTCCCGGACGGAAGCGCCTTTTCGCCCTCGCAAGCGGCTGTTCATCGGCCTGTTGGCCGGCGCCTGCGTCCTGATGTTTATTTTGGGCGTATTGCTGTGGTGGGTTCCCAGTGTCGGGCTGAGCAGTCTTCATCCGGTTCTCCCGCTGATATTGGGGATTGTGCTGGCCTCTGTCGGTTTCGTGGTATTCGGCGGCCTCGCGCTGCTCGTCCTGACGGTATTGACGGGGCGCGATCTGCTGATCTCCGAACGTCTGCGGGGATTGGTCATCAAGTATCTTTTCCCCGCCATTATCGGTCTGGGACGCCTTTTGCGCCTGGACGGCGATGCTCTGCAGCAGTCGTTCATCGCGTTGAACAACCAGCTGGTGCGTGCCAAGAAAATACGGGTTGATATGACAAAGGTCCTGATTCTGCTGCCGCACTGCATCCAACTGTTTGACTGCGGCATCAAAATCACTGGCGATGTGAGCAAGTGCAGACAGTGCGGGCAGTGCGACATCAGCGGCCTGCTCGATCTTTCCCGCGAACGGGGAATCGATATCGCGGTGGCTACCGGCGGCACCCTGGCGCGTAAAATTATCGTGGAGAAAAAACCGCAGCTGATTGTGGCGGTGGCCTGTGAGCGCGATCTGACCGCCGGTATTCGTGATGCCTACCCCCTGCCGGTCATCGGCATTCTCAACCACCGCCCCGAAGGGCCCTGCATCAACACGCGCGTGGTTTTCCAGCAGGTGTGCGAAGCGATCGATGAATGCGTCGTCTCTTGAATTGTCCAAAATGATGATTAAGTTATTCTGGCTGCATCCGGAAGAGCCGTTGCAAAAAGAGACTTTAGAAATCAAAACCCCAAGATAAACAAAAACGAAGGTGATCCGAATGAATACACTGCGTACCGTATTTTTCATGACTCTTCTGACCCTGGTACTGGTTGGCATCGGCGGTGCTGTCGGTGGTTCCGGCGGCGCGTTCTTCGCGCTGATCATCGCCGCCGCCATGAACCTGGGCAGCTACTGGTTTTCCGACAAGATCGTCATCAAGATGTATAAGGGCAAAGAGGTCAACAGCGGCCTGCTGTACGAGGTGGTGCAGGAGATCTGCCAGCGCAACAACCTGGTGATGCCCAAGGTTTACATCCTGCCGCAGCCCACGCCCAACGCCTTCGCCACCGGGCGCAATCCCTCTCACGCGGTGGTCGCGGCGACCGAGGGTCTCATGCAGACTCTTTCCCGCGAAGAACTGATGGGCGTGATGGCGCACGAAATGAGCCATGTCAAGCATCGCGACATCCTGATCGGATCGATTGCGGCTACCATTGCCGGCGCCGTTTCCTGGATGGCGCATATGGCGCAGTGGGCCGCTATCTTTGGCGGCGGCGACGAGGAGGGGAACAACCCTATCGCCCTGTTCGCCATGGCGATCTTCGCCCCGATAGCGGCAATGCTGGTGCAGATGGCGATTTCTCGCTCCCGCGAGTTCGAAGCCGATCGCGGCGGTGCCCGCCTGTGCGGCAACAACCCCCATTATCTGGCCAGCGCCCTGCGCAAGCTTGAAGCGGCCAACCAGAGCTCACCCATGCCGAAAGTCAATGAGGCGACCGCCCACATGTTTATCGTCAATCCTCTGCGCGGCGGTGGGCTCAAGAACCTGTTCTCCACCCATCCCCCGGTGGAGGAGCGGGTACGCCGGCTGGAGAGCATGACCTCTTTTTGACGCTGTCTTTCTCAGCCAGGCTTGCAAACTTTCTTAGTCTTTTTCTTTTTACGGACATTTCTTGACGACTTTCGACCCGCGCCGTGCGGCTTTTGACATCTTGTGCCAGGTCGAGGATGGAGCTTTCTCCGACCTGGCCCTTGACCGTTTTCTGGCCTCGCAGCCGCAAGCCGACTCCCGCGACCGTGGTCTTTTGACCGAACTGGTTTATGGGGCTCTGCGCCGCCGCGGGCGCATCGATTTCGCTCTGTCCCGTTTCTGCCGTCAGCCGCTGCGCAAGCTCGAGCCCGGCATCCTGTGTCTGCTGCGGCTCGGTGCCCACCAGCTGCTTCACCTCGACAAGGTGCCCGCCCGCGCCGCCGTCTATGAAACAGTGGAACTGGCGCGCAAGGTGAGGCTGCAGCGCGCCTGTGGCCTGCTCAACGGCGTGCTGCGCGCCCTTGATCGCGAAAAGACGCGTATCCCCTGGCCGGCCGCGTCGAACCCGCAGGCGCACCTTGAACATACCCTGTCGATCCCCGGCTGGCTTGCCAAACGCTGGCTCGCCGAATTGGGCGCCGAAGAAGCCGTTGCGCTGGCAGCAGCTTTCCTCGATCCGGCTCCTGCGACGCTGCGGGTCAATACCCTGAAGGTCTCCCGTGACGAGTACCTCTCGGAGTTGCGTCGGCAGGGTGGCGAAGGGTGCCCAGGACATTATGTGCCGGAGGCTCTCCAGGTTCTTGCCCGGGGAAAAAGTGGCCTGCCCGGCAACCGGGAGGGCTGGTATCAGGTGCAGGATCAGGCCAGCCAGTTGATGGCGCATTTGCTGGATCCGCGCCCCGGAGAGCATATTCTCGACGCCTGTGCTGCTCCCGGCGGCAAGACCACTCATATTGCAGCCCTGACTGCCAACGGCGCACATATCACTGCCCTTGATCTGCATCCGCAGCGTGTGACGCTTATCCGCGACGGCGCCGTGCGCCTGGGGTGCAGGGGGATCGAAGCCGAACCCTGCGATCTGAGCCGACCGCCGGCGAAATGGCCTCCGGAATCATTTGACAGGATTCTGGTCGATGCACCATGCAGCGGCCTCGGCGTCCTTCGCCGCAACCCCGAGACCCGCTGGCGGCGCAAAGCTGCCGACATCAGGGAGATGGCGCAGCTGCAGAAGACGATTCTGCGCCATGTCGCGCCGCTGGTGCGTTCGGGCGGTACCCTGGTTTATTCCGTGTGCACTTTTACGCCGGAGGAAACTGAGGCGGTCATCTCCGACTTTCTGGCCCGCCACCCGGAATTTGCGCGGCAGGACCCGCGCGACAGTCTGCCGGAGCACTGGCATGACCTGTTCGATTCCCAGGGTGCGCTGCGGACCTTCCCCCACCGTCATGATGGGATGGATGCCTTCTGGGCGGTGCGGATGAAAAAGGGATAAAAACTGTCCGTTGTCCGTGGTCCGTTGTCCGCTGTCCGTTGTCCGTTGTCCGCTAAAGTATAATTTTCTCTAATCCCCCTGACA
>JAXHUR010000158.1:0-1549 GCA_034189505.1 Thermodesulfobacteriota bacterium | reverse complement strand
CTGCACATTCACCCCAAACGGAGCGGCAGAGTAACGGCCCACATCCCTACCTTGTCAAAAATCCCCCCTCAGCGCAATCCAAGAATCAGCAGGTTGACCAGGCCGATGAAGAAGCCGAGCAGCGCCCCGAACAGGTTGATGTACTTGAACTGCTCCTTCATGATCCCCATCAGCAGCCCTTCCACCGTGAGCAGATCAAGAGAGTTGACCTTCTCCTCCACGATGCGCTGCACGTTGAGAGTTTCCACCAGCGGCGGCACCTCCTTCTTGAGAAGCTCCTCCAGCTGCTGGCAGAGCCCGGTGTTGAGCTCCTCGCGCACATCGGCAGGCACCCGCGCCGAAAGCCGTCCCAAGGGGCGACGGAACAGCCACTCCTCCAACTGCTCCGCCAGAATGCCGGAGAAGGCATCGCGCGCCGCCGGAGAGCGCAGGGTGGTCAGGATGCGCTGCACCAGCCACTCGCGCCCATGATCGAGGCCGTCATCCGGCAGACTTCTGTGCAGCAGCATCCCGAAAGAGCGATCCTTGATCCGGTCGATGCCGCGCTCGGCCAGTCCCAGCGCCGCCTCGCTCGCCTTGCGGCTCTGGACATACTGCACCGCCTTGTCGCGGGCAAAGCGCCGCACCCCGGCCACCTTCTCGTAAGGCACCTTCTCCAGATAGCTCGCCAGAGAACGATCAAGCAGGCCGTCGACGCGCTCACGCAGCATGCGCGCCACCTGCTCCTGAGTTTTCTCCTCCCTGAGCCAGCGCGCAATCTCGTCGCCGGCCTTGTCCAGAAATTCCGGAATGCGATCGTAGATCTTGTCGAGATTGATGAAACCGGCCATCAGCCCCGACAGCCCGCCGAGCGAATCGAGGAAACCCTCAATCGCCTGCCGCCCCTTGACCACCAGCCGCTGCCGGAAATCGGGGTCATAGAGCATGCCGCCGAACTTCTCGAGCAGCGGCGGCACCTCCCGCTCGAGCTGCGTCATCAGCACTTCGATCAGATCGGCCGGCAGAAGTTCGCGCAGCGTGCGCTGGGAGCCCACCCACTGTTCAGTCTTGCCATCCACAAAGGAGGCCACCGTTTTTGCCGTCGCCGGCGACTGCAGGAATGTGGTGATGCGCTGATCCAGGTGACGCCGCAGTTTATCGTAGCGCTCCGGATTCAGGAAACTCTCCAGGTCGCGGGAAAGCCATTCGCCCTCCTTGCGCACCAGGTAGTCACGCAGCCGCAGTTCGAACTCGGGGCTGTCAAGATAGGCAAACACCGTCTTGACCACCTTCCAGCGCAGCAGGTCAGTCAGCTCGCGGAAGCGATGGCGAAAATCAGCCGGCACCAGCTGCTCAAGAGTTCCCAGGTCGCGATCGAGAAAGCGCGCCAGTTTGTCCGACACCGCCCCCTTGATCTCCCGGCGGAAACTGTCTTTTTGCAAAGCGCGGCCCACATCATCGGAAGTCAGCAGGTGACTGCCGACCATCTCCCCCATGCGCGCCGCCAGTTCATGGCGCTTGGACGGAATAATGCCCGGCGTCAGAGGCACGCGCACCCCCAGCAGGCGCC
>JAXHUR010000157.1:0-1664 GCA_034189505.1 Thermodesulfobacteriota bacterium | reverse complement strand
TAAAGAAAAGATATTTCGAATTCCTGACTACCAAAGGGGTTATGCATGGCAAAAAAGCCAGCTGAAAGATTTCTGGGAAGATTTGATAAACCTCTCTGGCAACCGCTCGCACTATACCGGCGTTCTTACACTAACCCGAATAATTCACAAAGACACTTGAAATAGAAAACGGACATCCTGTAACATGTTGACTTGACGAGAGAAAACACGAAACGAAAGGGATGTCCGTTGAAAACAGTCTGTCATAATCAGCTTTCCTTTGCAAATCTTGATTCACGAGCGGTTTTGGCCGAATTTTCCGCAGGTCCTATGACCTCCGATGGAGGCTCCTTGCTGCTACGCGAGATCGATCAGGCCACCAACCTTACTGCTTCAATGGGGCAAGCACTTTGCGATCCTCGTGATCCGGCCAAGGTCCGCCATGCCCAGGAAGAGCTTTTGCGCCAGAGACTCTTTGCCATCGCCATGGGCTATGAGGACTGCAACGATCACGATACGCTACGTTTTGATCCTGGTTTGAAAACTGCCATCGGCCGCTTGCCCGAAACCGGCGAGGCGCTGGCTTCCCAGCCGACGTTGTCGCGATTGGAAAACCGGGTGAGCAACGCAGAGCTTCGGCGCCTGAGCGATGCCCTGATTCAGGCTTATCTTGCCGCGCACTCGGGGCCTCGTAAGCTGATTGTGCTTGATATCGACTCTACCGATGATCCGACCCACGGCCAGCAGCAGCTTTCATTCTTCCACGGCTATTATGATCAGCACATGTTTCATCCGGTGTTGATTTTCGATGCCATCAGCGGCTTTCCCTTGGCAGCAGTACTTCGCGCCGGCAATACCCATGCGTCCGAAGGTGCCGCTGCGATTTTAAAACGCATCATCCGCCGGCTGAAGCGGGCCTACCCGCAGGCCACAATTCTTCTTCGCGCTGATGCCGGTTTTGCCGTTCCGGCCATTTACGAGATGTTGGAGCGCGAGAAGGTGAAATACACCATCGGGTTGATCACCAATGATCGCTTGCGGCAGCGCGTAGCCTCTCTGGCGCAAAAAGCCGAAGAAGGCTTCGCGAAAAGCGGGGTCAAACAGCGACTGTTCACATCCTTTCGTCACCAGGCCGGTTCGTGGCAGCGACCACGCCGCGTGGTCGCCAAGGTCGAGAGGCTCACCAAGGGACTCAATACCCGCTTTGTCGTGACCAACATCCACTTCGAGTCGCCCGCGCAGATCTATGACGGCATCTACACCGGCCGGGGAGATGCCGAGAATCGGATCAAAGAACTCAAGCTCCATCTCAAGGCGGACCGGTTGAGCTGTACCAGCTTCAAGGCCAATCAGTTTCGATTGTTGCTGCACACGTTTGCCTTCGTTCTGCTGTGGCACCTGCGGCAGAATCTTGCAGGCACGGAGCTGGCCACGGCAACGGTGGAGACCCTGAGGTTGAAACTTCTCAAGGTCGGAGCCCGGATCACCCAGAGCGTCCGGCGCATCCTGTTCACGATGCCGAAGGCTTATCCATACAAGGAGTTGTTCGGTGCCGCGTTGCACAACATCCAACTGATGCCACTGCGGCACTGACGCTGCGCCCCCCTAAATTGCTCGATTTTACCTCCAAAACAGCAGATCGGCGCTACAGGTGCGCCTTGCAAGCCGTTTCGGGCGGTGAAATT
>JAXHUR010000156.1:0-1678 GCA_034189505.1 Thermodesulfobacteriota bacterium | reverse complement strand
GAGAAGCCGGAAACGGTGCGGGACAAAATCGCCGCGTTTCTGAAAAAGGAATTCGCCGAGCCGAAAATTACCGAGAAAGACGGCAAGATCCACCTCTACTCCGAAAAGATGGCCTGGGCCCGTTTCGGCGTCTACATTACCCACGCCTCGATCCTGATTATTTTCATCGGCGCCATTATCGGAAACATCTTTGGGTTCAAGGCCTTTGTCAATATCGTGGAGGGCACCGAAACCAGCCGGGTGTGGAAACGCGGCGGCACCGAACCTCAGCCGATCGACCTTGGTTTTACCGTTCGCTGCGAGGACTTTTCGATGACCTATTACGAAGGCTCCATGCGCCCCAAGGAATACAAGAGCCTGATCACGGTCATCGACAATGGCGAAAAAGTCATCACCGATCGCCCCGTGATCGTCAATGATCCGCTCACCTACAAGGGAATCGTCTTTTATCAGTCGAGTTATGGCCCGGCGGGCAACCCGCGCTTCACCATAGAAGCCACCGAGCGTGCCAGCGGCGAGAAGCAGACCTACACCCTGGAGCAGGGCAAAAGCGCCCGCCTGCCCGGCGGCGCAACGGTGCGCGTCACCAACTTCGCTGAAAACTTCCAGAATTTCGGACCGGCCGCCCGTCTCGAGGTGGCGAGCCCCGGACAGGCGCCGCGCTCCTTTACAGTTTTGAAAAACTTCCCGCAATTTGACGCGCAGCGCGGCGGCGATTATATTTTCGCACTGACAGGCTTGGAACAGCGTCAGTACACCGGTCTTCAGGTCGCCAAAGACCCCGGCGTGTGGGTCGTGTGGCTCGGCTGCACCCTGCTCGTCGTCGGCTCCATCGTCGCCTTCTTCCTCAGCCACCGGCGGGTCTGGGTCAGCATCAAGCCCCTTGAGGACGGCCGCTCCGGCATCATGATGGGCGGCAATGCGCATCGCAATCAGGCTGCCTTTGAAATGGCATTCGACGACATGAAAGACAAACTTAAAAAAGAGATCAACAGCTAGGCTCTCTCACCGCTGCGGAGGAAACACAATATGACCAGCGCTCAACTTTTCAATTTTACGACCATTGGATATTTCATCGCGATGATCCTCTTCATCGCCTTTATCGCCACCAAGAATAAAAATGTCGGCTTCGTCGCGACCATTGTCGCCTTGGTGGGCTTCATTCTCAATACCGCCGCCATCGGGGTGCGCTGGAGCGAATCCATCAACCTCGGCTACGGCCATGCGCCCCTGTCCAACCTTTATGAATCGATCGTTTTCTTCGCCTGGTCGATCCTGCTCATCTATCTGCTGCTCGACCTAAAATACAAGCAGCGCTCACTGGGGGCCTTCGTCATGCCCTTTGCCTTCATCTCCATGGCCTGGGCGCAGCTTTCCCTCAACGACAGCATTGAACCGCTGGTGCCTGCTCTGCAGAGCAACTGGCTGACCTACCACGTCATTACCTGCTTTATCGGTTATGCCGGTTTTGCCGTGGCCTGCGGCGCCTCGATCATGTACCTGATCAAGGTCGGTAAAGAGGAAAAAAGCGGGGACGGCCGCAACCCGGCCGGCGGGATCCTGTCGATTTTTCCCAGCACCCGAGTGCTTGACGACATCAACTACAAAGCGATCATGATCGGCTTTCCGCTGCTGACCCTGGGGATCATTACCGGGGCCGCCTGGGCCAATTACGCCT
>JAXHUR010000155.1:0-1864 GCA_034189505.1 Thermodesulfobacteriota bacterium | reverse complement strand
ACCTTTCCAATGCTGGGAGAGCTTGGCTAGCTGATGGAAACCCTCCCGGCGAAAACTGCTGGGAGGGGTGAGGGTTCACCTCAGCACCAGATCACTCATCGTGCTGAGCTGCTCAGATCGCTTCGACAACCTCAGACAGCATGTCACGGACTTTCCCCGCAACCTGTTTGAGCTCGTCATTATCAATGGCCGTCATGGACGCCACCGGATCAATGGCACTGACCTCCACGCCGTCCGGAACTTCCCTGAGAATCACGTTGCACGGCAGCATGGCACCGACACGGGGTTCCACGCCGATGGCTTCCCAGGCCATACCGGGGTTACAGGCCCCCAGAATCCGGTAGGCAGACATGTCCTTATCGAGCTTTTTCTTCATGGTGGCTTTGACGTCGATCTCGGTCAGCACGCCAAAGCCGTGGCCCCCCAAGGCCTGCCGCGCTCTCTGGTCCACATCCTCAAAATCGACATTCTTGATGAGACGGTTGATCGTGTATGACATGGCTATCTCCTGTGAGAGAAAAGTTCAGTGGTCCGGTCCCAGCCTGACCACTCGCAGACGCAGTGCGTTAACAATCACGCTGACTGAAGACAGCGACATGGCCGCCGCTGCGAAAATCGGGGACAGCAGGATGCCCGCAAATGGATACAACACCCCGGCGGCGATCGGGACCCCGGCAGAGTTATAGATAAAGGCAAAAAACAGGTTCTGCCGGATGTTGCGCATGGTCGCCAGAGACAGCCGGCGGGCTTCCACAATGCCCATCAGGTCTCCCCGAAGCAGTGTAATACCGGCGCTTTCGATGGCGACATCCGTACCTGTGCCCATGGCCACACCCACATCCGCCGTCGCCAATGCGGGTGCGTCGTTTACGCCATCGCCGGCCATCACCACAATACGGCCTTCGTCTTTCAGACGCTGAACGATCTTGCCCTTGTCCTCCGGCAGGACTTCCGCCTCCACTTCGTCAATGTGCAGTTTGCGGGCAACGGCCTCAGCCGAGGTGCGGTTATCGCCGGTCAGCATGACAACCCGGATGCCATCCTTCTGGAGTGCCGTTATAGCCGCTTCGGTGGTTTCTTTCACCGGATCGGCAATGGCAAGCAACCCGCAAACCTTTACGTCAACGGCTGCGAAAATCACGGTGGCCCCATCCCTGCGGAGCTGGTCGGCTTCAGACTCAAAATCCGAGGTATCGACGCCTTCGGTTTCCATCAACAGTCGGTTGCCAATCAGTACCTGCTGCCCATCGATCTTCCCGGTCACGCCTTTGCCATTCGGGGAATCGAATCCCTCAGCGTCGGGCAGCGTCAGGTTCATCACCCTGGCTTTGTCGAGAATGGCATGAGCCAGCGGGTGTTCACTGCCCTTCTCCAGGCCGCCGGCAAACCGCATGAGTTCTTCCTCGCTGAATCCCTCGGCAGGAACCAGCTTTGTGACCTGAGGTTTGCCTTCGGTCAGAGTGCCGGTCTTGTCCACCACAACCGTATCCACCTTTTCCATGCGCTCTAGAGCTTCTGCATCGCGTATCAGCACCCCACTTTGGGCACCCCGGCCAACGCCGACCATGATCGACATGGGCGTGGCCAGACCCAGGGCACAGGGGCAGGCGATGATCAACACGCTCACAGCGGCAATCAGCCCGAAGGCCATGGGCGGCGTGGGCCCGAAGACGGACCAGACGATAAAGGCGATAATGGCGATCAGGATCACGGCCGGCACAAAATAGCCCGCGACCTTGTCGGCCAGGCCCTGAATGGGCGCGCGGCTGCGCTGGGCGCTCGCCACCATCTGCACAATCTGTGACAGCATGGTGTCCCGGCCAACCTTGTCGGCCCGCATGATAAAGCTGCCCTGCTGGTTGAT
>JAXHUR010000154.1:0-1904 GCA_034189505.1 Thermodesulfobacteriota bacterium | reverse complement strand
TCAGCGATAACCCCCCATTGCGAGACACCGCAGTATATCATTGCCAACAGGCAATGGAGAAAGGCTTGAAAGCGTTTTTGACTTTGACCTGATTCCGTGAGATGTCTTCCCGCTTTCCGGTTTTCTCGTCCCAAGTGGCGAAAATGGAGGGCGAGAATGTCGCTCAGTTGAAAATCCGGCTCTCTGAGGGCCTCAGTTACCTTCGATCTTTGACAGATTGCCCGCAAAGCGCCAATCAAGGCGATTCCAGGGCGAGTTCGATCGTGAACACCACAAGTGCCCGGGGTTTGGCATCGTCTTTTTGGCCGGCCTTCGGCTTATCCGTAGGCTAAGCGTTGATAAAGCCCGGCGAACGCCTCGAACGACTGTGCGCTATGCCGGCTGAAGCGTAAGTACAATCGATGACCGGTTTCGATCAGGCGTGCCGCCAGGTACATCAGTTCCTGGATAACCGTCTTGATACGACGGCGCTTGGCCGGGTGCCGCACCGGCGTCTTGTCGCCAAGCAGACCGATCTGCCCGATGAAGCGCAGGATGTTGTAGGCCAGTGCGGCACAGCTCATCACCAGGCTGTTGACCTCAAACTTGCCCGAGGGCAGACGCTCAAGATCCATGTCGGTTTTGAGTTCGCTGTGAAACTGCTCACTGGTGCCGTGATCCTGGTAAAGAGCGATAACCTTCTCGGCGGACAGATTCAGCGAGGTCCACCAGCCCTCCAACGTAATGTCGGGCTCGAGCAAAAGCTGGCCCTTCTTATCGATGGTGCGCTCGGTGACACGGATGACCCGGCGGCAGCTCAACTCATGTTTCTGCCCGGCTTCGTCTTTCCAGCTATGGGTGTCGCGGACACTGAAAAGGGCAATGCGTTTTCCCGGGCGCGGCTGGCTGATCTTTCCTTCTGCGAAGGCCCGCCGGTGCCAGAGGGTTTTGCTGTGTCCGCGCGGGTTCCATTTCAGGATGTAGTCCACCCGCTCATGGGAGGCCAGTTCCATGCGGGTCTCCCAGGCATCGTGGCCGGAATCGAGACGCACCAGCAAAGGGGCGGTGGTCAACGAGAGCGCCTTGTGCAGCACCCGGGCAAGAAACGGAATGAAGTTTTTCTGGCTGTGCTGGGAACCTTCGCGTTGCTCGATCTCCAGAAGCCAGCCCTCCAGGGCCAGATAGGCGGCAATCGGGGCAAAGCCGTCATACCCATGGTAGGTACGCGAGACGCCTTGCTTCTTGGTCCCGGAATTATCCTGAGTGAAGACGTCGATATCCACAGGGACGTGGCCGGTGGACACGGCCGAGAATAACGCCCCTGATTTTTGCAGGAACTCGGTGACGCAAAAGTTGGCGATCGTTTGAAAGGTTTCGGCTTGCTCCTCCAGACGCTGGCGCAGAGTCGGTTCGGAAGGAACGCCCTTAAGCCCGAAGGATTCTTTGAAAAAACGGTCCTGCCGAAATCCGCTGATGGCCTCGAAATCGCTTTTGCCGAGACAGAGCAGGCCGATATAGCTGCGAAGCACATCGGTGTGCGAGATGGCTCCCTTTTTCAATGGGCCAAGCTGTCCCAGGCGCTTGGCCAGACTGGTGAAGCGGTTGAGGCACAGCCCCACCAGGGCCAGCCCGGAGTGGGAGCTGTAGAACTCGTCCTCGGATTTCTCGATGATAAAACGTTTCATAGAACTCACCCACCAAGTGAAATTTTTGTGGGCTATAAGATAACACAAATAACGAAATGTTTCAGCAACTTACATGCATTCGTGAAGAAGTTTTACGATTGTAATCTCACGGAATCAGGTTTCTGCTCAAAAAGGCAAATCATCAAAATGAAATTTATGCATCTCAGCCTAGACGCATTTCATGCAAGTTGTGTAATGAGGATTTGGGGGAAAAGGAAGACTTTTTTTCACATGGAGTTG
>JAXHUR010000153.1:0-2090 GCA_034189505.1 Thermodesulfobacteriota bacterium | reverse complement strand
TTTACTCCCGATTACCAGATTTGATGGCTAAGCAATACGAATCTATAACCCACAAAAAGGTTAGCCACCACGACACCAAGCTGAAGCGGAATCTGACAAGACGTTTTTCTGGCCAGTCCATGACATTTTACCCTTGAGCATCGATTTCAGTGCCGGTCGACTGCCGGGTCGGGCTCGAACAAATGACTGAATTCTTGGCTCTGCCTTCATGCTGCGACCTCCGGTCTGCTCCCATGTCCTGAATTATTTTGTCGGCGATGTCGCCCTTCTTGAGCGAACGCCGGATAGCGGACCGGAGTGCCACCGAGGAAGAGTCCACCCTTTGTCTCAGTTCCCCGAAGCTGAAACAGGATCAGCCCTCGGCAGCGAATTTTGAGCTTGGCTCGGAGAACATGCGGAACCCATATGTATGCTTATAGAACCGAGCACTTTTCGGCACAATATGCAAACGATTCATATGAGCATGACGCGTCCGGAGCTCCCTGTGGACTGAGCCAATTAAGCCGAGTAAACGCCTCAGAATTTGAGTTGAATAGGTCTGTCCTCCCGTTTGGAAACAGAGGGTTTCGACTGACGAGCTGAAATAATGCCATTTTTCGACGTGAAGAAATGATTTTCGACTTATGGAGCTGGAAATATACTTGGGAATCAGGAGAATTGAAGGAGCCGGAACTGGGTGAAAAGCATCATGAAACTCTCGACAAAGAGCAGTTACGGCCTGCGGGCGGTGTTTGACGTGGCCTACCACTCGGGCAACCTGCCGGCCCAGATCAGGGATATCTCCCGCAGGCAGAAGATCTCCCTCCGTTCCTTGGAACAGATTTTCCAGGATCTGAGGAAAGCCGGACTGCTCAACAGCAGACGGGGCCCTCAGGGAGGCTACACACTGGCGCGCAAGCCGGAAGAGATCACCGTCCGCGCCGTTCACCACGAAGGCATTCCTTCATGACCAGTTCGCCACCCAACGGCCAGAACATCACTTCGCGTCAAGAGCGCTACGCCAAGCTCAAAGTCGACCTGCAGACCTACGGTTCGGTGGTGATCGCCTTCTCCGGTGGAGTCGACTCGACGTTTCTGCTCAAGGTCGCCATCGATGTCCTCGGCCTGGAGGCTGTGCTGGCACTGACCGCGACCTCGCCGACCTATCCGGAATTCGAGTTTCGCGAGGCCTGCCACCTGGCAGTGCGGTTCGGCGCCCGGCAGCTGGTGGTCGAGAGCAACGAGCTGGAGATCCCCGGTTTCGCCGCGAACGATCGGCGCCGCTGTTACCATTGCAAGTCGGAGCTGTTCAACCTCTGCCGTGACAACGCGCGAAAACTCGGCTACGCGGAGGTCCTCGACGGCTCGAATCTCGACGACCTGCAGGACCTCCGCCCCGGCCGCGACGCCGCGGCTGAGCTGGCGGTCCGTCCTCCGCTGCTCGAGGCAGGGCTCGGCAAGCAGACCTTCGCCTGCCGGTCGGCCCGGTTCCCCTACGGCACCGAGATCACTGCCGAGAGGGCTGCGCCGGATCGACCGCTGCGAAACTTTTTTACGCGAACAGGGTTTCGGAAATTATCGGGTTCGTTGTCATGGTGAGGTCGCCCGCATCGAGATCGCCCCGGCGGAGAGCGAGCGCACCAGCAGCCAGCCTCGACATCATGCGGGGGTGCCAAACTCTCCGGGTCGAATGGGATATCGTGTTGTTGATTTTATTTCAAATTTTGTGGACCTTTTACGAGTTTTGGAAGACAGGGTAAACTTTCGGAGCATTCGAACCCGGCTGTCTCCCCAATCAAGCTGCCAACATCGCCTGAAGGGAAAATCCTGTCCATGACTGTCTGCAACAGCTGACCGCACCCCTCCTTTTTCTCCATGGTCGACCGTCGAAAGAAACTGCAGCGGGAAATCACTTTCACCCTGGCGGCCGAGATGCAGACGATTCTGACCAGCGAAATCCCCTATCCCGGGTTATTCATGAAGCTTTGTTGCGAAACCGGCAAGTGTCTGTCAGATCAGGCCTGGCACAGGGAGTTGCCCTGCAGACGTACTCACAGTACGTCGAAGCGCAAGGAGCGAGCACGGCTTGAGATGGCGGGCAATTGGCGGTT
>JAXHUR010000152.1:0-2187 GCA_034189505.1 Thermodesulfobacteriota bacterium | reverse complement strand
CGACGTGCTGGCGGACGCCCGCATCGTCTATGTCGGCGAGAGCCATGACAACATGGCCTCGCACAGGCTGCAGCAGCGCATCATCGAACACCTGAGCAACCAACGCCCTGGACAGGTCGCCATCGGCATGGAGATGTTCACCCCCGAGCAGCAGGAAGCCCTCGACCAGTGGGTGGCCGGAGAGCTTTCGGAAAAGGAATTTCTCAAGCAGTCCGACTGGTACGGCACCTGGCGCATGGATTTCGACTTCTACAGTGACATCATGCAGCTGGCCCGCCAGCGCCGTATTCCTGTCATCGGACTCAACGCCCCGCGCGACCTTGTCCGCATGGTCGGGGGCACCGAGATCGCAGATCTGGACGAGGAAACCCGCGCCCGCATTCCCGAGATGGATTTCGACGACCCCTACCAGAAAGCCCTGACCGAAGCGGTGCATGGCGGCCACGAACCCAACGGCAATGCCTTTGGGGGGTTTCTGCGGGTCCAGACGCTGTGGGACGAAAGCATGGCGGACAATATCGCCCGCTACCTGCAAAGCCCCCCCGGGAAGAACAAGCAGATGGTGGTGCTGGCGGGCGGCAACCACATCCGCTACGGCTTCGGCATTCCGCGCCGCGTCTTCCGCCGCCTGCCGACCAGCTACGCACTGGTCGGCAACCACGAACTGGAGATCCCGGAGGACAAGAAGGATCGCCTGATGGACGTGCGCATGCCGCGCTTTCCCATGCCGGCCTGGGACTTCGAGGTTTATACCCGGTATGAAGGTCTGAACAGCGAGAAGGTCATGCTCGGCGTGCGCCTTGATGACGAGGAGGGCGCGGTGCGTATCGCAGGAGTCATGCCCGACTCGGTGGCCGGGCGCGCTGGGCTGAAGGAAGGCGACCTGATTCTGCAGATCGATGGCCAACCGGTTGAAGAAAACTTCGACCTGGTCTATGCCGTCAAACAGAAAAAACCAGGCGACACCGCGCAACTGGTTATCGAACGCGCCGGTGAACAACTCGAAATCGAGGCAATCTTCGAAACCCCTGCCTCTGAATAAAAGTATCTGTTCGGCAGGGGGTGGGCACAGCTTCCCCCTTCCACCAAGCCGCTACGAACAAATCAAAGCGGCGGTTCCCACACCAGGGAAACAGCCGCTTTGATTTTTCTCTCCGCCTCTATCTTTCTCCGCGCCTCTCCGTTAAAGAGACGATATCAAGCCCGTCCGGCACTCCCCAGCACCGTCTCATTCTTGTGCTTGATCAGCTTGATCAGCTCCTTGCGCGCCGCCCCGAGATATTTGCGGGGGTCGAACTCCTCGGGGTGCTGGCTGAGATATTCACGTACCTTGGCGGTCACAGCCAGGCGACCATCGGAGTCGATGTTGATCTTGCACACGGCACTGGCCGCCGCACGGCGCAGCTGCTCTTCCGGAACGCCGACCGCACCTTCCATCTTGCCGCCGTAATTGTTGATCAGCTGGACATACTCCTGCAGCACGCTCGAAGCGCCGTGCAGGACAATGGGAAAGCCGGGAATGCGGCGCTCGATCTCCTCGAGGATATCGAAGCGCAGGGGCGGAACTTCTTCACCTTCCTTCAGCTTGAACTTGTACGCGCCGTGACTGGTTCCGATGGAAATCGCCAGGGAATCGACGCCGGTCTTGGAGACAAAATCCTCGACCTCTTCGGGCTTGGTGTAAGTCGAAGTCTCCGCCTGAACCTCGTCCTCGATGCCGGCCAGCACACCCAGCTCCCCTTCGACGGTCACGTCGTGCTGATGGGCATATTCAACGACCTGGCGGGTCAGCTTGACGTTTTCCTCGTAAGGCAGATGCGAACCATCGATCATGACCGAAGAAAAACCGGAGTCCACACAGGACTTGCATAATTCGAACGAATCGCCATGATCGAGATGCAGAGCGATGGGAATGTTGCTGCCCATTTCGCGCGCCATGCGCACCGCGCCCAGGGCCATGTAGCGCAGCATGGTCTCATTGGCGTAGTCCCGGGCCCCCTTGCTGACCTGCACAATCACCGGCGAAGATGTTTCAGCACATGCCGTAATGATCGCCTGCAGCTGCTCGAGGTTGTTAAAATTATATGCTGGAATTGCATAGCCTCCCCCCACGGCCTTTTTGAACATCTCGCGGGTGTTGGCCAGTCCGAGCTCTGTGTAGCTGACGGTGTCACTCATGAATGCGAA
>JAXHUR010000151.1:0-2477 GCA_034189505.1 Thermodesulfobacteriota bacterium | reverse complement strand
CGCTTCGTGCTGGGCCTGCTCCAGGGAAATCTGCCCGCTGCGGTACTGGTTGTGCTGGGATTCAACCAGGTTATAGGCCAGATTGGTGAGGGTTTCCAACTCCTCGCGAATCACCTTCTTTTTATCTTTCTTGTACACCTGGAACTGCTGATAATGGCTGTCGAGCAGGTCGATGGTGAAACGCGCCATGTGGTCCAGGTCGTCCTTGCTGGCCTGAGTGACGCCGCGATAAGCCTGCTCGTAGCTGATATAGCCCACCACGGCCCCCACCACGAACAGCGGCAGAATCACCAGCGGCAGAACCACCACCAGCAGCTTCCAGCGAATTTTCAGGTCGTTGATAAAACTGAAAATGGTGCCGGCCATCAGAACGCGCCTTTTTTAAACATTTCAACGGCCTTTCCAGAGTCCCAGCAACGCGCCGCGGTCGCGCTCCTGGGCATCCAGTCGCGAGCGCAGCTTCTTGGAGAGCACAATCCGCTGCTCTCCGGTATAGGCTTCATGGTTTTTTTCCATCTCTTCAAGCTTGTAGCGGTAGTTGACCATCAAACCGCAGGACTGGCGCATTCCCTTGGGCGAAAGATCTCCGAGCCAATTGATGCGTTCGATGCGTGCGCCGTTGCCCAGGTGAAAACGCTGCACCGGATCCAGAGGAAACCCGTCGCTGCGCTTCTGATGAAAATAGCGCAGGCACAAACGCTCCAGAGGTTCCTGCAGCCACTCCACGACCTGCTCGTCCTCCCACCAGCCGAGGCATGAAACGGCCGCCTGGAGGGTGGCCTCCGTTTCGAGCCGGGCGGCGGCGTCCGAAACGGCCCGCCGCAGGGTCTTCACCAGCGGGTCGTCCTTTTCGTCCTCCCAGACCTGCTGCAGCCAGCGGGCAAAACCGGGGATAGGCGACAAAGTGGCAAAGGTCTTGAGATCGGGAAAATCGCGCCGCAGGTCATCGACCACCTGTTTGATCAGAAAATTGCCGAAGCTGATGCCGCGCAGGCCTTTCTGAGCATTGGATATGGAATAGAAAATGGCCGTGTCGGCCGTCTGCGGGTCAACCTCGGGGGCGGAGGGGTCAAGTAGATCCTGAATGCTGCCGGCCAGCCCCTCGACCAGGGCAATCTCGATAAAGATCAGCGGCTCGTCCGCCAGGGCGGGGTGGAAAAAAGCGTAGCAACGGCGATCGGATTCCAGGCGATTGCGCAGATCAGTCCAGGAATGAATCTCATGCACCGCCTCGTAGGCAATGAGCTTTTCCAGCAATGCGGCCGACGACTCCCAGGTGATGCGCTGCAACCGCAGAAACCCCAGGTCGAACCAGGTGGCGAGCAGGCCGCGCAACTCATGGGAAAGATGCGCCAGGCGCTTGTCCTCGCCGGCCCATTCGAGCAGGTCGGCACGCAGGTCGATCAGAAATTTCACTCCGGCCGGGAGGATATTGAAATGACTCAGAAGCCGCAAGCCGGGTGACGCCATGGCCTCGTTCATACGCTGCTGCGCTTCGAGAAAGGACTCCGGGTCGCCGGAGTCGAGCATGCGCCTTGCGAGGTTGCGCAGATTTTCGGCATCCGGCGGAAATTCATGCACCAGCAACTCCAGAAAGCGCTGGCGCCCTTCGGCTGTCATGGAAATATAGGCCCGCCCGAGCTGGGCCGCACGCACCCGCGCCGAGATCTCCCCGCCGCGCTCCTCAAGGCAGTCGCGCATCAGCTGGCGCAGGCGATCACGCTGATCCCCGGGGAGATCAGGCTGGAATTCGAAATCGCGCTCGCCGTCGCGCGACAGCGAAATGCCGCGCCACAGCCCTCCCAGCCCCTGCAAAACATCACGCAGCGTTCTGGATGTCTCCATCTTTTCTCCTGAATTCATCCGTTTCCTGTAATTTCACGAAAACGTCATCATACTCGTCAGGGCTTTTGAAGACAAGGTTATGTATACATAAAAACAGTAGGAAAAGACGTGTTTGAGGGGTAGTCAATTTTTTTTATCTGGTTTATATTGACGATTCTGCGAAAAGCATCCCGTTAGAGCCGCACTCAAGATAGCGAGGTTTTTGTGGCAAGACGCAGCCCCTGGCTTCTGACAACCTATTTTGCATTTCTTTTCTGCCTGTTGCTGTGGGGGCGCGTGCCCGCCGAAACCGAGTGCCGCAACCTGGGCATGCAGCTGTTCAACTCGGGGGCGCACCAGGTCTTGGGCCAACGGCTGCCGACGCCGTACTGTCCCGCATGCAACGGGCAGCAGGAAGGCTCCTTCCACCTGGCCATGCCCGGTTCAATTTCAGGACCTCTTCCGTCAAAGGATTCTCCGTACAAGGCGGCGTCCACCACCAGGCAATCCTGGAGTTCGACCTCGCCGACTTCTATTCAAGCGCCTCTCATCGCCGGTGCGGCCCTGCCCGATCTCAGTCTGCAATCCCTGCGCACCGTGGTCCTTCTGCATTGAAAACCCTCATTTCGGGATCCACCGGAATCACCCTTTGA
>JAXHUR010000150.1:0-2507 GCA_034189505.1 Thermodesulfobacteriota bacterium | reverse complement strand
ATCGAACGGTACTTTGACTCATAGGCGTATCTGAATTCGACCGGATCACTGAACTCGATCAGGTCGAACCCGCGCCCGCGAAGCTCCAATGCCAGCTTCTCCTCGGTCAGCAGACAATCCGGGTCCGCGACTAGGGTCAGCTTGCTGACGTTGGGCACAAAGTCGTTCAGGATGGTGTCTCGCCAGGAAGGCAAGTGTGAAGTTCGTTGTGCGGAGTGCGTTGTCATTGTCTTGCACTCCTGTCTAATGATGAACGAAGCCCGCCTATTGCCCGACTCAGACCGATGCATTTTTCACAAATTTTGGTTCATTCGCATTTAAGTTGAAAGCCTCGGACTCAGCAGCCCGCAGTGCTGATGAATTTTGAGGAGGAAGTAGACGACGTCCTTGTAGCCATAGGCCATTCTCTTCAACCTCTTGATTTTGTTATTGATGCCTTCAGAGATGGCCGAAGTAATCCGCATCTGGAAGTAGTTCAAGATGTAGTGCCGCTTGCGGAAGAACTTCAGTCCGAGCTCTACGAAGGCCGGTATTCTGGAGGCGAAAGCTTCCCTGATCCACTGTCGCAGGGCCGCCTGAGCCGTTTTTCGGGAATCGGCGCGATAGACTTCCAGAAACTGTTCCTTGAGCAGCATGGCCCGGTAGACCGTGTCGTTCAGCTCTGCGAGTTGATCGAGAACAGTGCGCTGCCGTTTTGAGGGTTTACCCTGCATCAGGATGAAGCGTTTGCGACAATGCAGCAGGTCAGCCAGGTCGCTATTCTTGTCCTGTCTGGCCTTGCGAAGTTGTTCCTTGCGGACGGTGTCTACAGCGTCATTGAGGTAACTCTTGACATGAAAATGGTCGAGGACAATGAGGGCGTTCTTTGCATGCTGCCTGATTGAGGACAGATACCCTCGGGCCCCGTCACAAGCCGCCGCCTCGACCGCGGCTGACTTCTCCTCGCCGAGTGCGGTGAAAAAGGCGTCCATGGTCTGTTTGCCACGGCCGTCATGGTTCCAGATGACTTTGCGCTGATCGATATCGATGACGTTGGTGACGTACTTGTGCCATTTCTGCCAGGCGACTTCGTCGACACTGATGTGGGCGGGAGCAGGTACCGGAGACAGCTTTTCCCTGGCCAACTCTTCCAGCATACTACGATCAATGCGGTAAACGACTTCGTCGTCGAGGTTTAAGAACCAGCCCGCTTCGGCGTTGGTGGTGATGGAAGTCAGGCGATAGACCTGTGCAGCAAAACGACGGGTGAAGCGGCCGCGTAACTGGTCAAGCTGCTCGACGCGGATTCTGCCGTCAACGGGACAGCGGACCTTACGCTTGGGCACATAGAGAAACGTTCGCTTGCCACACAACGGCAGGTCTTCCACACGGATCCAGCCGACACTGTGGGCGGGTAAGTGGTGCACGTCTCCGCAGGCAGAACAAACCGGCCCGACAGGGTCGACCAAGTCGATGTAAAGATGAAGGCTGTCATCATGATAATCAAGCACTTCGGCCACCTCAAAATTGGGCAAGTCGAGCAGTTTCGTGATAGTCTTTTTCTGCATCGGGTTTCTCCTTCCGGATTGGTTTTTGTCGGCAAACAAAACCTTACCAGAGTGGTTAAACCCGATGCACTTCTTTATCAGGCAGAAGGCAGCCTATTATAGCGTTTCAACTTTTTTACGAATGAACCTTTTTTTTCACGCTCGGGAGAGCCCCTTTTAGGTCTGCTGCCGGATCTCGTTCGGCGCGCCCGGTTGCCACTGCATAGCGAAACACCTGTCCGCAAATGGTTCTGATGCGGTGGGCCATTTCCAGGGCACCTCTGGATTCCACCCGTCGGAGAGCCGCCAGTAACTCAGGTGCTCGGATATCTTTGATGGGCCGATCCCCGATGATGGGAAAGACGTCTTTTTCCAGGCGGGTCATGTTATTGGCAGCGTGCCCAGCCGACCACGTTGGAGCAAATTTGGTATGCCACTCTCGGGCGATAACTTCAAAGCTCTCTGCTGCTGCCGAGATTGCTGAAACCCGCTGAGCCTTTTTCACTTCACCAGGATCAACACCATTAGCCAGAAGCTTTCGGGCCTCATCCCAGCGTTGCCGTGCGTCCGAGAGAGTGACTTCAGGATATGATCCCATTGCCAAAAGCTTTTCTTTTCCCAAAAATCGATACTTGAGACGCCAGAGCTTCCCTCCCGCCGGAGTCACAAGCAGGAAAAGGCCGCCGCCGTCAAAAAACTTCTGTTGCTTCGGGGATGGTTTGGCGTTGCGAATTTTTACGTCTGAGAGAGGCATCCTGATAGCTCACGTGGGGGTATCGCTTTTCGATGGGGGTATGTCTGCTTAAAAAGTACCCCCATGTTTTCAGGATGTCAACGGACTTTCTCGGGCTTGGTCGGATTTGATGATAAACAAAAGGCCCCGATTTCTCAGGGCCTTTTGTTCTGTTTCGGATGTTGTCGGAATGTTAAGTGGTGGGGGCGGTCGGAGTCGAACCGACATGGACTTGCGTCCGCTGGATT
>JAXHUR010000015.1:37439-51001 GCA_034189505.1 Thermodesulfobacteriota bacterium | reverse complement strand
GCATAACGCGCCAACCACCCAGTCTTGATTTTTGGTTCAGGTTTGATCCAGCTCCTGCGACGCTCGGCAAGGGTCCCGTCATCGACATCAAGCTCAAGGCGCCTGTTGGGAATATCGAGTTTGATTCGATCCCCTTCTTCCACAAGCGCAATAGGGCCACCCTGGGCGGCTTCGGGAGAGATATGCCCGATACAGGGACCGCGCGTTCCACCGGAAAAACGCCCGTCGGTGATCAACGCGACACTGTCTCCAAGCCCAAGCCCCATCAATGTTGCAGTAGGAGCGAGCATTTCGCGCATGCCAGGGCCGCCCTTGGGCCCCTCGTAGCGGATCACCATCACATCGCCGGCCTCGATATCGCCGCCCATCAGGGCTTTCATGGCTTCTTCCTCGGAATCGAAGCAACGGGCGCGTCCCTCAAAATTCATCATCTTTTCCGAGACCCCGGACTGTTTGACGATCGCGCCCTTGGGTGCCAGGTTCCCAAACAGGACGGCGATCCCTCCTTCCGGGCGGACCGGACGGTCCACCGGCTGAATGATTTCTTCATCGACCTCTGAAATCGTCTCGATGATCTGCCGGGTAGTCAAACCACTCAGAGTGGGATTATCCGCGATCCGATCACGCAGTTGATAAAGGACCCCGGAGACGCCGCCGGCAGCATCGAGATCTTCCATGAAATACTTGCCGCCCGGATTCATGGAAGCGAGCTGCGGTGTCTGGCGGCCCAGTTCGTCAAATACTTCCAGGGGCAGATCAACGCCGGCCTCATGGGCCACGGCAAGCAGATGAAGAACGGTATTGCTCGACCCCCCCAGGGCAAGGTCGATGCGAATGGCATTTTCAAACGCGGCCCTTTTCATAATCTGGCGCGGCGTGATGTTGTCACGTACCAGCTGCACCACACGCTGCCCGGAAGCAAAGGCAAGACGCCTTTTATCGGCAGATACCGCCGGGGTCGTAGCGCACCTCATCAGACTCATGCCCATGGTTTCAGTCAGAATCGCCATGGTATTGGCCGTAAAAAGCCCCTGGCACGATCCGGCCCCGGGGCAGGCCTTGTCCTCGCAGACCTGCAGCTGTTGTTCGTCGATCACTCCAGCCTTGTACTGCGCCATCGCTTCAAACGTGTCACTGACAAAGGAGTAGCGGCGCCCTTCCGCGCCACGTCCGGTCATCATAGGACCGGCCGTCACAACGATACAAGGGATATCGAGTCGCGCGGCGGCCATGAGCATGCCGGGTGTGATTTTGTCGCAGTTGGTCAGCAGCACGAGACCGTCAAGGCGGTGCGCCTCGGCGATCGACTCGATCATGTCGGCAATCAGTTCACGGGTCGGCAGGGAGTAGTGCATCCCCCGGTGACCCATGGCGATTCCGTCACAGACTCCAGGAATCCCGAAGATAAAGGAAAAGCCGCCGCCGGTGTGAACGCCTTTTTCAATAAAACGCTCGAGATCGCGCATGCCGATGTGTCCGGGAATCAGATCGGTGAACGAACTGGCAATGCCGATGAAGGGCTTGTCCATCTGCTCGCCCGGCACCCCGGTTCCTTTAAGCAAGGCACGATGAGGAGTACGTTCAAATCCCTGGGTAATGACGTCGCTGCGTTTGGGTGCCATGATGGGTTTATTCCTTGTCTTTTGACGATTCAACACAACTGCTTCGCCTCCCGCCTGTGCTTCCTGCACCATAACAGAAGAACAAAAGCAGGGTATTATGTGTTGAACAGTGATATCGTTGTTATGTCGATTTTGGAAATCGCATCTTCACAGAATGACAACAGGGGTCTGCAAGAGACCCCTGCCGCGAACTGAATGAAGTTGACTTTTAAGGTATTCAGGCGTGCTGAACGGGCTGACTGTGACGATCCCGCAGAATACGCCTCATTTCGTCCTTGCCTGCCAGCTTGATCTTCTGTATCTTTTTTCGTTCGAATTCTTCCTCGGGGGATAAAAACTTTTTCCGCTCAAATTCGTCAAGTTCCCTCTCCAGCAGCTGGTGTTCCTCAAAAAGCATCCGGAATCTGGCATTTTCACTCACCAGCTGCTCAACTAACTCCATGTCCATTTCCTCCATGGGCACCTCCCGAGAAAAGGTTAGAGGGTTTATAAGAGCTTACAGAAACATGATTTTAAAATATCCAAACCGCCGCGGGTTGTCAACCTTGCAAAGCCTCCTCGCTGCGTCGTTTTTGCCAGGCTATTTCAGCTTCTGACGCGCGCAGGTAAACAGGCTTCACCAGCCGCGCGTCGCAAGGTTCAAACATCTGCCCATCTGCGGCCGCCAGCAGGGCCGCCATGGAAGCACGGGGCCAGTTCAAAGAACCCTCCACAAAACGGGCCTGAGTCCCAAGGGCAGACTCAATCAACTCGCGGTACACCATGGCTCCCTCCCCCACAAACAGAGTCGGCTCGCTGATCTGCTCGACAACCGCAGCAGGAGAAGCGACCTGCTCAGGGCAGCAGGCGCAAAAGTGCCCCTGTCGCACATGGTACAGCCCGGCATAGACTTCTTTTTTACGCGCATCGAGCATGGCACAAACCTGATCTGTACAGCCCGCCGCATTCATGGCCAGCGCCTGCAGCGAGGAGATGCCGACCAGGGGCTTGTTCAAGGCAAGAGCCAGTCCCTTGGCCGCTGCCATCCCGACCCGCACGCCGGTAAAAGAGCCGGGGCCGCGTGTAACGGCAAAGAGATCAATCTCCTCAAGGGCGACATCCGCATCAATCAGGGCTCGGTCGATAGCAGCCATTATACGCTCGGCATGACGCGCCCCCGTGTTGAAATAGCTTTCGCTCAGCAGCTTTGTGCCTCGACAGACTGCTGCGCTGCCCGCGGAGGTGACCGTATCGATGGCGAGTATCGTCTTCATTGCCTATCCCATGAAGATGCGGACGATATCATTGTAAAACGCCACCACCATCAGCATGATCAGCAGCACAAGGCCGATCTGCTGGGCAATCTCCCGGGTGCGAACGGACAGGGGCCGCCTGAAAACCAATTCAAAGAGGTTGAAAAAGAGGTGCCCTCCGTCAAGAATCGGGATCGGCAGCAGATTGAGGATGCCCAGCTGAATACTTAAAAAAGCCAGGACGGTCAGGATGCTCGAAACATCTGTCTGAGCGGCCTGTCCGGCGATCTGCACCACCGTGATCGGCCCGCCGATATTTTTTGTGGAAACGTGCCCGCTGAACAGCTTCTGGACAAAAACCACGGTCAACTCGATGAGGTCGTAAGTCCGCTCGGCTCCCGCAGCGACAGCTTTAAGAGGGCCGAACCGCTTCATCACAACATCCTGAGCGGGGGCAATTCCGATCAGATAATCATCCCCTCGATCATCCCTCTCGGGCGTCACTGTGAATTCAAGGCGCTCACCGTTCCGCTCGACGACAACCGGTACGGGCTGCCCCCTGGTTTTCTGGATTGCGTTTTTCAGGTCATACCAGGACGAAATTTCATGTTCGCCGATGGAAATTATCAGGTCGTTCTTTTCCATACCGGCCTGGGCCGCAGGCATGTTGGGAGCGAGGCCACCGATACGTGCCGGCTGATCGGGGAACAGCCCCAGGCTTTGAAATTCAAGATTGCTCTCTTCGACGGGAATGGTCAGCTCAACCTTTTCCCCGCTGCGCAGAACCTCAAAGCGAAGGCCGCTTCCGGCAAGAGAGATGAGCTTTTTGTTGGCTTCATTCCAACTGGAAACGGAAATCCCGTTCACCGCTTCTATGCAATCACCGGAAGCAAATCCAGCATTCGCTGCGACGCTTTCGGGAGCGACAAATCCGATGCAGGGTTCGCGGTCCAGAAAGGCGGGAAGGTTGACGCCGATCATGAAAGCCAGCGGCAGGATCACAAAGGGCAGAACCAGGTTCATTAAAGGCCCGGCAGCAATGATCGCCATGCGCTGTCCGGGAGACTTGGCAGCGTAGGAGCGCGCTTTTTCTTCTTCCGTCAATTCGTCCGTTTCACCATTTTCGTCTCCGCCCTCGCCAAGCATCTGCACATACCCCCCAAGAGGGACGGCACAGATCATATATTCCGTTTCACCCCAGGTTTTGGAGAAAAGCCTGGGGCCAAAACCGAGGGAGAACTTCAGCACTTTGACTCCAGACATTTTGGCAACGCAGAAATGACCGAATTCATGAATAAAAACCAGAATCCCCAGCATGATGATCCCGGCAGCAATCGTAATCATTGACTCTCTCCTCCTCAGGAAATCTCGCTGATGACATGACGGGCACGGGTACGGGCCCAACGATCTACCCTGAGAACATCGTCGATGTGTTCAATCCCATCCTCTCGCGGCAGCTCAAGAACGCTCGTAATGATGCGGCTGATATTCAAAAAGGAAATTTCTCCTTTGAGAAAGGCTTCAACCGCCACTTCATTGGCGGCATTGAGAACCGCAGGTGCCGAACCGCCCTCGCGCAAGGCATCGTAGGCGAGCTTGAGACAGGGAAACTTCTGCTGATCCGGTTTTTCAAAAGTCAGCTTACCCAGTTCGCAGAGATCAAGGGCGGGGATTTTCAAAGGCAGCCGCTCCGGGTACGAGAGCGCATAGGCAATCGGTGTCCGCATGTCGGGAACCCCCATCTGCGCGATCACCGCGCCATCGATATATTCGACCATGGAGTGAACAATGCTCTGCGGATGGATATGGACGTCAATCCGTTCAGCCGGCAGATCAAACAACCAATGCGCCTCGATCACCTCAAGGCCCTTGTTCATCATGGTCGCCGAATCGATGGTGACCTTGCGCCCCATCTCCCAATTCGGATGGTTCAAGGCGTCGCCCGGCGTAACATGCGAGAGTTCGGCCAGAGAGCGGTTGCGGAAAGGTCCGCCTGAAGCCGTTAGAATCAGGCGGCGTACGTCATGTCTGCGGTGTCCCTCGAGAGATTGAAAAATAGCGGAGTGTTCACTGTCGACGGGAAAAATGCGAACCTCTTTTTCAAGGGCCCGACTCATAACCAGAGAGCCGGCGCACACCAGCGTCTCCTTGTTGGCCAGCGCGACGTCCTTGCAGGCTTCAATAGCTGCCATTGTGGGCACCAGACCGGCGGCGCCCACAATGGCGGAGACCACCATGTCGGCAGCGTCGTGGGTCGCGCAGAAAACCAGGCCCTGGACGCCGGAAAGGACCTCCGGTCCCTGGGGACCAAGACGATGGCGCAGATCTCTGGCCTGAGACTCAGAAAGAACCGCAACAATTTCAGGGCGAAAAGAACGGATCTGTTCATGGAGCAGGTCGATATTGTTTCCGGCCGTCAACGCCACCACCCGGTATTTGTCGGGATGATCCGCGACAATATCAAGCGCGTTGACGCCAATGGATCCTGTCGACCCTAGAATTACAAGATTTTTCATAACAACGGCCTAAAAACCCTTCAGCAGGGCGAAATAATAAACTACTGGGAAAATCAGAATCAGACTGTCAAGGCGGTCAAGCAAACCGCCGTGCCCGGGAATCAGGCCCCCGGAATCCTTAACACCGAAACTGCGCTTGAGCATGGACTCGATAAGATCGCCGATTTGTGCCAAAGGTCCAAGAATCAACGCCAGAAAAAGACAATCGAAGAAACCGAGTTCAGGCAGAACCCAGATTGCGGCGATCACTACAGCCAGTGCGGCGCCGGCCATACCCCCGACGGCACCTTCGATGCTCTTGTTCGGGCTGATTGCCGGGTAGAGTTTGTGGCGACCCAGGGACACCCCGATGAAATAAGCGGCGGTATCGCTGGCCATTGTGAGGAGAAGAATGAAAAAAATCCAGAGCTTGCCGGATTCGAGAGTCGCCAGCGCACCCAGATGGGCCAGAGGGATGACGAGATAGAAAATACCGAGGAAGATCAGCCCGATCTGTTCCATGACCGTTTCCAGGTCGTGAAAACGGAACAGAAACCAGGCCAACCAGAACAGAGTGACAAGACTCATACCGGCAAGGGCCGGTACCGGATTCATAGAGGCAATCAGCAAAGACAAAAGAGCGCCCAGGCCGGTCGCGAGGTGGCGCTCGACCCAACGCTCATCTGGGAGTACGATCTGATGAAATTCGTTTAAAGCCAGCGCCGTCACCACAAAAACAAGCAGGCTGAACAGGAAAGAGCCGGCGAAATAAACATAAAGAATCAGCGCCGGCAGTGCGATGATTCCAGTAATAATTCTCTCTTTAATGGGGTGCCTCCTTTGTTCCGTTTCTCGAAAACGTGAATCCGTAAGGAGCGAGGGGTCGAGATCGGCAGAACTTACAAAAAATCAGGGAAGCGGGTTTTTGGGTCAGGAAAGACTTGTCGTCTGCATGACCGCAACAGCACGAAGGCCGGCTAATCGTCAAAATCCCCGCCACCACGCTGCTCATCCGTCAGGCCGAACCGGCGGCGCCGGCGGCCAAAAGCCCTGAATGCATCATGCAGATCCTGATGGTCGAAATCAGGCCAGAGCGTAGGAGTAAAATACAACTCGGTATAAGCCATCTGCCAGAGCAGAAAATTACTGATGCGCATCTCTCCACTCGTCCGAATCAACAAGTCAGGTTCAGGCAGCAATGCCGTATCGAGATGCTCGTCGATCATAGACTCAGTGATCTTATCCGGTGAAATTTCTCCATCGGCAACCCGCCTGGCAATTTTACGCATTGCGCGCGTAATTTCATCCCGTGACCCGTAGGAGAGTGCAAGGGTCAGGGTCATCCCGGAGTTCTGTTCTGTCCGCTCGATGGTGTCGGTCAACATGCAACGCACAGAAGCGGGCAGACGATCGATATCACCGATTACATTGAACCGGATGCTGTTGGACAGCATGGTTTCGAGTTCTTTTTTCAGATAGGCCGTCAGCAATTCCATCAATGCACTGATCTCTTCATCGGGACGCCCCCAGTTTTCATAACTGAACGCATAAAGAGTCAGGTACTCGACGCCAAGACGGGAACATTCCTCGACAACGCGACGCACGGTTTCAACCCCCTGCCGATGTCCGTACACACGGGGCTGGGATTTTTGACGGGCCCATCGGCCGTTGCCATCCATGATAATTGCGAGATGCCGGGGAATACGCATGAAAAGTCTCTGACTGGGAGATAACGAACGAGGCCGCGAGATTTTTTAAGCTAGCATGAAAGCTTCACGGGGGCAAGTTCTTGAAAAGACAGGCATGTTGAAAACGGGGCGCCTGAGGGCGCCCCGTGTGGGTTGTTCCAATCGAGGCGAAACTAAACCTCCATGACCTCGGTCTCCTTGGAGGAGATCAATTCGTCGACCTTTTTCACATACTGGTCGGTGAGATCCTGGATATCTTTCTCGCCGCGCTTGAGTTCGTCCTCCGAGATCTCTTTTCCCTTCTCCATCTTCTTGAGCGCATCGTTGCTGTCACGCCGGACATTACGGATTGCGATGCGGGCCTCTTCGCCCATGCGCTTGACCAGTTTGACCATTTCCTTGCGTCGCTCTTCGGTCAGGGGGGGAATCGCAATGCGGATCAACTGCCCATCGGAAGAGGGATTAAGCCCGAGGTCGGATTTCAAAATGGCTTTTTCGATTTCAGGGAGAAGGTTTTTTTCCCAGGGCTGAATCATGATCATGCGGGGCTCTGGAACTGTCAGCGAACCCACTTGATTAAGCGGGGTCGGAGTACCATAGTAATCGACACGCACCTCATCGAGCAGTGCTGTCGAAGCACGACCGGTGCGCACCTTGGAAAAGTCCTTCTTGAGCGCATCGATGGCTTTTTCCATGCCGGAACGCGTTTTTTTCAGAATGTCATCATACATAGTCTTCACCCTCCCTTGACGATGGTTCCGATATCTTCACCCTTGACAGCCCTCATGATATTACCGTCAACGGTCAGATCGAAAACCATAATGGGCAGATCGTTATCCATACATAGCGAAGTCGCCGTGGCATCCATGACCTGAAGTCCCTTTTTAAGCACTTCCAGATAAGTCAGGGTGGTATACTTGACGGCATCATGATCCTTTTTCGGGTCGGCGCTGTAGACTCCGTCAACCTTTGTGGCCTTCAGAATGATATCCGCATTGATCTCCATCGCGCGCAAACTGGCGGCGGTGTCCGTGGTAAAATAGGGGTTGCCGGTCCCGGCAGCAAAAATAACCACCCGCCCCTTTTCAAGATGACGGATAGCACGCCGCCGGATATAGGGCTCAGCGACCTCGCGCATTTCAATGGCGGAAAGAACGCGGGTCAGAATACCCACCTGCTCCAACGCATCCTGCATCGCCAGGCTGTTCATGACAGTGGCGAGCATCCCCATGTAATCGGCGCTGGCACGGTCCATACCCTTGGAAGCTGCCGCCACTCCGCGAAATATATTGCCGCCTCCGATCACCAGCGCCACCTGCACGCCCAGATCGGTGACATCTTTAATTTCCTGCGCAATTTTGCCGATAACGCCCGGGGCTATACCATACCCCTGGTTTCCGGCGAGAGCTTCACCACTGAGTTTGAGCAGTATGCGGCGGTAATGGGCATCGGAAGCGGCCATAGGTGACGTCCTTTTGTCGGTGGGGTTCTACTTGCTCAGAGCTGCGACTTCAGCGGCGAAATCATCGGCCTTTTTCTCCAGACCTTCCCCAAGCTGGTAGCGGACAAAACGGGTCAACTTGACTGCGGCGCCGACCTGTTTTGCCAGATCGGCAACAACTTTCTCGACCTTCAGATCGGGATCGATGACGTAGGCCTGCTCCAGAAGGCAGATTTCGCCGAAAAACTTTCCGAGTTGACCTTCAACAATTTTCGGGATGATGTTTTCGGGCTTACCGCTCTCCTTGGCCTTGGTCGCCATAATCTCTTTTTCACGGGCAACCACATCTTCCGGCACTTCGGCGCGGCTCAGATACTGCGGGTTGGCTGCAGCCACATGCATGGCCAATTGACGGGCGAGGGCAGAAACCTCTTCTTCGCCGCCTTTTTCCGTCTGAAGCTCAACCAGGGTCCCGATCTTGCCGCCGCCATGGATATAGGAAGCGACCGTGCCGGGCTTTGCTTCAAAACGAACAAAACGGCGGATATTCATATTTTCACCGATCGTGGCAATCTGGTGAGTCAGCTCTTCAGCGACGCTGCGTTCGGTCCCAGGAAAAGACAGAGCATTGAGGGCATCAACGTCTTTCGGGTCATTTTCAAGAACAACCTGGGCCACAGAAGAAACGAATCCCTGGAAAGCCTCATTTTTGGCCACAAAGTCCGTTTCCGCGTTAACTTCCACCAGAACGCCCACGGCACCTTCGCCTGCTGCGGCGATCTGCCCCTCAGCAGCAACCCTGCCGGATTTTTTGGCGGCAGCGGAAAGACCTTTTTTGCGCAGCAGATCAATCGCTTCCTCCATATTGCCACCAGCTTCAGTTAACGCTTTCTTGCAATCCATCATGCCGGCGCCGGTTTTCTCGCGCAGCTCAGCAACCATCGAAGCAGTGATACTCACAGTGCAAACCTCCAGATTTATTTGTCGGCGGAAATCCGCCGGGATCGAAATTTCTGAACAAAACCTTGATGGCGTCGCAAAAACTCACCAACTGCTGCGTTGCTGCAATTGCTCTCGCTGCTTCGACGTACGTAAGTACGCCTCATTGCTTGACAATCGGGCGCCTTGCATTTGGCGCTTTTTGGCGCTTTTTGCTTAGCCATTGATATTGATGCTTTTTTGCGAAAGCATCAAACCCTGAGAAAAGCTGAAAAAAGGCGGCTCCATGCAGGAAACCGCCTTTTTAGTTCAAACGAAAAAGCCTCAGGCCCCTGCAGCCGGAGTCGCAGCAGTTTCTTGTTTTTCGGAAGCAACTTCCTCAACGGCCTGCTCTTCATCGGCCTCAGCACCTTCAGACTCGGCCCGAAGCTCCGCTTCACGGTTTTTGACACCGTCGAGACAGGCATCTGCCATACGTGAGGCAAACAGGCGAATGGCGCGAATCGCATCGTCATTGCCGGGGATGATATAATCGATATCGTCAGGATCGCAGTTGGTGTCAACCACCGCTACGACCGGAATGCCGAGTTTGCGGGCTTCCTTGACCGCGATGTGCTCTTTTTTGGGGTCGATCACAAACAGGGCACCGGGAAGCTTGGTCATGCTTTTGATGCCGCCGAGACTTCTTTCGAGCTTTGCGCGCTCACGTTCGAGCTGCAGAACTTCCTTTTTGGTCAGCAGATCGTAGGTGCCGTCCTCGGCCATGGCCTCAATCTTCTTGAGGCGATCGATGCTCCCCTTGATCGTCACGAAGTTGGTCAGCATGCCGCCGAGCCAGCGGTTGTTGACAAAATACTGGCCACAGCGCTGCGCTTCTTCACTGATGGAATCCTGCGCCTGCTTCTTGGTGCCGACGAAAAGAACCTTATCGCCGTTTTTGACTGTTTCGGACAGAAAATTGTAGGCGGTTCTGAAATAACGAACGGTTTTCTGCAGGTCGATAATGTAAATACCGTTGCGGGCCCCAAAAATGTACGGTTTCATTTTCGGGTTCCAGCGCCGGGTCTGGTGTCCGAAATGGACACCGGCTTCAAGCAGTTGTTTCATTGAAACGTGAGCCATGGTGTTTCTCCTGTTTTGCGGGTTAATGTTCCTCCGCCCTTTTCGCAACTTTCGCGACCGGTCGTCTGCCGGCACCCCACGAAAACAATCCAAGGACGTGCGTAATGAGTAACCACGAGTCTATATCATGTCGAAAGCGGCTACCGCAAGAAAAAAATAGACAATTTGGCGGTTTACAAGGATGAAGAACTGAACTAATATTTCGCGCCATGGGACTCTTTGCCGCGCGACACCGCTATATCCTGCGTGAAATTCTTGCTCCTTTCGCATTGGGACTGGCGATCTTCACATTTATTCTGCTGATGGGACGCCTTCTGCGGCTGGTGGAACTTGTTCTCAACAAGGGCGTGCCGCTTGTAGACATCATCAAACTGTTTGTCTTTCTGCTGCCCTCTTTTCTGGTACTGACTCTGCCCCTTGCATTCCTGCTGGGTGTTCTTCTCTGCTTCAGCAGGCTCTCCACCGACTCAGAGATCATCGCCCTTAAATCAACGGGCATCAGTCTTTATGATCTCTCGAAGCCTGTTATTGCCCTGAGTCTTATTGTCAGCCTGGCCACCGGAGTGTTGTCGGTATGGGCTTACCCGCACGGCAAGCGCGCATTCAAAGAGCAGGTGTTTCATATCGCCCACAACCGCGCGACCATTGGCATTGAACCCCGGGTCTTCAACGACGAGTTCGATGGACTTGTGCTGTATGCAAATGATGTCGAGGACAAAAGCGGCCTTTTAAAAGGGCTGTTCATTGCGGATCAGCGAATGGAGCAGGAGCCATCGATTATTATCGCCGATCAGGGGCGGGCTATTCCTGATCCCGACAAACTGATCCTGAGCCTGCGCCTGCGCGATGGCACTATTCACCGCCAACTCGACCGCAAAAACGATGAGGCTTATCAGATTATCGACTTTGACAGCTACGACGTTCAGCTCGATCTCGGCTCTCAACTGCGAGACATCAGCGAACGGCGGGTCAAAGAGAGCGAATTGAGTTTCAGCGAACTGCGATCACGCATTTCAGAAGCTGAAGGAATCCGCCGCAATGCATACCTTGTCGAATACTATCAACGCCTGGCTCTCGCTCCGGCGGCCACCCTGCTGGCTATTATCGGCATTCCTCTCGGGATTCAGTCGCGGCGTTCGGGACGAGGCGGCGGATTTGCGCTCGCTCTAATCGTCTTTCTTGCTTACTATCTGCTTTTTTCTTTTGCCCAGGCATTGGGAACCGAGGGGATCATGCCGCCCTGGCTTGTTCTGTGGCTGCCCAACGGCGCCTTTTTATTTTCAGGGATCTGGCTGCTGCACTTTACGGCCCAGGAGAAGAAAATGGCCGTGTTTGAGCGTTTCGATGAATGGAAACGCCGCCAGGTCCGACGAATAAGGCGCAGGAGGCTTGATTGAACCGCATCAGCCGCTACCTTCTGAAAAGATTTTTCCATATCTTCATTCTGGCCCTGGCGACTTTCATCGGGCTTTATCTGCTCATCGATTTCTTTGAGAAAGTCGACGATCTTCTTGAATACAAGGCTGGGCTGGATCTTTCTCTTTTCTATTTTGCCTTGAAAATTCCACTGATCTTCACCCAGGTCTGCCCGATGGCCGTCCTGATGGCGGTGTTCATGACTATTGGCGGGCTGGCCCGCACCAGCGAATTGACAGCCCTGCATGCCGGCGGCGTCAGCCTGATGCGTATAGCGGTGCCGCTGATCACAACCGCCTGGCTGATTTCTCTGCTACTGCTGCTGGTCAATGAAACCCTGGTGCCCTCCAGTGTCCGCGCTATGAACCATACCTGGGACGCGCGAATCGAAGGAGATCAAACTTTGTCTTTTAAAAGCAGTCGACTCTGGCTGCGCGAAGGCAACAGAATCATCAATATTCAATCAGCAGATCCGGACCAAAAACAGCTCAATGGCGTATCCTTATTCCGGTTCAATGAAGACTTCAAACTTCTTGAAAGGTTTTCAGCGGACCAGGCATTATTCAATGACGGAGGCTGGAAGGTTGAACGGGGGGTGCTCTACCGCTTTAATCCGGAGAGCGGGGAATTGAGAGAGACAGTGCGCCTTGACCAGCAATTTCTGCCGCTGAAAAAACAGCCGGAGGATTTCCGGATTGTCGAACGCGAAGCCGAAGAGTTGAATTTCAAGCAGTTGCGCTCGCGTGCCGCGAAGTTGCGCGCCGAAGGGTATGATTCAACCCGTCTGCGTGTCGATATGCATAATCGCCTGGCTTCCCCCTTTGCCACCCTGATCATGGCATTTATCGGCATTCCCTTTGCCCTGCAGAAAGGGCGCGGCAGCAGCATCGCTCTCGGAGTGGCCGTCACCATAGCCATCGGTTTCGGCTATCATGTTCTCCAGGCCATATGCCTCGCCCTGGGCTATGCTGAACTGCTGCCCGCCATCGTCGCCGCCTGGGCGACCAATCTGATGTTTCTGCTGGTCGGGCTTTGGCTGATGATGAGAGAGACATCGGCCTGACGCACATCGCACATCACACCGGGAATCCATCGCTTGCCAAATGCTGTCAATCTGCTTGACTTTCTGCCATGATCTCAGTGAGGGAGTGCCGTACCAAAAACAGGGAGAGTGCCATGCACCGGATGATGTCGGCATTGATATTAGTGATTAGTTTTCTGAGCGTTTCGAGCTTTTCAGCCGAAATTGTATCCCTGGCGCCGAACGCTGGAGAGCCGGGCACAACGGTGACTCTGAGAGGGGGGCCTTTTAGCCTTGAAAGCCGGATTGAATTCGGCGGTGAAATACTCTCTCCACGGCTCCTGTCAGAAAATCGCTTGACCTTCTTGGTTCCGAAGGTACCGGCGGGAGATTACCGCATCATCGTCAGGGATGGTGGGAAAATCAATGAATCCGCTTTTTTCTTCCGCGTTACAACCCCAGCGCCCCGGATTCAAGAAGTCTCGCCCTCAGATATCGACCTCTGCCCGCTGGACGGAGAGCGGCGCATCACCATCGAAGGCCGGAATTTTCATGCCGACGCACAGGTTCTACTGGATGATGCCGC
>JAXHUR010000015.1:0-37339 GCA_034189505.1 Thermodesulfobacteriota bacterium | reverse complement strand
TTTGGTGAGTTGCAGCCGCGCCACCTTTTCATCCAGGTGCTTCGGCAGAATATAGACCCCGATGGAATAGCGGTCGGGATGGTTCCATAGTTCAATCTGTGCCAGGACCTGATTGGCGAATGATGATGACATGACATAGGAGGGATGCCCCGTAGCGCATCCCAGGTTGACCAGACGCCCTTCAGCCAGGAGGATGATGCGACGCCCGTCCGGCAGGATGATGTGATCAACCTGCGGCTTGATATTTTCCCATTCATATTGACGCATGGCGGCCACTTCGATCTCATTGTCGAAATGACCGATATTGCACACGATGGCGTTGTTCTTCATCTGTACCATGTGGTCGTGGGTGATGACATTGATATTGCCGGTGGTGGTCACGAAAATATCGGCTTTATCGGCTGCGTACTCCATGGTCACAACCTTGTAGCCCTCCATGGCGGCCTGCAGGGCACAAATGGGATCGATTTCCGTCACCCAGACCTGAGCCTGCAATCCCCGCAGAGCCTGTGCACACCCCTTGCCGACCTCCCCGTAACCGCAGACCACCGCGACCTTGCCGGCAATCATCACGTCGGTGGCGCGCTTAATGCCATCCACCAGCGATTCACGACACCCATAGATATTATCAAACTTGCTTTTGGTCACCGAATCGTTGACGTTGATGGCCGGAAAACGAAGCCGTTCCTCCTGGTGCATCTGGTAGAGGCGATGAACACCGGTGGTCGTCTCTTCGGTTACCCCCCGGATATTGCCTGCAACCCGGGAGTACCAGTCCGGCTGAGATGCCAGACGCTCATTGATAGAGGCAAAGAGATAACGCTCTTCCTCACAGGTCGGGCTGGATGTGACGGAGGGGTCTTTCTCCGCAGCACACCCCAGGTGCAGCAACAAAGTCGCATCGCCGCCGTCGTCAAGAATCATGTTGGCAGTCTCACCGTCCTCCCAGGAGAAAATACGGTGGGTAAAATTCCAATACTCTTCAAGCGATTCCCCTTTATAGGCAAACACTGGGATGTCCTGGGCCGCAATAGCCGCCGCGGCATGGTCCTGGGTTGAAAAGATGTTGCAGGAAGCCCAGCGCACCTCGGCGCCAAGCGCCACCAGAGTTTCAATCAGCACCGCAGTCTGGATGGTCATATGCAGTGAGCCGGCGATCCGGGCTCCGCGCAGCGGCTTGCTTTCAGCATATTCCTGACGAATGGCCATCAGCCCGGGCATTTCCGTTTCGGCAATGTTCATCTCCTTGCGCCCCCAGTCGGCAAGGCCGATATCGTGAACAATATATTTCGGGCTGGACGTTGAACTTTTCTGCATGTTGAAGATCTCCTTTAGTGCTCTTGAAATAAAGTCGAATACGAATCAATAAATTTACTGCAGAGAGAAGGTTGCGGTGTGCAAACGACCGCTCTGTACCTCTTTCAACTGAAGGCGAAGCTGGGCGGGCGTATCGGCCTCAGCAGGGAAAAGCAGGAACCCCCTTCCGAGAATACCGGAATCAATAACCTCGTTACGTAACTCTTTATTGCCGAGATCACGCGCAATGCGACGTCCGGCGTCATTATCCCCCAACTCCTGGGCGCCCCCTAAAACAGCGCCTCCGGCGCCGCCGAGGGCAGCCCCTTTGGCAGCGGATGTGCCGACATTTTCACCGGTCAACACGCCAATCGCGGCCCCGAGAAGAGCGCCGCCTGCGGCACCAAACACCCCGCTACGCCCGGCGCTGCCGGCAACTCGCGAATATTCGGAACTTTTTTCAACCCGTTCGTAGGCTGAACGGCTGTCAAGCACGTTCCACATAACACCCTGCGCGTCAATAAGAAAGGTCTGCTCGGGGACGATGCGCAGAGAGGATCCCCCCTGGTTGTCGATCACCACCTGAACAGGTTCAATCCCAGCCTTAACAATATCAAATCCGAATGCATCCTGAGCTGCATTTTTATCAAGATAAGCCTGGGCGGCAACCTGAGCTCCCGCCATGACCTGCATGTTGGGAGAAGCTGACGGGACCTTGAAGCCAACCTCCTGACTCTTGTAAGTCGTACAGGAAAAAAGCAGCATAAGAACCGCAAAAACAAGCAAAAAACTGATTTTCTTCTGAATATTCATATCCATATTCTCCCTGGTGAAAGACCGGATCAATCATCCGGTTACTGCGTCGGCGTGAAGCGATGGTGCTTCGTCACCATAATGATAGCGAGCCTCATGGCAATCAGCAACTTTTCTCCCGTGACAAAAAAACGGACCTCCGAAAAGGTCCGTTTTTTTATCCCTTTGTTGAGGCATGAATTAAAGATCGGCGCGTTTGCGCAGCGAGTCGATCCGATCGGTTTTTTCCCAGGTGAAATCGGCTTCAGCTCGTCCAAAGTGACCATAAGTCGCGGTTTTTCGATAGATGGGGCGCAGAAGATCCAGCGTTTCGATAATTGCACGGGGGCGCATATCGAACTCCTCGCGCACGATACGGGCAATATCGTTGGAATTGATGAGGCCGGTGCCAAAGGTGTTGATCATGACCGAGACCGGCTCGGCGACACCGATGGCATAGGCCAGTTGCACCTCGCACTTGTCGGCGATGCCCGCGGCCACCACATTCTTGGCAACATAGCGCGCCATATAGGAGGCGCTGCGGTCGACCTTGGATGGATCCTTGCCGGAAAAAGCGCCGCCGCCATGCGAACCATGTCCGCCGTAGGTGTCGACAATAATTTTACGCCCGGTCAGACCGCAGTCCCCCATAGGTCCGCCGACTACGAAGCGCCCCGTCGGGTTGATAAAATACTTGGTATCCTCATCGAGCAGTTCCGCCGGGATGACCTTGTTGACCACCTCTTCCACGATACCTTCGCGAAGAGTTTCATAGGTCACATCGGGCGCATGCTGGGAAGAAACAACCACGGCATCGACACGAATCGGCTTGCCATTGACATATTGCACCGAGACCTGCGCTTTGCCGTCGGGGCGCAGAAAGGTCAAAAGGCCGGATTTGCGTACTTCCGCCAGTCGCCGGGTTAAACCGTGGGCAAAGACGATCGGCATCGGCATGAGCTGCGGGGTCTCATTGCAGGCATAGCCGAACATCAGGCCCTGATCTCCAGCGCCCTGCTCCTTATACATGCCCTCGCCTTCGGTCACGCCCTGGGCAATGTCGGGAGACTGGCGGTCAATGCTGGTCAGGACCGCACAGGTTTCGTAGTCAAAGCCCATGGCGCTGTCATTATAACCGATCTCCTTGATTGTTTCGCGCACCACATCTGCGTAATCGACACGAGCTGTGGTGGTAATTTCACCGGCGATAACCGCCATGCCCGTGCTTACCATCGTTTCGCAGGCGACACGTGCATTTGGATCCTGAACCAGGATAGAGTCAAGGATTCCATCGGAAACCTGGTCGGCTATTTTATCGGGATGCCCTTCGGTCACGGATTCGGACGTAAAAAGAAAATCAGTCATACCCATGGGGTTTTCTCCTTTGCTGTGCAGATCAATTTTAAAAACCATCTAACTACGCGAACGGCTTTAAAAAGTCAAGAAATTCAACGGCCCGGTTAGCCCGGGTTATCCATGAAGCTTTGTCGCGAAACCGGCAAGGGTTCGTCAGATCAGGCCTGGCACAGGGAGTTGCCCTGCAGACGTACTCACAGTACGTCGAAGCGCAAGCAGCGAGCACGGCTTGAGATGGCGGGCAATTGCCGGTTGCAGCAGAAGTTTTCATGGATAATCCGGGTTAGATTGTCGGCGGACCGAAAATATTGGGAAAGCGTTGCGCCATATCCTCTTCCACATAGCGATTGACCTCCTGCGCTGTCGGCAATTTCAGAAGCTGGTCCAGCACCTCGACGCTTTCCTGACGGCTGATCTGGCGAATCACCCGCTTGACGCGGGGAATGCAGGCTGCGTTCATGGACAGTTCTGCAAAGCCAAACCCAAGCAGAATCGGCGCATACAAAGGCTCGGCCGCCATCTCTCCACACATGCCGACCCGGATTCCAGCGCGTCGCCCGGCATCACAAACCAGTTTCACCGCCCGAAGAATGGCAGGATGAAGGGGCTCGTACAGGTAGGCGACGTGCTCGTTGCCGCGATCGACCGCCAAACAATATTGGATAAGATCGTTGGTGCCGATGGAAAAGAAATCCACCTCCTTTGCCAGCAGATCCGCGACCAGCGCTGCGGAAGGCGTTTCGATCATGATGCCGATTTCCACGTCCTCATCGAAGGGCTGGTTTTCCCGCAGCAGTTCTGCGCAGACTTGATCGAGAAGAGCACGACACTGCCGCATTTCAGCGACACCACTTATCATGGGAAACATGATGCGAGCGCGCCCGAAAGCCGAGGCACGCAGGATAGCGCGCAGCTGCTGTCTGAATAAACGCCGTTCTTTGAGAGAGAACCGCACGGCCCTGAGTCCCATGGCGGGGTTGGCTTCGTCGACCAGGTTGATTTCGGGCACAAATTTATCCCCGCCCACATCAAGGGTGCGTATCGTCACAGGTGCTGGAATCATCTTCTGCACCATGTCGCGATAAACCCGGAACTGCTCCTCTTCCGAGGGCGGCTCCGAACGGTTGAGAAAAAGAAATTCGGTTCGGAACAAGCCGACCCCTTCGCCGCCATGTGCGATCACTGCCGGGATTTCCTGGCTCAGCTCGATGTTGCCGCGCAATGCAACGACATGCCCGTCCGTCGTCTCTGCCGGAAGATCGCGATAGCCTTCAAGTTCCTTTTCCAGGTATTCAAAAGCCTGTTTTTTGGCCAGATATTCCTTGAACGTTTCCGGGCTCGGATTCAGGATGACGGTTCCGGCATTGCCATCGATAATAATCGGTGTTCCAGGCCGTACCAGGGCACTGACGTTTTCCAGGCCGATGACGGCGGGGATTTCAAGAGAGCGGGCCAGAATTGCCGTATGCGAGGTCCGACCTCCGACATCGGTCACAAAGCCGGTCACCTTCTCCCGATCGATCTGCATGGTATCCGCAGGTGAAAGCTGGTGTGCGACAACAACGGCTTTGCGCTCGATTTCGCGGAGGTTTTTCTGCCCCTCACCAAGCAGGTTGCGCATCAGGCGTTCACCGATGGAATCGATATCACTGCGGCGATCGCGCAGATATTCATCCTCGATGGCATCGAAGAATTCGCGGAATTTATCCAGGGTGCGCTTCAGAGCGCTTTCAGCATTGAGACTGTGCTGCTCGATGTGCTCGATCGTACCGTCCACAAGCATTTCATCTTCAAGGATGAGCAGATGGGTATCGATGATGTAGATATGGTCACGCAAGCGGGCGGAGGTGACGCTGTCTTTAAGCTCGAGCAATTGACGCCGGGAATCCTCCAGCGCCCTGCGAAACCGCGCAATCTCATCCGGAATCTGTTTGACCGGTATGCGCCGATCGACGATCCCGCGACGCGCCCGGTTGTAGAGGAAACATTCACCGATGGAAATCCCCGGGGAAACACCGAGGCCCACCAGAAAAGTATCCGCCGGGATGTTAAAGTTCTCCGAATCCATCATCAATCAACTGTCCCAGGGTTTCCATTGCCTGCTGTTCATCCTCACCATCGATCACCAGAGTAATGCGACTGCCCTGAGCGGCCGCCAGCATCAGGATCCCCATGATGCTCTTGCCATTGACTTCAACGGCATCCTTTTTGACGGTAATCTCGGAACAAAAACGATTGCAGGACTGAACCAGCTGAGCCGCAGCTCGAGCGTGCAGTCCAAGTTTATTCTTTATGACAAATTCCTTATTGATCATGGAGAAATTTCCCTCACAAACAAAGGCCGAGGCCGATCAAAGTCAGAGTGCTCACAAGAATCAGCACCAGGTTCGAAACTCCCTTCCTCGTAAGCCAGCCAAGCAGAACCACCAGAAAGGGGAAAAGAAAACCCCATGCGACTGAAAGTTGAACCTGCTGCAAATGCATGAACGTCAGATAAGCGCAAAGCCCCCCCAGCAGCACGACGGTGGTTTCCTTGGCACGAATGGCCCAGTCCGGGAAATGGCGTCCCTGAACCAACTCCACCAGCCGCACACCTTTGCTATAACCATGCCGGAAGCCGATAACCCGGGACCAGAGATGGGGCAGGTTAAAAAAGACCAGAAAAACAAACGGCGCCCACAATGACCCCTTAAAAGCAAAAAACAGAGCAACGACCGCCGCCAACGGCCGGAACCCTCCCCAGAACAGGGCATCTCCCATTGCGGCAAAGGGGATCATAACCATTTCCTTGAACTCAACCGGGTCGACCGGCGGCTGTTGTCCGGCAGCGACATTCTCCTCCAGGGCTACCGTGGTGCCGAACACCGCAGACGCCATATAGGGATGCGTATTGAAATACGCCAGGTGACGTGCGCAGGCGGCTGAAAGATCCTCCCCCCGGTAAAGGTGACGCAGGGCGGGGGCAATGACATAGAGCGCGCCGAGATTCTGCATCCGTTCAAAATTCCAGCTGGCCTGCAGTAAAAAAGTGCGTAGCATGACCCGCAGAAGCGTCCCCCGGGGAACCCGTTTAGAAATCAAGGGTTGCGTCATACGCCCTCACATCAGGGTAAAATCAGCCACATCAACAGAAATGCCGTGATAAAGGAGGCGCTGAAGAGCGTCACCGCACGGCTGACATTGATGGTGGCAAGGATTGTTGCCGTTCCCACCAGTGGGAATGCCAGCAGCAGCCATCCCTTCATCTGCGCCACGGTACCGAGCAGATCAAGACCAATCAGGTGAATAACGATCCACCCCGGAACGACAATCCCCACATATGCAAGCAGGCTCGCCAGAGCAAAATGGACGAGGCCGAGCAAGTGCCATTTTTCAATGGCATGCGTCTGTCCGGCAGCAACCCCTTTTTCAGCACGGCGCAGCAGTTCGGTATTGTGTTCCCGAACAAAGCGATCGAACACCTGCCCCAGCTTGCCGAAGGGCATCGCCACCAACAGACAGAAAAAGCCCCAGGCGATAGAGGATCCGTCGAACTGGGAGACGGCGGCAACCGAGAGCACCGTCGCCGCCACCGTCACCTGAGTATCATCAGGCGGGATTGCGGCACCGACCGGAAGTCTCCCCAGCCATAACAGCTCAACCAGGGCGCCGATCTGCAGACCGCTCCATGCGTCGCCGAGAACAAGCCCGGTCAACGGACCCGCAACAATGGGACGGGAGAGCATGAACTGAAAAGCCGCGGTCCGATCAAGGCCGAGTACAACGGCGATCAGCGATCCTGTGAAAAATTCGCTCCAAGGCATATCAATCCGGTATGTTGCGAATCAGTTTTCTCCAGTTCTGGCCACGATCCGCAGGCACGCACCGACAGACAATTTCCACCCCCTCGCGCTCAAGCTGACGAAGGTTTTCGATGTCTTCAGGGTCCAGATGAATGGTGCACGAAAAAGCGACTGTCTCTTTTCCCTTATGCATGTTGCCGAGATTGAGCTCGGAAAAGGAAACCCCCTGGCGATGGGCACGCAATGCATCCGAGGAAGAAGCGAAAAGCAGAAGAACACGATAAGATGAAAACCGATCGCTGCTGGACAACTCCCGGCTGATCTCGTCGACCGTGCCGATCACCACTTTCAGGGAGCGCGGCACCGAGGCCTCCATCATCATGCGCCTGATCGCGGAAGAGGCAAGCTCATCATTTGCAACCAGGATGCAGGTTGCGTGGATGTGAGGAACCCAGGCCTCCAGAACCTGGCCATGAACCAGGCGGTTATCGACACGCGCCAGAACGATACTCATCGCGAGTGCTCCTCAGCGGTCAAGAAAATCGCTGGCCAGAGCCATGCTTTGCTGCCCGTAAGCCTTGAGCATTGCTGCAAGTCGGGAAACGTCCAGATCCTCACGACTGTTGAAAAATTTCAACACCATCGGAAGGTTGACTCCGGTGAGAACTTCAATTTGTCCCGGCTCCAGAAAAGAGATCGCCAGATTCGCTGGGGTGCCGCCGAAAAGATCGGTCATGATCAGAACCCCTTCGCCGTCGACGCGCACCGCTTCGATGGCAGCGGCAAGGGCCGCCCTGGCATCCTCAACACTGTCCTCTCGCTGAATGCCGACCGCTTCAGCATCTTCGATGGGGCCGACGATCATCTCGGTCGCCCGCAGCATTTCCAGCGCCAATCCCGCATGGCTGGCGATCACCAGTCCGATCATACTTCACCTCTTCTCGATGTCGCGGTGACCGACCTCAACGACAAATCCCTGCCCCGCCAGAAAGGGTCGCAATACCTCGGCAATACAGACGCTGCGATGCCGTCCGCCGGTGCAGCCGATGGAAATTGTCAGGTAGCTTTTCCCCTCCCGGCGATAATGAGGGAGAAGAAAGCCGAGCATATCACGCAGCCTCACCAGAAATTCCGTGGCCGCCTCCTGTTGCAGAACATAATCACGCACGTCCGGATTCAGGCCCGTTTGTGGACGCAGGGCTTCGATGAAATGAGGATTGGGGAGGAATCTGACGTCGAATACAAGATCGGATTCAACCGGAATCCCGTAACGAAAGCCGAAGGACTGAACCTTGACCATCAGCGGCAGAGGCCCGTCGGCACCCAGTACAGACTGCTGAACCTGATCGCGCAGCTGATGAACGGTCAACGCGGAGGTATCAAAGACCTTGGTCGCCAGACGCTTGAACCCGGCCATCAGTTCACGTTCGCGGGCTATTCCTTCAAGAACCCCCTCCTGACGGGCCAGCGGATGGCGGCGGCGGGTCTCGGAGTAGCGCCGGATCAGAACCGGGTCGGAGGCTTCAAAAAACAGGATTTCCAGCGGATGACCGGCCTGTCGCACTGCCTTCAGGGTCGATTCGTAGTCCGCCAGAAAATCCCGGTTTCGGATGTCGATGACCACCGCAACGTTCGGTGTGAACCGCACCCCTTGTTCCGTCAGCTCGAGAAAGCGCGGCAGCATGGCCAAAGGCAGATTGTCGACCACGAAAAAGCCTTCATCCTCCAGCACGCTGGCGGCACAGGACTTGCCGGAGCCCGAAAGGCCGGTGATAATCAAGACCCTTTTATCTGTCATTCAAGGTTATCTCCAATAATCGTGTGGGAATGAAGACGTGCCGTTTCGGCCATCCGCTGCTCAAGACGATCCTGAAATTCGCGCGCGCTGTGATATCCCATTTCCTTAAGAAGCTGGTTGCGGGCCGCCACTTCGACAATCGTGGTAATGTTCCGCCCTGGCCTGACCGGAACACGCTGCAATGGAATCTGAATGTCGAGCAGAGTCAGCGTTTCTTCTTCAATCCCCAGTCGGTCATATTCGCAATCCGCCTCCCACTCCACCAGTTCAATCACCAGATCGATCTTCTTACGTTCGCGAATGGCAGCGACTCCGAACAGATGTTTAATGTTGATGATTCCCAACCCCCTGATCTCCATGTGGTAATGGAGCAGGTCAACCCCCTCGCCGAACAGGACCGAAGGCAGTTTTGTTCGAACCTTGACAACATCGTCGGCCACCAATCGGTGCCCGCGCAGAATCAGGTCGAGTGCACACTCACTTTTGCCGATGCCGCTGTTGCCCATGAGCAGAACGCCGACCCCCAACACATCCACCAGAACGCCATGTGTAACAGTGGAGGGCAGCAGTCGTTCCTCCAGAAACTTTGTGATCAGGGAGATAAAAATGGAACTCTGGTGGTGCGTACGTAGAAGCGGGATACCGCGTTGGGCCGTCTCTTTGACCAAAGTCTCAGGAGGGTTCTGCCCTTTGGTGATAATAAAACAACAGACGTCAAGAACACAGATGTTGGCAATGTTTCGCGCAGCTATCTCCGGTGAAAGCTGGGCAAGATAGGTCAGTTCGGTCGAGCCCAGGACCTGAATGCGATCGGGGTGCAGATTAGTGGTGTAGCCGGCCAGCGCCAGTCCGGGTTTCTGGATCCGCGGCATAGTGACACGCTTCTCCAAACCGACCTCTCCGGCAAGAAGCTCTAGATCGAGACCGGCTTCCTCTTCGCCGAGAAGTTCTTTAATGCTGAGTTCAGCCATAACCTACTGGTCAAGAAGAGTTGAATAACATCATTAAAGCAGCAGTCTAACAGGCTTAAGCCTCTGCGTCACAGATTTTGCTCTTCATCGGCGATGATACGATGAATTTCTTCCGCGCTCTCAGCCTCCATCAGCTTCTGCCGGGCTGGAACATTTTTGAGCAGCTTGGAAATGCGGGCGAGCGTTTTAAGATGAACGCCAACAGAGTCTTCCGGTGCGATCAACAGAAAAAAAAGATGCGCCGGGCGGCCGTCCATGGAATCAAAATCCACACCACCTCGACTACGGCCGAAAGACAGCATGAGATGATCGATTTTCTTGAGTTTACCATGGGGAATGGCAACACCGTCCCCGATTCCGGTACTCCCCAACTGTTCGCGCTCTTTCAGGACGCGGAGAACCTCCTCCCGATCGATCCCTTTTTCAACCGACAGCACTGCATCGGTCAGAGTCTCAAGAACATTGGCCTTATCCTCGGCTCGCAGGTCGGCTACGATCGCCTCGGGTTGCAATATATCAGAAATTTTCATGATGATGTGTCGGGCTCCTGATGGCCCGATTCGCAGCCAGCCTCGCTGAGAATCAATGCAATGGGGGAAGAGAAAAACTCCTCTTCCCCCATTACGCGGGCCATGTCAAAAAATTCAAGATGCCTGAGGGATAATCAGGCCGTAGTTACCATCTTTGCGGCGATAGACAACATTGATCTCTTCTGATTCGTCATCGGTGAAAACCAGAAAATCCTTATGCATCAGGTCCATCTGCATGACCGCCTCTTCAACGGACATGGGTTTCACGGGAAAGCTGTGGCTGCGCACGATCACCGGCTCCTTGCCACTCTCTTCGAAACTTTCGGCAGTAAAAATCGATTTCTGGATCTGGCGTTCCCGCCCTGAGGAAGGCTTGTGATTCTTGAGCTTTTCCTTGTAGCGCTTCAACTGCCGCTCGATTTTGTCCACGACCGCGTCAATGGCCGCATACATATCATTGGTTTCTTCACTGCCCTTAATCGTCACACCTTTAGCGACCAGAGACACTTCGGCACGATGACGAATTTTTTTCTCGACACTCATGACAACCTGCGCATCAATGGGCTCCTCAATGTACTTTTTGACGCGTTCGAGTTTTTCTTCTGCATAATCGCGCAGAGGATCACTGGTTTCCATATGTCTGAACGTCACGGCAATCTGCATAAATCAACCTCCTGATGTGAAACGATCTTCGAATGAAGTCTTATTGTAATATTATACCCACTAACGCAGGCCTCGCACGTATAAGCAGCTTTGCCAAAAGTTCTCCTCCGGAAATACATCGTCCCCGGACAAAAACACTCTCCGGTCTTCCGCGGGACAGGAGCTGTGGAAGACCGGCTAAAAGAGTCGTTTTCGCTCAGTGGAAGAACCGATACCCAGCATCTCACGGTATTTGGTCACCGTTCGTCGGGCGATATTGATGTTGTCTTTTTTGAGAAGATCAACAATTTTCTGATCTGAATAAGGCTTTTTAGGATTCTCGCCCGCGACGATTTCCTTGATGCGGCTCTTGACGCTTTCCGAAGCAATGGAGTCGCCCCCCGTGGTATGAATCCCGCTGTTGAAAAAATATTTAAGCTCAAAAAGACCCTGCGGGGTTTGAACATACTTATTGGTTGTCACGCGGCTTATCGTCGATTCGTGCATCTCGATGTCCTCAGCGACGTCGCGCAGCACCAGTGGCTTGAGATAATCGATCCCTTTTTCGAAAAATTCCCGCTGAAATTTAACGATGCTCTTGGTCACTCTGTAGATAGTCCGCTGCCTCTGGTGAATGCTCTTGATCAGCCAGACGGCGCTGCGCAACTTCTCCTGAATGTATTCCCCGGCTTTTTCATCAACCAGAGAATCGTTGGTCATTGCATGGCGATAAAAAGAATTGATGCGCAGATTAGGCAGCCCCTCATCGTTGAGAACGACCACGAATTCCTCACCGATCTTATACACGAAGATATCGGGAGTAATGTACTGCACGTCCTCCTGGTTATACTGGCGCCCAGGGCGCGGATCGAGATTGGAGATGATCCGAGCAGCTTCAAAAATCTCATCGAGGCTGACCCCGAGGGCCTTGGCGATAGCAGGATATTTGCGATTTTCAAGTTCGTGAATATGGTCACGCAGAATAACTCCGACGATGGAATCCCCCATATCAAGGCTTTCGGCCTGCCGCAACAGGCACTGTTGCAGATCGGGAGTCGCAATGCCGGGAGGATCGAACTCCTGAACCAGCTCCAGGGCTTTCTGTGCGGTCTCGAGGTCGCAGTCACATGCCTCGGCGACCTCGTCCAGGGTGGCCTTGAAAAAACCGTCCTCGTCGAGATTGCCGATAACTTCCGTCGCAACTGCACGAATCCGGTCATCGACCCGGGAGAGATTGAGCTGCCACATCAGGTGATCGGTCAGGGTCGACTTTTTGGTCAGCAGATTCTCGTAGGAAGGACGATCTTCATCCTCTTCATAGCTGTCGGCAACAGACCCCCCGAGACTATACCCCTCCAGGTAGGTCTGCCAGTCGATGTCGTTGACGCCCTCGCCTTCCCCCTTGATTTCCGTTGCCGACTCCTGATCTGATTCTTTGCCGGCCTCATTCGCCCCTTCACCTGTGTCCTTCTCCTCGGCGGATTCCTGCTCCACCTCCTCCTGACCTTCATCGAGGATAGGATTTTCTTCCAGCTCCTGCTGCACCACGTCGATCAGTTCCATGCGTGAAAGCTGCAGAAGCTTGATGGCTTGCTGCAATTGGGGTGTCATCACCAATTGCTGGCTGAGTTTTAATTGTTGGCGTATTTCAAGGGCCATATCTAATTATTCCGCTAAGATTCTTTAAGGATTGATACCATTTAAACCCTATTTGAGCCGCAAAGGCCAGAAAAAATTAGGATTTCCCGCCGCCTAAAGGGCGAATTTCTCTCCCAGGTAAACCTCACGTGCCACGGCACTGTCAGCAATCTGCTGCGGAGAACCAAATTCGAGAATACGCCCTTCGCTCAGAATGTAGGCGCAGTCGCAGACGCCCAGTGTCTCTCGAACATTATGATCGGAAATCAGAACGCCGATCTTGCGCTGAACCAGCTGAAAAATGGTTTTTTGAATATCGAGAACTGCAATAGGGTCGATGCCTGCAAAAGGTTCATCAAGCAGGATAAAAGAAGGTTCCAGCACCAGTGCACGGGCAATTTCAACCCGCCGCCGCTCTCCTCCGGAGAGAGAATATCCATAGGAACGCGAGATATGGGTAACTCCGAACTCCTCCAACAACTGATCACAGCGCTGTCGCCGTTTGCGCGCGGGCAGACCGAGGGTTTCAAGGATGGCCAAAAGATTATCCTCCACCGTCATCTTTCGGAAAATGGAGGCTTCCTGGGGCAGATAGGATATGCCGGCCCGGGCCCGCAGGTACATCGGCCACTGCGTAATATCCTTGTCGTCAAAAAAAACCTTTCCCTCATCGGGACGGGTTAAACCGACAACCATGTAAAAGGAGGTAGTCTTCCCCGCGCCGTTTGGGCCAAGGAGGCCCACAACCTGACCCGATTCGACGGAGAGGTCGACACTGCGCACCACCTGACGCCCACGATAGTATTTACACAATCCCTTCGCTTCGAGCCGGTGCGCCACCATTATTGCTTGCCTTCCTTTTCATCCTTGGGATGAAAAATCGCGCGAACCCGGGAAGAACCCTCCCCCCGCACAGTACTGCGGTTTTCATTGAGATAGACCGTAATTTCATCTCCCTCGACGGAATCATCCCCTTCGGTTATGCGAGGCGATCCGGTCAGCACAATAATGGCCTGCTGCTGATGCATCACACCGTGTTCACCTGTCGCAACACGATTGCCCTGCTCGATCCGCACGCCGCCTTCCGCTTCGAGGCGCTCTATAACCTCAGAATTCTGATCGAAAAAAATCCGCAGCTGATCAGCCTCAATGGTCAGATCTCCCTGTCGGGCGACAGCATCGCCGGTAAAGAAAATGCGCCGCGGATCACTCAGGGCCTCCATGCTCTCGGAAGTGACTTTAACAGGCTCTTTATCGGAAAAACCAAGGGGTTCGGCCCCATGCACAAAACCAGCGATCCCGCAAAGAGCAGACAGAAGAACCAGACATAGACGAATCATTCAGTTTTCCTTTCCATCAGCCGTCCATCGATATGAGCTTCAACGTCCTGCGGAATCTCCAGAACGCGGCTGTCGATATTCAGACGCAAACCACGGCCGGCCACGTCAAAACCGTCAAAAAGAATCCTGACCGGTTCTTCAGAAGTGATAAGGCGCCGGGCGTCATCATAAAGCAGACGTTCACCTGTCAAGGTATAGCCGGAGGCACTCTCCACCCGCACATCGTCCCAGACTTCAAGCTCCCGTGTTTCAGTATTGATTTCACCATGGAGAGCGGACAGAAAGATATTGCCGGATTCGCCTTCTTCATTGAAAAAGGTCACGCGTGGATTGACAATCCGCGTGCGGCCCTGATCTTTGTGGTAGCCGGCCGAATCAGCCACGATGGTCCACTGCTTTTGCCCCTTGCGGGTTTCAGTGTACTCGAAACTCCCGAGGGTAAGATCAGCCGCAACTTTGTCGTCTGCCTGTTCCGGAGCGGGCGTTCTGGCCTGAAAATTCAAAACGACTACGACCGCAAGAATCAAGATAACCGCAACCAGAAGAATGGCGGGCCAATGTCGACTTTGGATTTTTTTAATCATCAGACTTTCCAGTATACCACCGACACACTCTGATGTAAAGCGGCACAGAAGCCATTGGCACGAGTTTTGAATAGAGCGGTTTTATTCTTCGGCGGAACCGCAGAAATATCGCTTCGTCACATCATCCCAGCGATTTGAATTTTTCAGGATCAGGTCGCAAACCTCGCGCACTGCTCCTCTTCCGCCATCCGCTCGTGTGACATAATGAACGAAGGGTTTGATCTCCCCCACCGCGTCACCCACGGCCACAGCGAACCCGACCCGCCGCAGGATGGGGAGATCAACCAGATCATCACCGATATAAGCCACTTCGCTGTCGTCAAGGCCCAACTGAGACAGAACCTCGCGATAGGGAACGATTTTGTTTTTGGCTCCCTGGCGCACAATCTCGATCCCAAGTTCGTCGGCACGGCGACGAACCACCTGGGACTGGCGACCGGTAATGATGCCGACCCGAACCCCTGCGCGCTGCAGAAGCTTGAGGCCGTGACCGTCTTTTACATTGAAAGCCTTGCTCTCAAGCCCGTTATTATCATAGATAATCCGGCCGTCGGTCATCACACCGTCGACATCGAGGAGCAGAAGGCGGATTTTACGGCAGCGCGCCTGCATCATGCCACCCCCGCTTTGAGCAGATCATGGATATGAATGATGCCCACGGGAATCGGGCTATGTTCATCCTCGAAGACAAAAAGGGAGGTAATGCTGTGCTGCTCCATGCGCTGCAGCGCCTTGGCCGCGAGGTTGCCGCGCAGGATCCGCTTGGGGTTGCGAGACATAATCGAACTGATGGGCTGGTTCAGGATGTCAAAACCGCTTTCGATGCAGCGACGCAGATCGCCGTCGGTGAAAACACCGACAAGCCCTCCGTTGTCATCCACCACCCCGGTTACGCCGAGTTTCTTACTGGTAATTTCGAACAGGGCTTCCTTGAGCAGCGTCTGTTCGCCAACCAGCGGCACATCATCGCCGGAATGCATCATGTCTTCAACACGCAGCAGGAGCTTTTTACCCAGCGATCCTCCGGGATGAAATAGAGCGAAATCCTCTGCGCGAAAGCCGCGCTTCACCAGCAGCGCCACCGCCATAGCGTCACCCAGAGCCAGAGTGGCCGTGGTGCTGGCGGTGGGAGCAAGACCCAGAGGGCAGGCCTCTTCCTTGACCGAAATATCGAGAGTCACATCACCCGCCCGCCCCAGGACACTGGCCACCTTGCCGGTCATTGCAATCAAGGGCAGTCCCATACGTTTGATAACGGGAAGAATCCGCGTAATTTCTTCAGTTTCACCGGAATTGGAAACGGCAATCACGACATCGCCCTTCATCAGCATGCCGAGATCGCCGTGGATGCCCTCTGCCGGATGCAAAAAAAGCGCTGGCGTACCGGTCGAAGCCATGGTTGCAGCGACCTTCTGGCAGATCAGCCCCGATTTTCCCATGCCGGTGATCACCACCCGGCCCCGACACGCCAGAATCATCTCCACCGCCTTTTCAAAGCCGTGATCGAGGCGGTCACTCAGCGCTAGAATCGCATCGGCTTCGACCTGCAGTACGTTTTTCGCTGTTTCAATCATGAGAAGAACTCTCTTTTCTGACCAATGTGTCGATTGCCAGAATCTGTTCAAGCATGGGGCGGAGCTGGTCGAGTGGAAGACTGTTGGGTCCGTCGCATCGCGCGGCATCCGGGTTTTCATGAACCTCCCAGAACAGGCCATCGATTCCGACAGCGGCGGCGGCCCGCGATAATGCGCCAACATACTGGCGCTGGCCGGCACTGGCTGTTCCTGCGCCGCCCGGCAATTGAACGGAATGGGTTGCATCAAAAACGACGGGATGCCCCAGTTCGCGCATGATGACCAGTGAACGCATATCGACCACCAGGTTGTTATAGCCGAACGAGGCTCCACGCTCGGTCAGAAGAATGCGGTCGTTGCCCGACTCCTCGATTTTTTTCACCACATTGGCCATATCCCAGGGAGCGAGAAACTGCCCTTTCTTGACGTTGACCACCCTGCCGCTGCGCGCGGCGGCCACCAGAAGGTCGGTCTGCCGTGAAAGAAATGCGGGGATCTGGAGGACGTCAAGCACCTCGGCTGCCGGCGAAATCTGGTTGATTTCGTGAATATCGGACAGCAGCGGCAGGCCGACCCGCTCTTTCACGCGGGAAAGAATCCGCAGCCCCTCCTCAAGCCCCGGACCCCGGAATGAGGAGATCGAGGTACGGTTGGCCTTGTCAAAGGAGGCCTTGAAGATAATCCCGATACCGAGGTTTTCGCCGAGTTTCTTCAGGAAAGAAGCAATGCGCAGGGTCGCGTCCTCATCTTCGATGACGCAGGGACCCGCAATCAGAACCAGGGGGAAGCCCTCCCCCATGGTGATATTGCCGATAGTTGTTTTACAAGCCATGGCCCTGCAGTGCCTCCCGTTGCTTTAAACAGGCGCCGATGAACGATTCGAACAAGGGGTGGGGATCCATGGGCCTTGAACGAAACTCCGGGTGAAACTGGCAGGCCAGGAACCAGGGGTGTTCGCTGAGTTCGACAATTTCAATCAAGTCCGTGCCCGGATTGACTCCGGACAGGCCCAGACCGCCTTCCCGCAATTGATCCCGATAGTTATTGTTGAATTCATACCGATGGCGATGACGTTCACTGATCATCGGTTTGCCGTATATTCTGCGCGCCAGCGTGCCTTCTTCCAGGGCGCAGTCGTAAGCACCCAGGCGCATGGTGCCACCCTTGCGGGTCACCTTCCTCTGCACTTCCATGATATGAATCACGGGGTTGAGAGCCTCTTCGCGGAATTCGGTGGAATTGGCGTCCTCCAGGCCGCAGACATGGCGGGCAAACTCGACCACCGCCATCTGCATGCCGAGGCAGATGCCGAAAAAGGGAATCTTGTTTTCCCGGGCATAGCGAATCGATTCGATTTTCCCTTCACTGCCGCGTTCGCCGAATCCGCCCGGAACGAGAATTCCGTCGACCCCGTCGAAGATCTCCCCGACCCCATGGCGCTCAATGGCTTCCGAGTCGACGTAGTGCAGCGCAACACGGCAATCATTGGCAATCCCACCGTGGATCAGTGCTTCGGAAAGAGACTTGTAGCTCTCCGTCAGCTCCACATATTTGCCGACAATGGCAATCGTCACCTCGGAGGCCGGCTCCTTGACCCTTTTGACGATGCGATGCCATGCGGTCAGATCCGGAGCCTTGGTCCAGATATTGAGAAACTCGATAATCCTTTCGTCAAGCCCCTGTTCATGGTAGGCGGTAGGAACCTCATAAATGGTCTCCACATCACGCGCGGTAATTACCGCTTCTTCACGTACATTGCAGAACAGGGCAATCTTGTTCTTCATATCACGCGGCACTTCGCGGTCGCAGCGACAGAGAAGAATATCGGGCTGGATGCCGATTTCGCGAAGCTCTTTGACGCTGTGCTGGGTCGGTTTGGTTTTGAGTTCCCCGGCGGTGGGAATATAGGGAACCAGGGTCAGATGGATGTAGAGGACATTTTCTGCGCCGCGGTCAGTGCGAAACTGCCGGATAGCCTCAAGGAAGGGAAGCGACTCGATATCACCGACGGTACCGCCGACCTCGATGATGGCGACGTCGACGCCTTTGGCATTTTCAAAAATCTTCGACTTGATCTCATTGGTGATATGGGGGATGACTTGAACAGTGCCGCCGAGATAATCGCCCCGACGCTCTTTGCGGATGACGGAGTCGTAAACCTGACCGGTCGTGAAATTTGACTTGCGGGTCAGGCTGGCACTGGTGAAGCGCTCATAATGACCAAGGTCCAGATCAGTTTCGGCTCCATCATCAGTGACGAAAACCTCGCCATGCTGAAAAGGGCTCATGGTGCCGGGGTCCACGTTGATATAAGGGTCCATCTTCTGCATGGACACCCGGAGGCCTCGGGCCTCGAGCAGCGCACCTATGGCGGCGGCGGCCAGTCCCTTTCCGAGCGACGACACAACGCCTCCGGTAATAAAGATAAATTTGGTTTTCATCGGCGAACCTCAAAAATCAGATTATTTCAAGCCCTTACATTGGCACGCGGAGTCTGTGAATCAAGATCAAAGGGCAGATTCTACACGCCCCTTCAAAAAAAGAAAACCCCCATTTGCTCTCCTTCTCTGGCGCCTCGCGTCTTCACGCAACTCTTTTATAAACCGATTTTGCGGGGTTTCCTACCCTTGCTGCAGAACGGCACGTACTTTTTCGAGATCTGCCGGCGTATCCACTCCCGTAGAAACCAGATCGGTGAAGGCCACATGAATGCGAATCCCGTGTTCGAGAGCGCGCAGCTGCTCAAGCTTTTCCAGCTCCTCGAGGGGGGTGGGTTGCAGACGGGGGAATTCAAGGAGAAAATCGCGCCGGTACACATAAAGTCCAACATGTTTGAAGGCGACCATACGGGGAAACTCAGCGGGCGGATTATTAGAGAAATCCCGCGGATGGGGAATGGGTGCACGAGAAAAATAAAGGGCGAACCCCTCCTGGTCGGTGACCACCTTAACCACGTTGGGATTGAGAAACTCCTCTGCGGACTGCAGCGGGGTTTTTAACGTCCCCATCAGGATGCTGCTGTTCTGACGCAGGGGAGCCAACGCCGATTCCACCATCCGCGGATCGATCAGCGGTTCATCCCCCTGAACGTTGACCACCAGGTCATCATCAAGATCCGCTGCCACCTCCGCCAACCGGTCGGTCCCAGAAGGATGATCATCGCGGGTCATGCAGGCCTGGCCGCCAAAACCTGCGACTGCGTCATAAATACGCGGGTCATCGGTTGCAACGACCACGCGGCTGATGCCGGAGACCTGCGCCACACGCTCATAGACCCTCTGAATCATCGGTTTGCCGAGAATATCGACCAGAGGCTTGCCGGGAAAGCGGCTCGAAGCATAACGGGCCGGAATGATGGCGGCTACTTTCATAATGACGAGTCCTTTCTGGGAGGGCAACAACTTGGCAGAGCATCCGGAAAAGCCTATGCAATGAAGCAAAAAACTGCCAGGCCAACAAAAAAGCCCTGCATGGGGCAGGGGCATCGCCTTCTGGAGACGGGGCAGGAATTGAATCTGAAAAAAGAGGGGCGGCTGCTCCTGTGAATTTTCAGGTTTTGCGCACAAAAATCTCGCGGGCCAGATACTGATCAACCGCAAACTGGGAATGACCCACTTTAAAAATATAGGAGGGAAAGGTCTGGTTAAGAACCAGCGCCGTTCCGGGCAGAACGCCCATGCTCATCAGCTTTTGCATTTTTTTGGGCTCGTCGGTGCTCAGGTAAGCAATCTCCCCGCTCTGCCCCGGCCTGAGTTCAGTCAATGCGACAACACCCACCTCACCGTGACGCTTGGCGTCCTCACAGCATTTGCCGGGAGGGATCGGATTGCCATGCGGGCAGGTTGTCGGATGGTTCAGCAGGGTGCAGATCTTGGTGTCGACCCCTTCATGGAGCAGGTGCTCCAACTCGCAGGCTTTGGCATTGCCCTCCCCACCCTTCACGTCGAGGATGTCCATCATCAGCCGCTCGGCCAGACGGTGACGCCGCACCGTCATGCGGGCTTCAGGGCGTCCTTCCTTGCGGAGATAAACCCGGTCGCCCTTCACTTCGACGAAGGTCCGGCGCTGCAGTTCGGCCAAAGCTTCATCGTCAGGTCCGACACCCAGCGTGCTCAGGTGCGCAGCATTTTCCCCCTGCTCCTCAACAGCAATCCAGAGGGCTTCAAGGATCTCTTCGGCCTTCGCGGAAACATTCATGACGACTCCTTCTCATTCTTATCCTTCTTGCCCTTGCCGCCCGCCAGCCACTTTTTGAGCAGCTTCGACGGCAGGGGATTTTTATAGCCGCAATAAGGGCAGTGTATGTTGCGGCACCCCCCGGGGCAGAGCCCGCAGGCGCGCTGCTCAATATTTTCGGGGATTTCGCGTCCGCAGAAAGCACACTTCATGAGAGCAGCCCCGTCATCAGCAGAAAACTATTCAGTAAAGCACCGCTGGTAAAAGCAAGTATCGAGACAAAAACCAGTATGCCCAGCGAAACACTCCATCCACGCTCTTTTTTCATCATCAGGAATTGGGCGATGCAGGGGACGAAAAGAGTCAGCGTCACCGCCGCAACGGTCAACTGCACCGGGGTAAGCAGCCCGCTGGTCTGCAGGTCATACAGACCAGCCGCCCCAAAATCACGCCGAAAGAATCCGAAGATGAAGGCCGCCGAGGCCTGGTTCGGCAGCCCGAGCAAAGACATGACGGGATGGAGTGAAGCAATGATCTTTTCGAGCACCCCGCTCATCTTACCCGCCCACAGCAATACCGAAGCCAGAATAAACAGGGGAAAAATTTCGATGAAATAAGATTGCATCCGCGTCAGGGTCTTGACCATGACGTTGCGAAATTGCGGCAGCCGCAGGGGGGGGATCTCCATATAGAACATCGGCTGCTCGCCCGGCATCACCCGGGCCGCCAGCCAGCCGATCAACAGGAAGATCAGGATAATGCAGAGGCTCCACACCAGCAGGGCACCGGGAACGCCGGAGAGAAGGCCCAGAATCACCCCGAGCTGGGCACTGCAGGGGATGGCCAGCGCCAGCAGAATAGTGGAGATCACACGCTCACGGGTGGTTTCCAGGGTGCGGGTGACCATGGTCGCCATGGTATCGCAGCCGAAACCGAGCACAATAGGAATCACCGCACGCCCGTTAAGACCGATACGCTTGAAGACCCGGTCAACCAGCATCGCCAGTCGCGGGAAATAGCCGGTATCCTCGATCAGACTGAAGGCAAGGAAAAACGTTCCGACGATGGGCAGCACCAGGGCGACCGCATAGCGCACCCCCAGAGTCAGAACACCGTATTCGCCCACCAGCAGCTCGTAAAGCCATTCCCAGCCGAGATAGCGTTCGCCGAGATCCATGATCCAGGGGTTGATATGCCCCTCGAACAGAACGCCCTCAAGAAAGTCGACCACTGTGCCGGCGCCGAACCCCCCGACGAATTTGTACAAACCGAAATAGAGGATCAGCAGCAGGAAAGGAACCCCTGTCCACGGGTTCATGGTCACCTGTGAAAGGCGCTCGGTCCAGGCGAGAGCACCGGACTCACTTTGATGGATCACTCCGTCCAGCAGTCCTTTGCAGACGCGCTTTCGCTCCAGACTGATGCGCAGATGAAGGTCTGTACGCCGCTCGAAAACAACCTCATTTACGGCGGCACGCACTGCGGAGAAATTTTCTTTCTCTCTCCTTTCAACAAGGCTTTCAATCTCTTCATCGCGCTGCAGCAACAGCAGAGCCAGAGAGCGGGATGAAAGCCGATAATCTCCCTTCAGGCACGAGGCGACTCGATTGATATCCTGTTCAAGATCGGCTGCATAGCCGAAAACAGCATGTCGGGAGGCGTCGTAATCCTTCAAAATCTCCTGGAGACGCACCAATCCCTGACGCCGCGCCATCACTGCCCCAACAACCGGAATCCCCAGCTTTTCCTGCAACAGCTCAATATCGATCCGCATGCCGAGGCGTTCGGCTTCATCCATGATATTGACAACCAGCACCACCGGGAGCCCGGCCTCGATCAACTGCACCGTCATGGGCAGCATGCGGTCGAGATTGCGCGCATCGATGACATGAACCACCACATGGGGCTGCTGCTCGAGCAGGATCGTGCGAGCGACACGTTCTTCCTCGGTAATCGGCATCAGGGAGTACATGCCGGGCGTATCGATCACCTCGAACCTGCGGCCTTCGATATCGCACTGCCCCTGGGAGACTTCGACCGACGTCCCAGGATAATTGGAGACCGTCGTGTAAGCGCCGGTCAGAACATTGAACAGGACACTTTTGCCGACATTGGGGTTGCCCACGAGGATGACTTTGGGGAGATCCTTCGCGGAAGAGGTTGACTCAGACTTCATAAACGCCGCCGACTTGTAAGATTGATAATCATTTTCATAAAAATAATTTTAAAAGGAATCAGGATGAGTATTTTTTACGGCAATCCTCGCAAAGGCCGTAAAGCTCAAGCCGATGGTTGAGAATCTTGAAACCATGCTGCGCTGCGACCTCATCCTGCATCTGTTCGATGCGGGGATCCTCAAATTCAATAATGCGTTTGCAGTCAGTGCAGATCAGATGATCGTGGTGATGGAATTCTCCAGCCACCGTTTCATAGCGGGTCTGACCATCACCGAAATTGTGTTCTTCCGCAATCCCACATTCGGAAAAGAGCTTCAGGGTCCGGTAAACAGTGGCATACCCGATATGCGGATGCTTTTTGCGGATTTTCAGGTAAAGCTCTTCAGTCGACAGGTGGGCGCCGGCTTTGAGAAACTCGTCAAGAATGATTTCCCGCTGTTGGGTCGATTTCAGCCCCTGGTCGGAAAGGTAGGAGCGAAACCTGTCCTTGATGCGATCCATAAACCCCCTCTCGAAATGAAAACGATAATCAAATTATTGTTTTCAGGCGCCAGTGTCAAGAAAAAAACACAAGAGATATCGCACCCAGATTCCAGGAGGCTGTCGGACTTTGGGGATCGTCACGAGAAATTGGCAAATCGAGGACAGATTTTCGGAAATTTGAGAGCGAATAGTAGACCTGTTTGTCGAAAATTTGCGGAAATATGGTCCGATTTGCCGGCTTCGCAGTAGATTCTTCCAAAGTCCGACAGCCTCCTAGCCCGTCACCGGCATAATGCGATAGAGATAACCCGCCAACCTGGAGAAAAGATCGAAAAACAGCATGATCCCGACCACCATCAGCAAACCACCGGAAACGATTTCCATGACACGGATGTGTTTCTTGAAACGGTTGAAGAAGGAAAGAAAGCCGTGAAACAGCACACCGGCCGCAAGAAACGGGATTCCGAGCCCGGCCGAATAGGCTGAAAGAAGATAGACTCCCTTGCTCACTCCGCCGCTGGTACTGGCGGCGAGGGCCAGGATTGCCCCCAGGATGGGACCGATGCAGGGCGTCCAGCCTGCGGCGAAGGCCACGCCGACCAGGAGAGTGCCGATAAAGCCGGTGGGTTTGCTTGCAAGGTGAACGCGCTTTTCACCCAGGAGAACGCCGAAGTGAAGCAGTCCCGACAGATGCAGACCGAAGAGAAAAATCAGAACGCCCCCGACCTTTTGAAGAATGCCGAGCCCTTCACGCAGATGGCTCTGGAAGGAGTGAGACGCCCAGCCGGCAATCGCCCCCATGGTCACGAAAACCAGGGAGAATCCGAGAATGAAGATCAGGGAGTGGAAAACCACCGACATCCGCACTTTGGTGCTGGGGTGGGCATCCTTGAGTTGCCCGAAGGAAATACCGGTAATGTAAGTCAGATACGAAGGGATAAGAGGCAGAACGCAGGGGGAGAAAAAAGAGAGAATCCCCGCTGAAAAGGCGATCCAGAAAGTAATATCCGCGTTGGCGCTCATGGACACTCCTCTACGGGGTCATCAGGCTGTTGAAGTAATCGATGGTGTCGGATGTTGCCCAATCCCGCGCGCCGATAATATGATTGACCACAATCCCATTGGGGTCGACGATGAAGGTTTCAGGAAAACGGTAAACCCGGTAGAGTTCCTGGGCCTGGCGGTTGGTATCGAGAGGAATCGGGAAAGAGTGTGGCGTCTTCTGGAGGAAAGTCCCCAGAACCTGGCGCGCATCCTCTTCCACATTGATGGCAAGCATTTCGAAGGGTTTACCCTGCATGCGCTGATACAGGCGTTCCATGGACGGCATCTCCTCCCGGCACGGAGGGCACCAGGTCGCCCAGAAATTGATCACCACCACCTTGCCGCGCAGATCGGTGAGAGTGATTTCTTCACCACTGAAGGTCTTGAGGGTGAAGTCCGGCGCGACGCTGCCGACCCGCACTGTTGGAGCCGGTGGCGCATCGGGCCGGGGCGAACCGGCCAGGGAAGTTACAGGTGCCGCCAAAAGAAAAATTCCGGCAAAAAACGCAAACAAGCGGATCATAAAGTCAAAAATCCTTTCGGTTCATTCAATGTCCCATATCGGGGCCGCTCAGGGCAGGATCAGGGGAATCAACTCTGATCCACTTAAAAAGCGGCACTTAAATATTCCAATTCCCCTATATTCATCTCTCACCCGGTGAAAGTCAAGACTGCTGCTCCCAAAGACGCTCGACAATGTCCATTTCATCTTCGGTAAATCCAAAGTAATGCGCCAGTTCGTGCATGACGGTTTCAAGCAGGACCTTTTCCAGGGGCTGGCCGGTTTCTTCAATGTAACTCTCAACCGCATCCTGATAAATGATGATGACATCGGGAGAGCAGCTGCCGTACTCATGGGTCCGCTCGGGCAGGGGCCAGCCCATGTAATAGCCGAGCAGGTCCCGGGGGTCAGTCAGCCCGACACACTGCAGCGTCTCTTCGTCGGCCCAGGGATGAACCTGAAAAGAAAGGTTGTCGACCCGCTCCATGAATTGGGACGGAATCGCGGATATGGCGCGCGCCACGTGTTTTTCAAATTCGGCAGCAGTCATTCATTGAATCCCTGGCCGCGGGCCACACGAAAAACCGAGGAAAAACGGGCGATTTTCTCACCCTTTTCATCCGCCAGAATGGCTTCGCCATGAAAAGTGCGCCCCTGCGGCCGGCTGACCGTTGCCCTCGCGACCACGACTCCTTCCAGTACGGGAGCCATGAAATGCGTGGTCAATTCGATTGTTGCAAAATGTGTTCCTTCAGGCAGCACACTTTTTATGGCCATGGCCACTGCCGTGTCGGCCAGGGCGGTAATCGCTCCGCCGTGCATCAACCCCCCGCCCTGTGCCAACTTTACCGTGAACGGCATCCGCAAGACAGCCTTTCCGCCGGCAGCTTCATCAATCACCATGCCGAGCAGGTTTTCAAACGGAGCGGTGTCGATCCAGCCTCCCATCTCAAAAGGCAGCGCCTCTCCGGCACGCATCATCTGTTCGCCGTCCGTCAGCAATCTGGCCATTCATTCTCCTTCCCGGCGATGCTTCTCAATAATCGAGGCGGACCAGGGCTTTCACCACCGGAGCCGAACCCTTATCTGAAATACTACCTTTTAATGTCGTATTTCTCCATCCGATAAATGAGAGTATGACGCGGAATGCGCAAAAATGCCGCGGCCCGCGTCTGATTGCCTCCATGACGATGAAGCGCCTCGACAATGGCCTGCTTTTCAATCTCCTCCAGGGCCACCCCTTCTTCGGGTATGTTCAGTAAAGGCGTACTCTGCCCCCCATCCCTGTCCGACGACGGTGCTTGCTCCATTGGAGCAAAATCCTCAATGGTCAAATGGTCTTTATGCCGAAGTATCAGCATGCGTTCAACACAGTTTTCAAGTTCCCGCACATTTCCGGCCCAGGGCAGAGCGCTCAGCTTTTGCAGAAGTCCTTCGTCAACCCTGACCGCCTGGCCTGCATGTTTGCGAACAAAATGCCGCACCAGCAGTGGGATATCATCGCGCCGCTCGCGCAGAGCCGGCAGAGTTACGGGAATAACCGCAAGGCGGTAATAAAGATCCTCCCGGAACGATCCCTGGTCCACAGCCTGCCGCAGCTGGCGATTGGTGGCGGCAATCACGCGCACATCGACCTTGACGGGCTCGGCGCCAACCGGTTCGATTTCACGCTCCTGCAAAACACGCAGCAGTTTGGGCTGAAGATCAATGGGCAATTCTCCCACTTCATCGAGAAACAAAGTTCCGCCACGGGCCTGTTCGAATTTTCCCGCCCGGTCGCTCACCGCCCCGGTAAACGATCCTTTGCGATGGCCGAACAGGGTACTTTCCAGCAGATCGCGGGGGATGGCGGCACAATTTACCGCAACAAAAGAACCCTGCGACCGATCGCTGCCATGATGGATGGCCCGGGCAACCAGTTCTTTCCCCGTTCCACTTTCCCCCAGCAGCAGGACGGTCGCCTCGGTTGCCGCCACACGCCTAACCACCTCGAACACCTGCTGCATGCGCGGGGAGATTCCGACAATATGAGAAAAGTCGACCCGGTCGTTCAACACTTCGCGCAACCGGGCGTTCTCAGCCTGCAGACCGCTGAAATCAAGGGCCTTGGCCACCACCAGGCGCAGTTCGTCGCGCCCAAAAGGTTTGGTCAGATAGTCATAAGCCCCCAGCTTCATGGCCTCTACGGCTTTTTCCACCGAACCGAAGGCTGTGATGACGATAACAACGGTGTCGGGACTTTCCTCCTTGACGGCTTTAAGCACCTCATAGCCGGAAATCCCCGGCATGGCGATATCGGTAATCACCAGGGATGGCCCCTCATTTCTAAACAGGTCCAGCCCCTCTTCGCCGCTTTCAGCAGTCAGAACCCGGTAGCCGCTTTCTTCGAGGCTGAATTCCAGCACGCGCCGCAGAGAAGGGTCATCTTCGATGATCAGAACTGTGGGCTTTGTCATGAATCCTCCGTTGTCTCAGCGGGTCCAAGGGTCAGAACAAAGGTCGTTCCTTTGCCTGGTTCGTTGGCCACGCTCAATGCCCCGCCGTTCTTTTTCACCAGCCGCTGAGTGATGGCCAGCCCCAGTCCGATTCCATCGGTTCGCGTCGTGAAAAAAGGAGTAAAGATCCGCTCAAGGTGCTCCGGCGCAATGCCCGGCCCCGTGTCGCTGAAAGTAATTTCAACATGCTCCGGACCCCGCTGCAGACCGACGTCCAGACGTCCCCCTTCCGGCATGGCCTGCACGGCATTGAGGACCAGGTTGAGAAACACCTGCTTGAGCTGCTCTCCATCGCCCACGACCAGTCCCGCATCCCCTCGCTTCTCAAGGACCACGCCCTGTTTGTCCGCCTGCCTCTCGACCAGCGAGAACACTTCCTCAAGCACCTGTGTTGGATTGAAAAAAGATCGTTCCACCTTGGCAGGCCGTGCGAAATCAAGAAACTGCTCGACCACGCGGTTGAGTCGTTCGACCTCGCGCAGCAGGATCTGGGCGAATTCATGGCGCCGGTCGGACGGATCGATCCCATCCTGCAGGATTTCTGCCGTCCCGCGAATAGACCCCAGAGGATTGCGGATTTCATGGGCCAGTTCAGCGGAGAGTTCACCCAATGCCGACAAACGATCGGCACGGCGAAGCTGCTCCTCAACCTCCAGGATCTGATCAGCCTGCCGGCGCAAAGCGGCGAAGCTTTGCTCCAGCCGTTTCGCCGTACGCTGGTAGCGGTTTTTCTGCCTGCGTTCGGCCTGAGTGAGAAACCCGGTCACAAAGCCGATGACGTTGTAAAGCAGAACTTCAAGATACTGTTCGGGAGCGCTGGCCGGATGATGACCCCATTGAAAGATGACATGGGGCACATAGATAGCGGAAATGACCAGGGAGGTGATCAGACCACCGCGCAGCAGAAACCACAGCCCGCCAAGAACAATGGGCAGATAGTAAAGCCGGCGGTAAATATCGTGAAAATGCGCTTTCTCTGTTCCGGTCAGATAGTGCAGCGCAGTGATCGCCGCGACGAGGGCGGTCAGAAAAACAAGGCGGATTTTATCGTTTTTTGTCATAGTTTTTTTGTACAGCGGGAGTATGGCTCTCCGCAACCCTTTTCATGGCAGCCCAACGTTCAACGACAGTTGCCGGATAAATGTTGGACACCTGAGACGCCACTGGGCTATTCTTCTGCGGGAAAATCCCCGAACCGGTGGGCAGGAGCGCTTCATGGTACTTTTTCTGGACATTCTCACCATCGTCATTCCAGTCTTTCTGGTCATCGGCCTGGGCTTCGTTCTCAAGCGTCTCAACCTGATCGACGATCATTTCCTCTTCCAGACAAACAGGCTGGTGTATTACGTCGCCCTGCCGCTGCTGCTTTTCTATAAGATCGGTACCGCTGATTTTTTTGCCAATTTCAACGGATCACTGGTGGCCGGTTCATCGCTGGTGATTGCCATCGGCTTTGCTGTGAGCTACGGCTACGCCGCGCTGCGCGGCTATGCCCCCGCGACCCGCGGCGCCTTCAGCCAGGGTGCCTTCCGCGGAAATCTGGCCTATATCGGCCTGGCCATTGTCTTCAACGCTTACGGCGAGGACGGTTTGACCCGGGCGGGAATCCTGATGGGTTTTTTGGTGCCCGTTCTCAACTTCTTCGCCATTCTTGCCCTGTTATGGCCCCATCGCCGGACCGGCGGACATCAGGGACGCGCCTTCTGGGTGCGCCAGATCGCTTTCAATCCGCTGATCATCGCTTCCTTCGCCGGGATCATCTGGAGTTTTCTCCATCTGCCAATCCCAGTCATTTTAGACCGTTCGCTGCATATCGCCACCGGCATGACGCTGCCCTTGGCGCTGCTGGCGATCGGCGGCTCGTTCTCTCTGCGCAAACTCAAGGGAGATCTGACCTGCGCCCTGCTTTCCACCACCATCAAGATCATCTGGCTGCCGATCATCGCCGCCGCCCTGCTTTATGCCATGGGAGTGCGGGGACAGGATCTCGCCATCGGCGTGCTGTTTGCCGGGACGCCCACAGCCACGGCGACCTACATTATGGCGCACCAGTTGAAAGGGGATGCCGAACTGGCCGGCAGCATCGTCATGATGTCGACCCTGCTTTCGGCGCTGACCTATACCCTGGCGCTGTTTATTCTCGGGAGTCTGGGATTGTGAGCCGCCCGCAGGTTTCCATCCTGATGGCGGTACGCAACGAGCAGGATCATCTGCCGGCGGCACTGGCTTCATTGCAGGCTCAGAGCCTGCGCGACTGGGAACTGGTGGCCGTCGATGACGGCTCGCGCGACCGGCCGCGGCGATTGACCCGCACGGCGCAGAACTGCTCTGCCGAAGCGTTTTGTCTCTGCAAACTGCATCATCTGCAAAGATGCTTTCTGAAAGATGCGGGCGAAGTCACTCTGTGGGGCGCGGGAATGGAAGGCAAGATGTGGCGCAGGATCCTTGCGCAGGCCGGGGTAAAGGTGGCGCGCTGGGTGGAAGTCGACCGTCGCAAGATCGGGCAGAAAATCCATGGCGCGCCGGTGGTTCCCATCGACACCCTCAAAGCGGGAGAAGGACCTGTGCTGGTCACTGTCGGCGCTCGGGGGGCTCGTTCGCAGATTCGCACCTGGAGCCGTGAAAAAGGCCTGAAGGAAGGGCGGGACCTGATCTGCGTGACCTGAAACTATTTCGAAGAGTTACGACCCCATGCTGAACAGTTACTTGAAAACTTGCAATAAAAGGGGAGGACTTTCAATGTATTCACCGTTTAATATCGGCGCCCGCTTCCGTATCACTCCACCCGGGGACAACCCCGTGGAGGACGAGCGCATTCCACTGGTTATCGCCAAAGGGGCATTCGGCTCCGGTGAACACGAAACCAGCGCCAGCTGCCTGGAAATCCTGGAAGAACTGCCGCAGGTGCAGGGGGCACGTGTCCTTGATCTGGGCAGCGGCACCGGCATTCTGGCAATCGGCGCTCTGCACCTCGGCGCGGCCCAGGCGGTCTGCATCGATATCAACCCCGATGCGGTGCGCACCTGCCGAGTCAACTGTGAACACAACGGCGTAAACGAGCGGGTCACCCACGTTACCGGCAGCCTGGATTTCACAAAGGAGCGTGATTTCGACCTGATCCTCGCCAACATCTACGGCGATCTCCTGGTCGATTTCGCGCCCGACCTGGTCTCGCGCGCCCGCACCGGGGGGCTGCTGCTGTTGTCCGGGATTCTGTGGGAATACAATTTCGAGGTGCGGCAACTTTACGAAAAGCTCGGCTGCCGGGTACTCAAAAACCGCCTGCTGAACGAATTCAGCTCGGTGCTGCTGGAAAAGACCTGATCCCGAGTCGCAGAGCCAGAGAAGGGCACTGCTTTCCCGCCAGTGCCCTTCTCTGCTTTGCCTTATTTTGATGCTTTCGCAAAAAAGCATCAATGTCGATGGCTAAGCAAAAAGCGCCAAATGCAAGGCGCGCGATTGTCGAGCAATGAGGCGTACTTACGTACGTCGAAGCAGCGAGAGCAATTGCAGCAACGCAGCAGTTGGTGAGTTTTTGCGACGCCATCTTATTTTAACTGATGGCGCTACTTCCAGCCCTGAACCCGCTCCAGGCTCTGCTGCAGGATCGCCAGCTTCTCCTGGGCGTCGGCCAGCTTGCCGCGGTCTTTTTCAAGCACGGCCGACGGCGCGTTGGCGACAAACTTTTCATTGGACAACTTCTTAGTGAAGAAATCGACATCCTTCTGCGCCTTGGCGATCTCCTTGGCGAGGCGCTTTTCCTCCTCCTCGACATCGATCAGGCCCGCCATGGGCAGCAGAACCTCGATTTCCCCCGCAACCTGAGTCGCGGCTTTCTCCGGCCGGTCGATTCCGACTCCGAATTGAAGCTCCTCAAGACCGGCAAGGCTGCGAATATAGTCCTGCCCTTCTTCCACAACCCGAGCGTCGCCCTCATTCCTGATATCGAGCACCGCGGTAATGCGACGGCTTGGAGCCACGTCCATTTCACCGCGGATATTGCGGATCGCGCGGATGACCTCCATCAGAAGCTCCATACGGGCCGGGCCCTCATGGCCGAAAGCGGCATAAGGCGCACCCGTGGGGTAGTCGGCCTGCATCAGATAAGATGTGGGTCGCTCTCCCGGCAGGCACTGCCAGATTTCCTCGGTGATAAAGGGCATGATCGGATGCAGCAGCCGCAGCAGCTGCTCGAGCACCACATACAGTACACTCTGGGCACGCCTGCGAATCTGTGCATCTTCCCCGTAAAGGTCGCCCTTGGACAACTCGATGTACCAGTCACAGAAGTTGTGCCAGGTGAAGGCATACAGGATATTGGCCGCATCATTGAATTTATAATCGGCCAACGCCGCATTGGTGTCGCGGGCCGTCTGGGCGAGACGAGCCAGGATCCACTGGTCGGCCTGGGACAGCTCAAGCTGATCGAGGTCCACATCCTTCGGGTCGAACCCTTCCAGATTCATCAGGGTGAACCGCGCCGCATTCCAGAGCTTGTTGGCAAAAGCCTTGTAGCCGGAAATCCGATCGGTAGACAATTTGATGTCGCGCCCCATGGCGGCAAACGCGGCAAGAGTGAAGCGGAACGCGTCGGCGCCGTACTCATCGATTACGGTCAGGGGGTCGATGACATTGCCCTTGCTCTTGCTCATCTTCTGCCCCTGGGCATCGCGCACCAGGGCGTGGATATAGACCTCCTTGAAGGGGACCTGGTCCATGAACCGCAGTCCCATCATCATCATGCGGGCCACCCAGAAAAACAGGATGTCGAAGCCGGTGACCAGGCAGGAGGTGGGATAAAATTTCTTGAGGGTGTCGGTCTGCTCCGGCCAGCCCATGGTCGAGAAGGGCCACAGTGCAGAAGAGAACCAGGTATCGAGAACATCAGTTTCCTGGGTAATGTCACTGCTGCCGCAATGGGCACAGACAGACGCATCTTCCCGGGACACCGTGATCTCGCCGCAGGCATCGCAGAACCAGGCCGGTATACGGTGCCCCCACCAGATCTGGCGGCTGATGCACCAGTCCTGAATGTTGAACATCCATTCATAGTAGGTCTTCTCCCACTGCCGGGGTACGATGCGGGTTTCGCCCTGCTGCACTGCGCGGATCGCTTCTTCGGCCAGCGGTCCGACCTTGACGTACCACTGCTTGCTCATATAGGGCTCGATAACCGTCTTGCACCGATAGCATTCTCCCACGGCGAGCTTGTGGTCCTCGATCTTATCCAGCAGTCCTGCGGCCTCCAGGTCGGCCACCACCGCCTTGCGCGCCTCCATGCGGTCCTGCCCCTGGTAGGCGCCGCCGTTTTCGTTGATACGGCCGGATTCATCAAAAATATTGATAAATTCGAGGCCGTGGCGCTTGCCGATCTCAAAGTCGTTGAAGTCGTGGGCGGGGGTGATTTTCACAGCCCCGCTGCCGAACTCGCTGTCCACGTACTCATCGAAGATGATGGGGATTTCGCGATCCACCAGCGGCAGCATGATGCTCTTGCCTACCAGGTCGGCGTAGCGCTCATCGTCGGGATGCACGGCCACGGCCGTATCGCCGAGCATGGTTTCGGGGCGGGTGGTGGCCACCACCAGGGTGCGGTCACTGTCCTTGACCGGGTAGCGCAGATGCCAGAAATGCCCTTTTTTGTCGGCGTGCTCGACCTCAAGGTCGGAAAGAGCGGTGTGGCAGCGCGGGCACCAGTTGATCAGGCGGTTGTCACGGTAAATGAGCTTATCCTCGTACAGGCGGACAAACACTTCCCGCACCGCCTTGGACAGCCCCTCATCCATGGTGAACCGTTCGCGCTCCCAGTCGCAGGAAGCTCCCAGCCGCTTGAGCTGATTGATGATCTGCCCGCCCGACTCCGCACGCCACTGCCACACGCGGCGCACGAATTCCTCGCGGCCGAGTTCGTGGCGATCCTGCCCCTGCTGCGCCAGCTGCTTCTCTACCACGTTCTGGGTGGCGATACCGGCATGGTCGGTCCCCGGCATCCAGAGAACCTCGTGGCCGGTCATGCGCTTCCAGCGTGCCAGAACATCCTGCAGGGTGTTGTTGAGCGCATGGCCCATGTGCAGAACCCCAGTCACGTTGGGCGGCGGAATCACAATTGAATAATGGGGCCTGGGGGAATTTTCATCGGCGTGGAAGCAGCCGTCAGCCTCCCACCGCCGGTACCATTTATCCTCAACCTCGGTCGGTTCATATCCTTTGGGCAGCATAGGTTCCATTGCAGGGATGTTCCTTTATCAATAAATGGATGATGTAAGGTGATGAAATCAAAGGCGCAGCTCAGGAATAAAGCGGCAGAAAAACGAAATGGGGATTGTAGCAATCCCCATTTCATCCGTCAATATTGTGAAGCGCGCTCTCGGTACCTGTTATTTCAAAGCGTCCTTGATCTTGCGGATTTCATCCTTGATCAGACTCTCCGCCAGGTCAGGCACCACCTCCCAGGCGACTTTTTCCAGAATTGAGCCGGCCAGGCGGTTCACCACTTCGTCGGCAACCTTCTGCACGATGGCCTCGACCCGTTCTTCTTCCAGTTGAGGCGGGCCTGAAGCGACCGTCGCACCGCTCGCCGGAAAGGCCTGAGAACCAGCAGAGGCAGCGAAGGGCTCTCCGACGGGCGGAGATACGGCCGAACCGGTTTCAGCCGATCCCTCAGATACAGCCTTCGGCGCCTCTTCTTCCACGGAGAATAACGGTTCCGGTGTTCGCTGCAGTTGGTCCTGCTCATCAGAAAACTCATCTGACTGGTCATCTGACAAGCGAGCTGCGAAAGAATCCTCTCGCGATTCCGTTCCAATTTCTTCTTCGACATCATCGGCCGACTCTGTATCGTCCCAATCCGCGAGGGGAAAAGACTCCTCCTCTTCAGCTTCGGCCAGTCCCTCGCTGAAATCATTCTCTTCAGGTGCAGCGGCCGAAGCCATGTCTCCCGAGACCAGGCCGGAATCCTCAACCGCCTCGTCCTCGGCACTCTCCTGAAAAGCGAAGGGATCGCTTTCATCCGACGAAGAAACAGGCTCCTCTTCAAGGATGTCCGCTTCGTCGAGTTCGAGAATATCCTCCTGTTCCTGGTCGTCTGGCTCCTGCAGGCCGGCCGAACCGGAATCATAAACCGGGGCGGGTTCTTTCTCCGGCGCCATTTCTTCCTCCTCAAAGGAGAACTCGCCCCAGACACCGGCCTCCTCGGAAGCGATCTCACCTTCCTCTTCGGCAGAGAACTCTGCGTCAACGGGAGGTTGCTCTGCAGAGAGCTGGGCGCTCGCAGGAACGGCGAGAGATTCAGGCGCCCGCTGCAGCAGCTCCTTGACTTTATCAATCAGCGCCTGCGATTCGAACGGTTTGGCAATCCAGTCGTCAGCGCCGCTTGCACGCGCCTTGTCTTCGTCAAACGGTTCGAAGGTGCCGGACAGCAAAAGCACTGGAACCCCTTTGAATTGCGGATCACTTTTTACGGCTTCACACAATTCATATCCATTTTTGCCCGGCATCAGCACATCGGCCAGAATCAGATCGGGGGTCTGGTCCTGCGCCATCTCCAGCGCCGTATCTCCATTGTCCGCGATAGCAAGATCCACATCCTCATTGGCGAAGGTGATGCCGATCACTTTCTGAATCGTGATACTGTCATCGGCCAGCAGCAGTTTTTTGCTCATTCAAGCCTCCTTGGCGCCGCACCCGAGCACGGGACAGCGATAATCATGGGCAATGGGGCAAAAGTCGGTCAATATCCAGAATAGGGTAACGTTCATTTCGATAGATCATTTCCTGCGTGCATCCCGGGATCAGCGGCGCCTCACAGTCAGCAATGCAATCACCATAAACGTTCAGGATTCTGACAGCGCTGTCGCAGGGCAAGCCGATATATCCAAGCTCTGTCGCACAGACGAGAACATATTTTCTCTCCACGCAGCAAACATCCTGCCGAAAATCCTGATTTGAAATTATTTTTTCAAGATGCAGGACGGGAACCCATTCCTTCTCGAACCGAAAAACGCCAGTCATCGATGCACGCATTCGAGGCAGTGGATAAATCTGCGGCTCGGGTTCCACCCGCAGGACATTGCTGACAGGAATCGTGAGAGCAATACCACCACAATGGATTAGACAATATTTCTCATCCATATCCATTTACCGCCGAATCCAGTTCGTTCGGATCAAAAACGACAAGGGGCTCATTACGCCAAAACGCTAAAAGCCGGTAACGCACCCGTTTACATTCACAAAGCAGCGCAGGCACGTCGCCTATCTCAAATTCCTTTGCGGGGAAAATACCATCGACAGCATCAACCATCAATGCAAGATTTGTTTCAGCTCCGGCGACAACCAGCGCTTTCGTTTCTGTCCTCCCCCTTGCGGGTGAACACTCGAACCAGCCTTGTCCATCTATGACAGGAACTTCGGTCCCTCTCAGCAGGATCGAGTCGACACGACGGCCTGGCAGCAACGAACCATCAAGGATTTCCACTAAAGAGGAAACCGGGAGGCAAAACCCGACCACGCCTATCCTGAAAACAAGATACATGTTCTTATTATGATCGGCTGCCATCCCAGACTTTCCCAATAAAAAGAAAAGACACCACAATATAATTAGCCAAAACTAACACCAAAAAAGCGTGGAGTCAACTCGTTCACCGGAAATTCAAAGAGTTGATGGCGTCGCAAAAAGTCCGTCCTATGGCGTTACGGCGCTTTGCAGGACGAAATTTTTGTGTAGCCCTCTTTCGGGTTTCTGCGAATGATTGATGGCGTCGCAAAAACTCACCAACTGCTGCGTTGCTGCAATTGCTCTCGCTGCTTCGACGTACGTAAGTACGCCTCATTGCTCGACAATCGCGCGCCTTGCATTTGGCGCTTTTTGCTTAGCCATCCCATCATCTGCTTTCTTGCGAAAGCATCAATGATTGAACAAATCAAAAAATTTTCCAGGGCTGCGGCAGAAAAAGTTCATGGTACAGGTTCATTGCATAACGGTCAGTCATCCCCGCCAGGAAATCCGCCGTGGAGACTTCCATTGACTCGCCTTCGCGCCGCCTGCCGCCATAGGCTATTAACCGCTCCTCGTTCTGAACGAAATGCTGATAGAGTTCACGCAGTATGCGGGCGGCCTTATTGAAATCATCGTGAACGCTGCGGATGCGGTACACATTTTCATAAAGCCAGTCGCGTAAAGCAATGATCGCCTGTTCCATCTCCTGGGACTGACGGATTTCGCTTCCACCCACGGCCATGCTGCATTCAATCATGTCGCGCACCATCCGGTCGATACGCCGGCCATGTGTGGCACCCAGCACAGAGATGATCTCGCGCGGCACCTGTTCGAAGGCAATCACCCCACCGCGCAAAGCATCATCCAGGTCGTGATTGACATAAGCCAGAATATCGCAGCGCCGCACCACCTGCCCTTCCAGCGTCAACGGCAAGGCTCCGGGCTGTCCGGGGTCGATGGGACCAATTCCTTTGGAATGTTTCAAAATGCCGTCACGCACTTCGTAAGTCAGATTCAAGCCATGCCCGTCCTTTTCAAGCTTCTCTACCACGCGCAGGCTCTGCCGCACATGATGGAAGCCATCGGGCACAAGCCCGTTGAGCACGCGTTCCCCGGCATGGCCGAAAGGGGTATGACCCAGATCGTGGCCCAGGGCGATCGCTTCCGTCAGATCTTCATTCAGATCGAGGGCGCGGGCGACGGTACGGGCGATCTGTGAAACTTCGAGAGTATGGGTCAAACGGGTACGATAATGATCACCTTCGGGTGAGAGAAAAACCTGTGTTTTATGCTTAAGGCGCCGAAAAGATTTTGAATGGAGAATTTTATCGCGATCATGTTGAAAAACAGTCCGAACAGTGCATTGCTCCTCAGTTTCTTCTCTACCTCGAGACTCAAAACTTTTCACTGCAAAAGGAGAAAGAACTGATCGCTCTTTTTCTTCAATCTTTCTTCTTATGTTCATAAAGTTTACTTTCCAGAACAAAAATTACCGCCCTATATTTTTACTTGATTTTATTCGCATTTTTTGTATTTTTCTGAAACAATAAAGATGAATAAAATAATCAGACTTCCGTAAAAACGACAACACTGGAGGATGGAACACAATGCCTACACTTCTCGAAATGGCTGCTGAAATCGTAGCTGCGCATGCATCTACCACAC
>JAXHUR010000149.1:0-2571 GCA_034189505.1 Thermodesulfobacteriota bacterium | reverse complement strand
GCAAAAAGCGCCAAATGCAAGGCGCGCGATTGTCGAGCAATGAGGCGTACTTACGTACGTCGAAGCAGCGAGAGCAATTGCAGCAACGCAGCAGTTGGTGAGTTTTTGCGACGCCATCTTTCTTTGTCCTGCTCTCCGCCTCTGCGTTGAAAGGTTGTGGATTTTTTGTTGCATTCTGTTGGTATGCTGGGTATCCTCAAACTTTACGAAGGATGGTGAAGTGAATAACGCTGCCGTCCGACACCAGAATGCAAGGAAAGCGGGGTGATTCGGTGGAGATCACGGTTCTCGACAACAACGTCGACAAGGCGATCAAGGTGCTCAAGCGCAAGCTGCAGCAGGAAGGCCTTTTTCGTGAAATGAAGCAGCGTAAATTTTACGAAAAGCCGAGCGTGAAGCGCAAGCGCAAGGAGAAGGAAGCACAGCGTCGCCTGCGCAAGAAGATGCGCGTGATGCGTCGCAACGACTGATCCCTGCTTGTCAGCTGATCAAAAAAGAGGCGGTTCACCTTCGGGTGGACCGCCTCTTTTTTTGGTGAGGGGTGAGGAATCGTTTTACCTGGGATAGGTGGAAAATTCGAGTCCAGCCATCTGTTCCACCATCCGTACTACCTGGCAGCTGTAGCCGTATTCATTGTCGTACCAGACGTAGAGAACGCAGCGCTCACCGTTGACGATGGTGGCGAGGCTGTCCACCACGCCGGCATAGGTAGAGCCGACGAAGTCGCTGGAGACCACCTCGGGCGAGTTGGTGTAGTCGATCTGGTTCTGCAAAGGCGAATCAAGAGACACGTCGCGCAGGTAGCGGTTCAACTCCTCTACGGTGGTCTCCCTCTCCAGGGTCAGGTTGAGAATTGCCATCGAAACGTTGGGCGTCGGCACGCGAATGGCGTTGCCGGTCAGCTTGCCGGTGAGTTCGGGCAGCGCCTTGGCCACTGCCTTTGCAGCCCCTGTTTCCGTGATGACCATATTGAGGGGAGCGCCGCGGCCGCGACGGTTTTTATTGTGGTAATTGTCGATCAGGTTCTGGTCGTTGGTGTAGCTGTGGCAGGTTTCCACATGTCCGTGGGCGATGCCGAACTGATCGCTCACCGCTTTGAGAACCGGTACGATGGCATTGGTGGTGCAACTGGCCGCTGTAATGATTTCCTCTTCGTCACGAAGCAGCTCGTTGTTGACGCCGTAGACCACGTTGGGCAGATCGCCTTTGCCCGGCGCGGTCAGCACGACACGGGAAATCCCTTTGGCTTTCAGATGACGGGAGAGCCCTTCGCGGTCGCGCCACTTGCCGGTATTGTCGATCAGGATGGCATCCTTGATGCCGTATTGCGTATAGTCGACATCTTCTGGGTTGTCGGTATAAATCAGCTTGATCATGTTGCCGTTGGCAATGATGGCGTTCTCTTCTTCATCCACCATGATGGTGCCTTTGAAGAAGCCGTGGACCGAATCACGCCGCAGCAGGCTGGCGCGCTTGATCAGATCGTCTTTGCTGCCGCGGCGCACCACGGCGGCACGCAGCCGCAGCTTGTCGCCGCCGCCGGTCTGCTCGATGAAGATGCGGGCCAGCAGGCGACCGATGCGGCCGAAGCCGTACAGCACGATATCGCGCGGTTCGCTCAACAGGGCGGCTTTGCCGGTATTGATCTGGGAGAGTTCCTGACGCACGAAGGTGTCGATATCCGTATCGATCCCCTGGGTCTGGTAGCGCACCGTGAGCTTGCCGATGTCGACCCGGGCGGAAGCCAGTTCCAGCTTGGACATGGCTTCGAGAACAGGAGCGGTTTCGCGAACGGAAATTTCATTTTCCAGAATCTGGCGCGCGAAGCGATGGGCCTTGAGGATGTCGATGACCGAGCAATTGACCAGCGAGCGCCCATAAACGGTCGTGACCACGCCGTGATCGCGATAAAGCCGGCCGATCACCGGCAGCATGGATTCGGCCACGGCTTCGCGGCTCTTCCAGTCCTTGAAATACTGTTCTTCCTTTGAGCTGCTCATGTCGGATTTCTCTGCTCTCTTTCGTTGGGAATGAAATGATGGTGCGGCGCCCGGGGCTTCATGCAACGCGGGGCGGGGCAAAAATCGCTCCGTATCGTAGACGATGAGGGCTGCTTTTTCAACCCCTTGTGTTGGCGATGCTTTTCGGCTGGACTTGACCGCACCGTACTGTTATTTAAAATGGTGTCGTGAGGTTGCGCCGTTTGTAACTGTTCAGCGTGGAATCGCATCTCCCATGACAAGGGACACTTTTCGCCATCCCTGGCCGTTTGATTGGCGCCCTCCCTGGCGCCAAACACCCTTGACATGGGAGATGCGATCCTGCGAGACGAATAGTTCACCGTCGTTTTTCCTCTAAGAGGTTCCTGTCCCCGGGGCATGCGCCATTATTATTTTCACTGCTACAAGGAGGTTCGCATTCATGAGTGACACCGTCAGCTACACAGAGCTTGGACTGGCCAACACCCGCGAGATGTTCAAAAAGGCCGTGGGGGGAGGCTATGCAATTCCAGCATATAATTTTAACAACCTCGAGCAGCTGCAGGCGATCATTACGGCATGTGCTGAAACA
>JAXHUR010000148.1:0-2624 GCA_034189505.1 Thermodesulfobacteriota bacterium | reverse complement strand
ATCGCCACCCCTTCGAAAGGCAGAGAGCCAGTGCCTTTAGTCGGCAGGTAGACCTTAATCGATTTTTTCCCCCCCAAGTGTTGGAGGGCGTCCTGGGGAGAAATGCGTTCCATAAGAAAAATTCGAGAAAAGTGATTAGAAAATGCTTGTCAGAATCGACCCCTTGCCCTGGTCCTGCCCCCGATAGCCGCTCATGGCCGCCTTGCCGGTCCGAGACTGAGTCAGCTCATCGGAAATAACGGACATCATGCCACGAATTTTTTCGGATAGCAACTGGTTGTGTTCCCGCACCCGCTCCATAACGCGCGTGCGCCTCTCCAGGGCCGCTTCGAGAGTTGCGTCCCTGCAGTTTAAAGCACAGACGCCTCGCTCCACCTCAGCATCGATCTCCGCAGCCTGCTGCTGGCGTTGGCGCAGTTCCTCAGCGAACAGGCTGATGCGCTCGGAATCCACCTTGTCGAGGCTTTCGCCGAAGCTCTCCAGCGCAGCTAATATGTCGCGGTACTGGCTGATGGAAAGATCAACGGTTTTGTAGACCTCATCCAGAGTCACATTTTCACCAAAGCTGCAATCATCCGACATCAGCCGACCGCCAAGGAAGGATTGGGGGATTGAGACGAACGCTCCTTGCGCACAATTTCCGCCGCTTCGATCCAGGCCTCGCGCAGTTCGCGCAGGATGGAAATCACCGGTGCCAGAACAGACGCATCGTTGCGCGCATTGGCACGCGGGATCTCACGCATCATAAAATCATAAAGAGACGCAAGGTTCGCCGCAACCTCTCCGCCGATTTCGTGATCAAGAGTCGCGTTGAGTTCGGCAATAATCGCCAGGGTCTTGTCGATGTTTCTGATCTTGACGGCACAATCGCCGTTTGCCATGGCTTCGGAGGCCTGCTCCAGAAAACGGATAGCACCGTCATAGAGCATGATCAGAATCTGTTCGGGCGAGGCGGTCTGAACCTGGGTGTTCTGGTAGTTTTTGAGATAAGCATTCATCGGTTACTGTCCCCCTGCCAGACTGGGTAATTGGGAAAGGTAGCTGCTGGTGGCGTTCATGGAGCTGACGAGCTGCTCCATCGCAGTAAACTGGGCACGCAGAGTCTCCTCGCGCTGTTCAAGGCGGGCCTCCTGACGTTCGATCTGCGAATCCAAACGGCGCAACCCGCTGTCGGTGGCCGTTTTGCGGCTGGCCAGAATTCCGTCGCTGCGGTCGGTGACACTTTCAAGATAGTCAACGAGCTTAGCGGAGAGCCCTTCGGTAGCAGCACTACCGGCAAACAGGCTGACAACCCCATCCAGGTCATCGCTGATGGCGCCTTTAAGCACAGTGCCATCAACCTTAAGGGTGCCGTCTTTTTGCGTTGAAATGCCCAGTTGCGACAACACCTGAATACTGTTATCGCCGCCCAGAGCTGATCCGATCATGGACTGAAGGCGCCGCATGGGCATATGCAGGCCGGAATCGCGCCCCCAGCTGGAATCACTCTGATCTGAAATGAAGTTCACCACGTCATTGTAGGCGGTGACAAAATCCTTCACTTTCTTCTCGACCGCATCCACATCCAGATCGACCTGCACGCCGGTGGTTTCCGTGGCATCGGTATGAGGCTTGAGTAGATCGATGGTGACGCCGGGAATAGCCTCGGTAATACTGTTGCTGTTGCGGTAGATGTCGATTCCATCGACTTTGATGTGCGCCTGAGTGCCTTGCTGAGTCTGCGTGAAAAGGGGCGAGGCAAAAGTCCCCCCAGACAGGGACGCAGTCGCTTCCACGGCGGCCCCCGCTTCATCGGCGGTCAGCACCAGGCGATAGGGGTTGTCCGGATCACCGTCATTGATGATGCTGGCGCTGACTCCGGCACCGGCCGCATTGATCGCATCACGGATGCCGCCGAGGGAGTTGTTGGTATCATCGATCGCAATATCCACGGATTCGCCGCCCACAGTGAAGCTCAGGGTTCCGGTCCCGAACTCTCCGGCGTTGATATCGGCAAAACCCTGGCTGACTTCTTTCTCGCGTCGGGCCAAACTGACGACGTTGATATTGTAATCGCCCTGTTCGGCAGAAGCGGATGCGCTGACGGAAAAATACTCTTCCGACGCGGCCTCGGCTTTATTGGCGGCGATATCATCATATGAAGCAAGTCCCTCTGCCTTCTCCAGCAGCCCTTTAAGCTTGCTGTCAAACTTGGTGAAGGCATCGAGGCGGCTTTTGAGATAGCTTTGCTCGCGCTCCAGCCGCTCGATCGGCTTGCGCTCAATCCTGAGCAGCTCTGTAATGAGCTCATTGGTATCGAGGCCGGTCGCCAACCCGCCGATTTGAATGGACATAATAACTCTCCTTGCTTGAGCGCGAAGGTTTTCCGGGCAGAGGACAAACGCCCGAGCCGGATTTGGAACTCTTATCGGATCGCTACCAGAAAGAGTTTAGAGAATTTTTTCATCTTCACGCCGCAGGTAGCGGAGTACGGGTCTGCCAGGAGGTTTTTTCCAGGATCACCTGAAGGGCCCGGTTTGTCTCGGGGGCGAACAGGATGGGAGCTGCCAGGTTGAGTGTGATCTTGCGATCGGGGGGCACGGTCACCACCGCCAGCACCAGGCATTCATCCTCGTCGCCGATCC
>JAXHUR010000147.1:0-2666 GCA_034189505.1 Thermodesulfobacteriota bacterium | reverse complement strand
GCGCTTTTTGCTTAGCCATCGACATTGATGCTTTTTTGCGAAAGCATCAATTCTGATTTCAAAGTTTTGATGGTCGCGGATTGGGGGAATCCGCGCGGGAAGCCATGGGGCCTGATTGATTCCGGCATTCCATGATCATATCCAGGATAAAGACAACGGAGGAGATGTGCGGTGAAATTGACCGGATCGAAAATTTTATTGGAATGCCTGCTTCGCGAGGAGGTCGATACCGTTTTCGGCTACCCCGGAGGCACGGTCATCAATATTTACAACGACCTGATGGATTATCCCATCAATCATATTTTGAACCGTCATGAGCAGGCGGCCGTTCATGCCGCGGATGGATATGCGAGGGCCACTGGCAAGGTCGGCGTGGCAATCGCGACCAGCGGCCCCGGCGCGACCAACACGGTGACGGGGATCGCCACAGCCTACATGGATTCCATCCCTCTGGTCGTCATCACTGGCCAGGTTCCTACTGCATTGATTGGAAACGATGCTTTCCAGGAAGCCGACATGGTGGGCATTACCCGTCCCATCACCAAGCACAACTTTCTGGTGCGCAACATCAACGAGCTGACGACCATTGTCAAAAAAGCGTTCCATATCGCCCGCAGCGGCCGGCCGGGACCGGTCCTGATCGACTTCCCCAAAGATGTACAACTTGAAAGCGCGACTTTTTCCTATCCTGATAAAATCGAACTCGTAGGTTACAAGCCGACGGTCGGCGGCAATGCCCGTCAGATCGAAAAAGCCGCCCGCATGATTCTCGAGGCCCGCAAGCCCCTCATCTACGTTGGGGGCGGTGCGGTTCTCTCCGATGCGGCGCAGGGGCTGCGGGAGTTGGCTGAACTGGCTCAGCTGCCGGTGACGACGACCCTGATGGCGAAGTCGATTTTTCCCAGTCGCCATCCCCTCTGCCTCGGCATGCTGGGCATGCACGGCACCTATTATTCCAATATGGCCGTAACAAACTGCGATCTCCTTATCGCCGCCGGCGCCCGCTTCGACGACCGTGTGACCGGTAAGATCGCAACCTTTGCACCCAGTGCGAAGATTATTCATATCGACATCGATCCGACGTCCATCAAGAAAAACGTCCGGGTAGATCTGCCTATAGTCGGGCATCTCAATGATGTTCTGCAGAAATTGGCCGGCAAGATGAAAGAGCAGGGTGAAAAAGTCGATGCGCTTGTGGAGCGTACCCATGGCTGGCGGTCGGAAATTGCCGAGTGGAAAAAAGCCCACCCCATGAAATACACTCCCTCCACCTCTGTGATCAAGCCGCAGTTTGTGATCGAGAAGATCCGCGAGCTGACCCGCGATGACGCCATTATCACCACGGAGGTGGGGCAGCATCAGATGTGGACAGCGCAATTTTTCGATTTTATTCAACCTCGCACCTTTCTGACTTCGGGCGGTCTCGGTACGATGGGGTATGGTCTCCCTGCCGCGCTGGGGGCCCAGGTCGCATTTCGCGACCGGCAGGTCATCGATATCTCCGGCGATGGCTCTTTTCAGATGAATTCCCAGGAACTGGCGACGCTTGTTCAGTATCGCCTGCCGGTCAAGATCGTCATTCTCAATAATAATTTCCTCGGAATGGTGCGCCAGTGGCAGGAGATGTTTTTTGACCGCCGCTACAGCCAGACCTGCATGGAGCTGCCTATCGATTTTGTCAAATTGGCAGAAGCCTATGGTGCAACGGGACTGCGCGCCGAGAAACCTGATGAAGTGGAATCCATGATCAAAAAAGGGCTTGAAACTCCCGGCCCGGTTATTATGGAGTTCAGAATCTCCCGTGAGGAGAATGTGCTGCCCATGGTGCCGCCGGCATCGGGACTCAATGAAATGGTTCTGGCCAGCTGATCGTCGGCTGTACGGATTTTATTCTGATCAAGCAAAGATGCACTCGCAAAAACTCGGAGGAAGGATTTTTTGCGACGCCATCAAGTAAAGGAATTGTCATGAAGCATACGATTTCTGTTCTGGTGGAAAACGAGTTCGGCGTGTTGTCCCGTGTGGCTGGACTCTTTTCCGGCCGTGGTTTTAACATCGAAAGTCTGTCGGTGGCTCCGACCCTCGATCCATCCATTTCCCGCATGACGATTGTAACTTCCGGCGATGACCAGATCCTGGAACAGATCACCAAACAGCTCAACAAGCTGATCGATACCATCAAGGTGATTGATTTTACCGGCCACGATTTCGTTGAACGTGAAATGGCCCTGGTGAAAGTCTGTGCTGAAGAGGAGAGCCGTGCGGAAGTTCTGCGTATCGTCGATATCTTTCGTGCCAAGGTGGTTGATGTCACCCCCAAATCTTACACGGTGGAAGTTACCGGCGCACCCGGGAAGATCAATGCTATTATTGAATTGCTGCGTCCCTTGGGGATCAAGGAGATTGTGCGCTCCGGCCCTGTGGTCATCGGGCGTGGCCCCAAAGGGTGGAAGAGCAGTTAACGGTATCGCCGAAGTATTGGCATTGCTTATCCGGTGGTTTGCCTAGCGAAAGCTTTGGTGCCTGGTGGAAAGCTGTGCTATAAAAATTGATGGCGTCGCAAAAACTCACCAACTGCTGCGTTGCTGCAATTGCTCTCGCTGCTTCGACGTACGTAAGTACGCCTCATTGCTCGACAATCGCGCGCCTTGCATTTGGCGCTTTTT
>JAXHUR010000146.1:0-2945 GCA_034189505.1 Thermodesulfobacteriota bacterium | reverse complement strand
AGCAACAAGCTGACCGGTGGCAACAAGTTCGTGGATGAAATTGAAAACCGTATCGGTATTAGAGTTGAAACTCGTAAGCCCGGAAGGCCTGCATCTAAAAAATAGATCTGTCCCGGTTTTCCAACCTTTACTGTCTCAATCGAGGTGACTCAGTTTTCCCCTGGGCCTGCACGGTCTGTGGAGCACTCGTATGTCGCAGTTCGCCGGAAGGAGTATAAACTTGGCCAACTGGATGAGTTCATTCAAATCGTGGGGGAAGTAGCGGCAGTAATCTTCTGACAGAGGTGTCCGTAGCGGTGCCATAACTGCCACAATACGGAACTGCTGCCGCCTCGCACCTCGAGGGAGTGTCAATCGATACCCAGTGTTACGCGTTAGGGCGACACCCACTGTTACGCACTACTAATGATGCGCCGTCCTGTGACGGCGCATCACCTCACTCACTACGGAAAATCAGACTGCCTCCCCCAGTATCTGCGTCCTATAAGCGACCAAGTCTTCAATGGTCAGCACTGGCATGTCGTGGCACTCCGCAAAGCGGACCACCTCGGGCAGGCGCGCCATGGCACCGTCCGGGTTGGTCAGTTCGCACAGCACCCCGGCGGGTCGCAGCCCGGCCAGGCGCATCAGGTCGACGGTCCCTTCCGTGTGGCCGCGGCGGGTCAACACGCCACCAGGCTGTGCCCGCAAGGGGAAGACGTGACCGGGCCGGGCAAGGTCGGCAGGTGTACAGTCATCGGCAATGGCCGTTCGGATGGTCGTGACTCGATCGGAGGCAGAGACACCGGTGGTCACTCCATTCCTGGCTTCGATGGAGACAGTAAAGGCTGTGCCGTTGCGGCTGGTGTTGTCGCTGACCATCATCGGCAGATGGAGCCGACGGATGGTTTCGTCGGTGAGACACAAGCACACAATGCCGCTGCATTCCCGGATCAGCATCGCCATCTGTTCGCCGGTGATGCTCTCGGCGGGGAAGATGAGGTCGCCCTCGTTCTCCCGGTCCTCGTCGTCGACGAGTAGTACGCCCTTGCCGTGTCGAAGTGTTTCCACGGCGCGTTCAACGCGTGTTCGAGGATCGCCGAAGCGGATCAATAAAGAAGGTTGGTTGGTCTGATTCATGGCTCGCTCCTTGTGAGTTCCAGAATCAGGGCGTGAAGGGACATGCCGACCCGAAGCCGGCGAACAGGCGCAACGAAACCTGGCCGAAAGCCGGGCTTGAAGAATGCCTTATTCTCTCCCATCCGGACTGTCACCGTCGGCTCCGGCTTTTCACCGGATCTGCTGACCCTGCCGAAGCAGGCGCTCGCGGGCTCTTCCGCTGTAAACGGAAATACCGCCGGTAGGGAATTTCACCCTGCCCTGAGAATAAGTGGTTAATAATGCTCTGATACAGCAGGACCTAGATTAGCCCGATTCCCGTCTCCAATCAACTATCGGGCGTATGTCGGTACGTTTGAGTGCCTCATCATAACGATGGACGTCGGTGAGAGAGAGGCGGCAGTGCCAAGTGGTTACAGGTGACGATCAGCACCTGCGCCCGTTCGTGTCCCAGGGATCGCAGGCGCGCAGGCGGTGAGGAATCTCCGCATGGGACCACGCCGAACCGCCCGCGGCGAGATCCTAGGCCCGGCCGGCTCCCAGAGCCCCGCGCGTAAGCCGATCCGGACGAACACCGGCGGTGGCGCCGGGCAGGTGCAGATCAACGGCACGCTGTCCCCGGCATCCTCCATTCCCATGTCCACCTTCAGCGGCCCGATGCTGATCGGGAACACGCACTTCCAGCACACATCGGTGAAGGGGTTGGGGAAGCGACCGTAGCAGGGCTCGGCGGCCGCGGTCTGAGGTGCGATCAGCCAGGCCAGTGCCGCGGCGAGGCATGCCGCAAATATGATCTGATGGAACGAGGGGCGCTTCATGGCGCCCATCGTTCACCTGACAGGACATCCGAGAAAGGGAAAACGTTATTTTACGCGCAAGATATTTTTTGAGGTGGTCGCGGTGGTGTGAAGCGATGGCTCGGAGCTGTTGATCGGTAGTGGAGGTGCCGGTGTCTTGGGGCGAGCAGCGGGAACGATTTATGGACGTTGGGCCAGGCGAAATCCATAGTGTGTTGGAAAATGTGAAATGCGCTGACGCGCATCATCGAGTGGTTCACACGGTTATCACAATAGGTACACGCGGCTGTAACAATAGGTAAGTAAGCTCTCGGCCATGTTTACTTATCTAGACAACCAGTCATGAGTCTCTACACCGTCGCACGCGATACGGGCGAAGCACTCTACGCACAGATTGCCCGCCACCTCGAACAGGAGTTGGCGAAGATGTATTCGCCCGGAGATTGCCTCCCGTCAGAGAACGATCTGGCCGCGCGCTTCGGGGTGAACCGCCATACTCTGAGACGCGCCATCGATGAACTGGTCGATCTCGGGTTGCTGGAGCGCCGCCACGGCCGTGGCGTATACGTGCTGGAAACCCAGCTCGAATACCGGATCGAGGGGGGAACCCGCTTCACCGAAACCCTTGCTGCCCTGGGTTTCCAGACGAACGTCCGCATCCTGCGCAAGCAAAGCCTTCCCGCCATCGAGCGGGTGGCCGGGCGTCTTGGGATTCAAGTGGGCGACCCCGTGTTCTGGATCGAGACCCTGCGCACCGCGGAGGAACGCCCGTTGTGCGTGATCTCGCACTTCATCCCGGCGGGGCGCTTTCCCGAGGTAATGGCGAATTATGAGGGCGGCTCGCTGCACGCCTTGTTCGGAAAACCGGGACAGATTTATTTTTCCGGCTTCTCCAGTACCTCGAGGCCAATTTGAGCCCCTATTAACCGGCTTTGTAGTTCGGTTAACATCGACCTTCAATGCACAGAAAGGATTCTGTGCTTATAAAGCAAGGAGACGCTGATGCCCAGACAGGCCAGGGTGATTGTGCCCGGTTTTCCCCACCATATT
>JAXHUR010000145.1:0-2992 GCA_034189505.1 Thermodesulfobacteriota bacterium | reverse complement strand
ATGGCCTCGCGGACATGAACCTTTCGCTAGTGGAGCGCACCCCGCCGCCTGCCGAGGTCACGCCGCGCGTCGAGACGGGTTTTCTCGGACGCGTTACCTTTAACGGCGAACCCGTTGAGGGCGCGATCGTCACCGTATACCCCGATGCCGGTAACCGTTTTCGTGGAATGGGGCTGGGGATGACAGCGCCGACGGACGCCACCGGGCTGTTCGAGGCTCCCCTGCCGCCGGGGAGATACTTTCTGGTGGCACGCAAACGCCACAACGAAGAACTTCAAGGCCCTCTGCAAGCGGGCGATTTCTTCGGCTTTTATCCGGGGAACCCCTTCGAGGTGCGCGAAGGACAGGTAATCGACGCATCCTTCTCAATGGTGAAGGTGCCGGAGAAGGTCCGTCGCCAGGCCGACGCGCTTTTCGGCGAGACCAGCATCAGCGGGCGGGTTCTCGATGCGCAGGGCGACGCCGTAGAGGGAGTGAAGGTGATGCTCTACGGCGACCCGATGATGATCCAGCGCCCGCTCTACGTGTCGCATCCCACGGATGCAGAGGGGTGGTTTGTTCTTTCCTTCCCGCATGGGGGACATTACTGGCTGGTGGCGCGTGACTCCCTCGGAGGTCAGCCGCTGCCAGGGCAGTTCTATGGGAGCTACATTGGCAGTGCTGACGGCTCGCTGCGTGTTGCGAATGGACAGAAGCTCAAAGGTATCGTGATAAGGGGTGGCATCATCCGCTAATCACTGGCCCCCATTCAAAGGTTCTTCCCAATAATCCCCCTTTTTTAAGAAAGGGGACTACTCTATTTCCGACCATGCCTTGAGCGGGGAAAATAAATCTTCCCCTTTTCATTAGGGATCGGTCGGCTCAATGCGGATGTCATCGAACAGGACCGGTTCGCGCGACGGCGTTCCTTCGCGGTGAAGAACCAGGTGGATCATGTTCGTTTCTGGACTGGTGGTGAAGGTGAAGCTGTGTTCCCGCCAGTTCTGAGTGCCGCCGAAAATGACCCCATCGATCTGCCCGGTGCGATGTTCTTCATCGAGAGAGCGGGGAAACTGCTCACCCACCCATAGAAATCGGTCAAATTCGAGAATGCCGATCCCTGCCGACGCCCCTTCGGGCAGATTCCCTTTGGCGCGGAAGCTCACCTGATAGCGGGTGTCCGGCTTCACCGCAAGGGGTGAAAAAAATCCCACCGAATCAATTCCCTTGATGCTGCGGAAAGAATAGGCGCGGTTACCTGACCCGTCAGTGACAACCACGCCGGCGGTCTTAATCAGATGTTCCTGGTAGGTTCTCCAGTACGGCAGGGTGAGTTCGTCCTGTTCCTCGGGTCGGTAGTCGCCCAGGCGCGCGAACAGGGAGAGCTGCGGTGCACCGTCGAAAGTCTCGTGAACGGGCGGTGCGGGGGGGCTGGGTGCCGGCGGTTCCTGGTTCTTCCCGGACACGGTCGACGCTGGTGCTGCCGTCTCGTGCCGATCCTCCTTCTGACACCCGGAGAAAAGAGGCAGTGCGAATAAAAACAGAATGAAGAGACTAATTTTTCCTGTCATCGTGTGGCTCTTCCGTCTCCGATTCGGGGTTGAGCGCTACCTCCTTCATTTCCACGAGAGTTTTGAGAATATCGGGATGATAGGTGGGCGACCAGTTTTTTCCAAGCAGCGGCTCCAGCAGGGCTAGAGCCGCTTCGCCGCGGCCGGTCTGCAACAGCAGGTCTGCACGCTGCAGAGGAATGAACGGATTGGCGGGAAAAACAGCCGCCGCCTTCTCCAGCAGGAGCAGGGTCATCTCGACGTTGCCGTCCTCGAGCGCCATCTCGGCCAGTCGCAGGTAAGCGGCACCGTATCCCGGGTCGAGGTCGACCGCCCGGTCGAGAGCGAGCAGCGCCGCGTCGATTTCACGGGCCAGGAAATGGGCCTGGAAGAGATCGTAGACGGCGGTCGGGTCCTGCGGCGCCAGCTTCACGGCTTGCTGGTAGAGCTCGAGCTTTTTCGACTCGGTGAACATGTCGGCGGCGTACAAGGCTTCGGCGCGCAGCTGCCAGGGCCGCGGCATGTCGCCGTCGAGCAGCGACGGGTCGCGCAGGACCTGTGCCAGGTCGGTGAGCACGAAGCGGGTATCGAGAGAAATCGCACCCTGCAGGGTGGAGTAGGACAGAGTCAGGCTCAGCGGTTGCCATCCGCTTTCGAGAATCTGCAGCGCGCTCTGGTGGATCAGATCGTAGAGCGGTGTTTTGATCTCGTCGTCATAGAGTCCGCGAAAGAAGCTCAGGTCGACGTGCAGTATCATGGGGCCGTTGAGTTCGATCTCAGGCAGTTCGCCGTAATGCACGGCATTGAAAGGAACACCGCGCAGCTGGCCGCTGAACGTGCCCTGCGAGAGGACAAGATCCTGCGCCTCCTCCTCGCTGAAGAATTGCGCCTTGACCATCTGCTCGCGGAATGTGGCGAGGTTCAGCTGGACGGGTTCGACCTTGGCCGGAAAGACCCAGTAAATGCGCGAGAACAGGTCGGCCTCGAGGGCGGCGCTCAGGGCTTGGGTCGGCATGACGATTGGGTCGGGGCGGTTGAAGCCGCCGTGCCGGTCGATGTCGCCGAGCGTGCCCGTGAGCACCAGTTCGCGCGCGCGGTCGCGGAGCACAGTCGGGATCGGCTGCAGGAAGGGGTCGAAGCTCATGAGCACCAGCGCCGGTTTCTCGTCGCGGCAGTCCCGCCAGAAGGGCAGGGCATGGGTAGCAAGCTCGACCAACTGAGGATCCAGAGATTGATAGTGAGGGAGGGGGACCGCAGGTGGTGCAGATTCTTTAGCGACATGCTCAGGTTGTTTTTGGTCGCATGAACAGAACGAAAGGACTAAAATTCCCAGGAAAAAAACTTGAAAAAAGAAGCGATGCATACGTTCTCCCTGTTTGCGTAATTAAAGAAATATTATAAATTGAATGTTGAGTTGTTGGCTAGAAGAAATGTTCGCCAAGAGTAAAATGGGGGCCGATTGC
>JAXHUR010000144.1:0-3043 GCA_034189505.1 Thermodesulfobacteriota bacterium | reverse complement strand
CACCGGAATGCCGGCATCGGCCTCCTTAAGAATGGCCACGATCTGCGTTTCAGTGAACCGCGATTTTTTCATCAGAGCCTCCTGGTTGATATATTTTGCCAGAAAGCTCTACTTTTGACATGTCTATCGTTTGGGGAAGCTTACGCCACTACAAGTGAACTTTTTTCGGCAGGACAGTGGTAGAGAACCCGTCCGCGAGTGGTTAAAGGATTTGCCACAGGAGGAACTGTGATTTTTCACGACCATTCCCCCACCTGAGTGCCTGATTTTTCAGGTGCATTCCCCCACCCCTTTTTCAAGAGCATTCCCCCACCTCAGGCAGAATTTTTCAAGGGCATTCCTCCGCCCCTGAAACTATCGGCACGGCGCTGCTCCGAACCTGTATCCTGCCTTCTTTCATTCACCTGATGGAGGAAGAAAGGCATGGCACACAAGGAGTACGGCGTGACAGATATTCTCGACCTTTTACGCAGGGCCAAAGCCAAAGATAGCCAGCGGCGGATGGCCCGCGCCACGAGCATGGATCGCAAGACGGTGCGCAACTACCTGGCGCTGGCCTGCAAACATGGCTTTGACGAAACGACAGCACACGAGCAGTTGCCCGAGATCGCAGCGGCGGTCTTCCGCGAAGTACACGGCGGGCAGAACAAGTCATCAGCCCCCGGCGCCTGCGCCCCGCTGCTTCCCCACCGGGAGCTGCTCTGCGGCTGGCTGGAGAAGGACGGGCTGACCCTGACCAAAGCGCACATCAAGCTCGGCCGCATGGGGGTCGACGTCACCTACAGCACCCTCTACCGCTATGCTCGGGAGGCTCTCGGCTTCGGCGGACCGAAGGTGACGGTGCGGATGGCCGAGACCGAGCCCGGCGAGGTGGCTCAAGTCGATTTTGGCCGCATGGGGCTGGTCTTCGACCCCGAAACAGGTAAAAACCGGGTGCTGCACGCCCTGGTGGTGACCTTGGTGTTCAGCCGCCACCAGTACGTCTACCTCACCCACCGCCAGGACCTGGATGCCCTAATCGCAGGGATCGAGGAGGCCTGGGAGTTCTTCGGCGGGGTCAGCAGGCGCCTGATCGTCGACAATCTCAAGGCGGCGGTGATCAAGGCCGACCGCTATGAGCCGGTCTTCAACCGCACCTTTCAGGAATACTCCCAGCACCGTGGTTTCATCATCGACCCGGCGGTGGTCCGTCACCCCGAGGGCAAGGCGACGGTGGAGAACCAGGTCAAGTACGTCCGGGAGAATTTCTTCAAAGGGGAGTCCTTCACCGACCGGGAGCATGCCCAGAGGCAAGCCGAGAGGTGGTGCCGCACCACGGCGGGGGTGCGTCTGCACGGCACCACCCGCAAGCGGCCACTGCTGGTCTTCGAGAAGCAGGAGCAGCCGGCGCTTCTGCCCCTTTCAGCCGAGCGCTTCGACGTGCCGGTCTGGGCGGTGTGCAAGGTCCATCCAGACCACCATGTCCGCTTCAAGAACGCCCTCTACTCGCTGCCGACCCGCTATGTGGGTAAGCAGGTCGAGGTCAAGGGAACCCGCAGCCTGGTGCGCATCTACTACCAGAACCAGTTGGTCAAAACTCACCCCAAGGCCGCACCCGGCAAGCGCAGCACCGATTTCGACGACTATCCGAAGGAGAAGAGCGCCTACGCCCTGCGCGACGTCGCCTTCTACATCCGCAAGGCCACAGAGCGCGGCGAGAAGCAGGGCGCGTTCATGGCCGAGCTGCTCTCCGGCGATGTCCCCTGGACCTACATCCGGCAAGCGCAGCAACTGCTGCGTCTCGCCGACAAGTACGGCAGCTCCCGGGTCGAGGCAGCCTGCTCCCGGGCTCTGGCCTTCGGCCTGATGAATGTCCGCCGGGTGGAAGGCATCATCCGGCAGTCTCTGGAGCAGTCCTCGGCGCCGACTATGCCGTCCGCATCAACTCAAAAGGTCACTCGACTTGCGCCGGCACGCTTTGTTCGCGATGCCAGCTACTTCAACCACACCAACAAGGAGGACGACCATGGAAACAACCGCTGAACTGAAACACCTGCTCAAGACCCTGCGCCTCTCGCCGCTTTTGTCCACGCTGCCGGAGCGGGTGGCCTACGCCAAAGGGAACAAGCTCACCCATCTGGAGTTTCTGGAACTGCTCCTCTCGGACGAAGTCGAGCGCCGCAGTCAGGGTGCGCTGCAGCGGCGGCTGCAAAGCGCCAAGGTCGACCACGACCAAGTGCTGGAGCGCTTCGACTGGGAGGCCAAGGTCACTCTCGACCGCGACCGCCTCAAGGCACTGATCGGCCTGGAGTGGGTCGAGCGCCGGGAAAACGTCATCCTCACCGGCCCGGTCGGCGTCGGCAAGACCTTCATCGCCAACGCCCTGGCCCACGCCGCCTGCCGGCGGGGCAAGAGCGTGCTGGTGCTCAAGGCGGCGAAGATGTTCAAAACCCTCTACGCCGCCCGAGCTGACAACTCCCTGGAGAAGGAACTGCTCAAGCTGATCACGCCCAGCCTGCTGGTCATTGATGACTTCGGCCTGCAGCGCCTCAGCGCCGAGCAGGCCCACGACATCTACGAGATCATCAGCGAGCGCTACGAGCGCGGTTCCACCATCCTCACCAGCAACCGGCACATCACCGAGTGGGAGACCCTCTTTGACGACCAGATCATCGCCAACTCGGCTCTCGACCGTCTCGCCCACAACGCCCATCAGATGATCATCGAAGGCGAGAGCTATCGAAAAAAGAAGGCTTCCAGCAGGAGCATCATGTGATAGGCTGACAACTCAATTTAGCAGCGCCCTGCCTGGGGGAATGGTGGTGAAAACCAGGTGGGGGAATGCTCCTGAAAAATCGCAGGAACGGAAGATCATCGGTGAGGACATCAAGACTGTGCAGTGGGGCTGGCCCCTCGGCATGCCTTTGGTGCGACCTTTGGGAGAAGGGCTTTTCGAGGTGCGCTCCAGACTGGCAAACCGTATCGCTCGCGTTCTTTTTTGCACCCATGGCCCTCAGATCATCCTCCTTCACGGCTTCATAAAGAAGACCCAGCAAACTCCGGA
>JAXHUR010000143.1:0-3165 GCA_034189505.1 Thermodesulfobacteriota bacterium | reverse complement strand
CAGCAATCAGACCCCGGGGGAGTTTCGTCGCAGCCAGAACTGGATCGGCGGCACCCGGCCGGGCAATGCGGCCTTCGTTCCGCCTCCGGCCGAAGAGGTACTGGAGTGCATGAGCAAGCTGGAGCTCTTCCTGCACGACCAGCCGGAGCCGACCCCGGTGCTGCTCAAGGCGGCGCTGGCCCATGTGCAGTTCGAGACGATCCACCCATTTCTGGACGGTAACGGCCGTCTGGGGCGTCTGCTGATCGCGCTGCTGCTATGCGAGCAGAAGGTGCTGCGGGAGCCGATGCTCTACCTCAGCCTCTACTTCAAGACGCACCGCCAGTATTACTACGAGCTGCTGGGCAACGTGCGTCTGACCGGCGACTGGGAAGCCTGGCTCGATTTCTTTGCCGAGGCGGTCATTGTCACCGCCACCCAGGCGGTCGAGGCAGCGCAGCAGCTCCTGGACCTGTCGAACCAGGACCGCGACAAGATCAGCGGCCTCGGCCGGGCGGCGGCCTCAACCCTCCAGGTCCACCGGGCGCTGATGGAGCATCCCATCGCCACCTCAGGCTCGTTGGTAGTGAAGACCGGTATCACCCCAGCGACCGTCAACAAGGCACTCGGCCATCTGGAACAGCTCGGCATCGTCAATGAGCTGACCGCCCAGAAACGCAACCGCCTGTTCAGCTATGCGGGCTATATCGAGATCATGAGTCGCGGCACGGAACTGCCGGGTAGGTAGGTCAATTCGATTCCCGTTTTCGGAATCGAACCGGATGTACGGAGAAACAGGACCATGGTTGTGGCGAGGCCGTTCGTATCCGCTTTCGCTGCAAACACAGCATCCTCGTCCGGACCTTGGAAATCGGGAGAGAAAAGTTGCTTCCCCGACGGGAACTTGGGGCGTGACTTGACTTCCTATGTGAAGCCCTTTGTTTTCAGTGTGTTACGGGGCATATCGAGACTGGAGGCTTAGTTGCGGTCGGGAGCTGTTCCCTCCACCAATTAAAAAAGACAGACCCGTCCACTATCCGCGTCCGGTTACTGGACGGGTTTTGTTTTTCTGCGTGCTGTCAGCGACTTACGTCGCTTTCAGGGTGTCTGTGCTATCGCCCCGATCACTCCCGTTTCGGGAAATCCGTCATACCCCGCTTCTCTTTCGGCTCCAAATTCTCCGCATTCTTACCCCCATTCTCCGGACCTCGTCCGGACTCCTGCATTTTGTCCTGCAACCGCTGCTCGGCGATCTCGTCGGCAAACTGGTTGATACTCTTCATGATTTAAGTCAAACAGGTCGTTGATGTCCATGGTCGGTGGCTCCTCGTTTTGGTTTATGCCCTTACTTACCGGAGAGACGGAGAAAGTGTCGGGCGTCTGATGAAATTTTTTCGTGTCTGCGCCCATGGGCATTACATACCGGAGCGGCTTCAAATCTGTCGGAACTCCTTCGAATTTTGAGTTGCACGCCGCATAGCAGATGTTATATTGTCGGGTAGTTTTGAATGACCTCCGTGCGCCCGGTGGTTTCGGGTGCTCGAAAGCCCAGAAGATGAATCCGCCTTGGGAGGCCGAGCGATGAACAGACAACGTGCCCTTGACCTGCTGAGCCGCAGCAAGCCGGAGCTGCAGGCCCGCTTCGGCGTGACCCGGTTGGCCCTGTTCGGCTCCACTGCCCGTGATACGGCGAGCAGCGGCAGCGATGTCGATGTGCTGGTGGCCTTCGACGGCCCAGCCACCTCCAAGCGCTATTTCGGCGTGCAGTTCTACCTGGAGGACCTGCTCGGCTGCCCGGTCGACTTGGTCACCGAAAAGGCCCTGCGCCCGGAGCTGCGTCCCTATATCGAACAGGAGCGGGTCAATGTCTGATGCCAGCCAGCGCGAATGGCGCTTCTACCTCGACGACATGATCGACTTCGCCGGGAAGGTTCTCTCCTACACCGAAGGGCTTGACCAGGCTGGTTTCGTAGCCAGCCGACTGACTTACGATGCCACCCTGCGCAACCTGGAACTGATCGGCGAAGCCGCCACTCATATCCCGGACGAAGTCCGCTCCGCCCATTCGGAAATCCCCTGGCGGATGATCATCGCCACCCGCAACCGCCTCATTCACGGTTACCTCGGCATTGACGACGACACCCTGTGGAGCATCATCCAGGATGATGTGCCCGAACTGCTGCTGCTGCTCAAGGCGCTGAAAGACGAGGCGCAGTCATGAAACCCGGCAGCGTTAAGATCATCGACCGCGTCTCCGCCGTCGAGGCGATCAAGCGGTTGAACGAGGAAGATCTGCTCTTTCTCAACCGGCTGATCGTCGAGCGGCTCAAGCTCATGTCTCAGGCCCGCGCCACCACGTTGATGACCAGTTTCACCAGGGGCGACCGGGTCGGTTTCCAGGCCCCGAACGGCCGAATGCTGGAAGGCATGGTGCTGCGCCTCAACAAAAAGACCATCAGCGTCGCCACCGACGACGACCACCAGTGGAACGTCGCGCCCGGCCTGCTGCGCCTGGTTCAATCAGCGGGAGATGTCCAATGGCCATGATCCGCCAACCCGAAAACTTTCCGGAAACGGTCAAGGAGGTGCGGCGGCAGCTGGCGCTCTCCCAGGAGGAACTGGCCCACGCCCTCGGCGTGAGCTTCGCCACGGTCAACCGCTGGGAGAACGGCAAGACGGTGCCGTCGAAGCTGGCGCAGCGACAGTTCGAACAGTTTTGCAAAGACAATGTCAAGAAGGGAAACCTCGCTATGGATGAGGTCAATAAATGAACAAACAACACACCGACCTCACGTTTTTTACCAATGGGCCAAACCAGACCCTGCTGGATCGCTTCAAGGCCACACTGGCGGATACGCTTCTTTTCGATGTCCTGGTCGGCTATTTTCGCGCCAGTGGTTTTTATCAGCTTTATGACAGCATCGAGCCGGTGGAGAAGACCCGTATCCTTGTAGGTCTGGGGATTGACGATGGCTGGGAGAGAGGAAAAAGAGGGTCGGACCAACACAACTGACTGAAATCCTTAATCATTGTACTCAAAAATATGTGTTTTTCTCTACTATAGACTGATTTTTAGCTGGAAAATCCTCGCCATAGCCCTCGTCAGATTCACGCAAAACACAACAATCTCCGCTCGCGATGATGGCGCGGCTTTTCCCCCGTACACCAAGCAGACTTTGGGTTTTC
>JAXHUR010000142.1:0-3232 GCA_034189505.1 Thermodesulfobacteriota bacterium | reverse complement strand
AGGATTACCCGTGGTTTGGCAGTGTTCGGGTCTGGGTGGCGGGCCCCTGAGACAAGCGGGCCGCACGTTCTTACCGACGCCGGTTCTCTTCCATCCTTGAAAGAAACTCCTGCATGATCAGAGTGTAGAGCTCACCACCGAGAAACCGGTCTTCCACACCGGCATCAATGCTCGGGTTGTCGTTGACTTCGATCACCGCAACCCGATTACCGGACTGCTTGATATCGACACCGTAAAGCCCGTTGCCAATCAGCTTGGTGGCATTCAGGGCGGCCTGAATGACGTTTCTTGGCACTTCGTAGGTGGGCATGGTCTCAAAGCCACCGCTTTCGCTCTCGGATTCGCCATGCTGGTAAATCTGCCAGTGGCCTTTCACCATCATGTACTTACAGGCGTAAATGGCCCGGCCACCAAGCACGCCAATGCGCCAGTCATAATCGGTGTAAAGGTATTCCTGAGCCAGCACCAGAGCCGACTGTTTAAACAAACCCCCGAGACCGGCACGGAGGCTCTTCTCGTCCTCCGCTTTGGTAACGCCCCGGGAAAACGCCCCGTCCGGAATCTTGATGACCACCGGGAAGCCCAGCTCACTGGCCACCTGCTCGACAGCATTCTTCTGGTCTTTCGAAAGGATTAGAGTCTTGGGGGTGGGAACCTTGTTGTTGTTCAGAAGATCAGCAAGAAACACCTTGTTGGTGCATTTCAGGATGGATACCGGGTCATCGATAACCACCATGCCCTCAGCGGCCGCCTTGCGGGCAAAGCGGTAGGTATGGTGGTCAATGGCCGTGGTTTCCCGGATGAACAGACCATCGTATTCCGGCAGGCGCATATAATCCCGTCGGGTAATCTGCTCGACATTGATACCCAACTTGCGACCAGCCTTCTCGAACCGCTTCAGGGCAACCTTGTCACTCGGGGGCATTTTCTCATCCGGATTGACCAGCACCGCCAGATCATAGCGGTACCGGCGACGGCTTCTGGGTTTACGCCACACCATGCTGCTGAAACGATCCAGGGCGGCAGCGAACCCATCCTGCTCCTGTTCACCAAGATCCGCCGGGGCGGCCGGTTTCATGGACTCGATCTGCCACTGCTTGCGGCGCTTGAAGACGATCTCAAGAACCGGGCACGGGAAGCGCTCGAACAACGCACGGGCGACCGGCTTGAGCTCCGGATGTTCGGATTGGCCAAAGTAGGTCCGGATTTTGACTTCGTGAGTCGCCTCACGTTCATCACTGGCCGGGTCAATCGCCGAACCGGCGGCCTCCAGCCAGTTGATGACACTGGCATCCAGCTCTTCCAGCTCCAGAGAAAAAAGCCCCTTGCGACTCAGGTCATTGAGGGTCATCACCGAGGGCACCACATGATGACCACGGGCTTCCGCCAACAATGAGCAATAGTAGCCCCGGCTCAGGTATTTGGCACTCTGACACAGATTGATAACCCGTACCCGGCTCGCCGGCGGCGCCGAGAACTGAAGATACTGATCGAACGTCAGCACATCTTCACTGGGGTAATACGGCGCCCAGTCTTTGGCGCGGTCCACTACAATGAGCAATCGGGACATTAAAGGCGTTCCTCCCTGAAGGTTATTGCCTGTGCTATCTGCCGCAACAATACGCCGGTAACAATACCCACACAATCGGCGCATGATGCGTGCTTTTACGCATATTTGCCCGCTTTCCGCGAACCAGCCTCTCTACCATAATAGCTCGGTACGGGAAGCCCGCCGAAACACCCTCAACGCTTTACTCAAGGCCACCATCGCATGCCCGATCTCCAGCTCCGACAAGCCTCCAGCAAAGACCTGGACACCCTGGTTGTGCTCGAAAACCGGTGTTTCACCGAAGACCGTCTGTCCCGGCGCAGCTTCCGGCGTTTTCTGGAAATGCCCCGCGACCGGTTGATCGTCGCAGAAAACAATGGTGGGTTGGTGGGCTACTGCCTTGTCCTGATGAGCGCCGCTACCCGGATGGCCCGAATCTACTCCATTGCCGTCTCGCCGGCGGTGCGCGGCCAGGGCGTGGGTGAAAAGCTGGTTCGGGAAGCCGAATCAGAAGCTATAGAAGCGGGCCGCATCGTCATGAGACTGGAGGTACGGGAGGATAACCAAGGCGCCATCAATCTTTATAAACGTCTCGGGTACCGGCAGTTCGGAACCTACCGGGACTACTATGACGACCACGGCGATGCCCTGCGCTTTGAGCGACGAATCCTGTTCTACGCGCCGTCCCGGGAATTTCCCGCAGTGCCCTATTACCCACAGACCACGGACTTTTCCTGCGGCCCCGCCGCACTGATCATGGCCATGGCCGCTCTGGATGAGCAACAACCGCTCACAACCCTGGAAGAACTCAGAATTTGGCGCGAGGCGACCACCATCTTCATGCTCGCCGGCCACGGCGGCTGCGGCCCCCACGGGCTGGCGCTGTCGGCCTGGAACCGGGGCTTTGAAGCCAGTGCGTGGATCAGCATAGAAGGTGCCTTGTTCAAAGACACCGTCAGGAGCGAAGACAAGAAGCGGGTCCTGGAACTGGTCCATGAGGGCTTCCTGCACGACATAGGCCAGACCGCCATCGAGCTACACCATGACCCTTTAACGCTGGAAGCCATGGAAGAGGCACTGCACGAAGGCCGTGTCCCCGTCATTCTGATCAGCACCTGGCAACTGAACCGTAGCCGCGTCCCTCACTGGGTCACGGTGTGTGCCATCGATGACCAGTTCGTCTACCTTCACGACCCGGAAATAGACATGGAAGCCGGCGAAACCGTCGCCGACAAGCAGTACCTGCCAGTGGACAAACGGGTATTCAGCCAGATCTCCCGATACGGAAGAAATCAGCCGTTACAGGCGGCTGTCATCGTTGGCCCCAAGCGATAACGCCCAAGCTCGAACTAGCACGGCAGGGCATCCCTTGCAAAACCGTGGAGCGCCAGGGATGGCGCGACCGAGCCCTACAGGGACGTATTCACGGGCGTGTTTTGCAAGGGATGCCCTGCCGTGCGTAGCTACCAAACCAGCAGGCTTCATAGGCCCCAATCGCACTAGCCCGTCCGCAGCGCCGCCTCTTTCAATTCGGAGATGTCGTCCCGAAGGCGTGCAGCCGCCTCGAAATCCAGCTCCGAAGCCGCCTTGTACATCTCGTCCTCCAGACGCGAGACTTCCTTGAGGACTTCCGCGGGCGACCGATTTCCCATTTTCGCCCGGTACTGCTCCGCTTCCTCCGCA
>JAXHUR010000141.1:0-3349 GCA_034189505.1 Thermodesulfobacteriota bacterium | reverse complement strand
GCCACGCCGTATATGCCGGCCATGGGGCGGCCCGGGTCGCGCTGGGTCGCGTAAACGCCGAGAGAGTTCATCTCCACTGAAATTGCCCAGACTTCTACATGCCGGACATCTCCCCCGTTGCGCGGGCGCAGCCGGAGTTCCATGCTGCGCGTGGCCTGATGGCCGCCACGGTTGAGGGAGCGAAATGACTGGGATACCTTTTCAATATCCTGGTTGAGTACGATCTCGGAGAAATGCCGTCCCAGAAAATCCTCGCTCTGGCAGCCGAGAAGCTGGCGGGATCTCTCGTTGAGAAAAGAGAAGTAGCCCTGTTCGTCCAGCATGAAAATGAGGTCGGGCGAGTTGTCGACAATGAACCGGTGCAGCTCTTCCGAGCCCTGCAGCCGCTCCTGGATCTTGAGATACTCTTTTTTGCGTTGACGTTTTTTGAGAACAGAAGAGATTGTGTCGAGAAGTTTCTGGGGGTCGTAGGGCTTGGCGATGAAGTCTGCAGCCCCCCTGCGCAATGCGGCCGTGGCCTGCTCGAACGTCGATTCGCCGCTGACCATGATGACGAAGGTGTCGATTTCGCGGCGGCGGATGAAATCAAGAACCTGCTGTCCGCTGACGTCGGGCAGGTTGATATCGAGAAGCGCCAGACCGAAATCGTTTTCGCTCAGCAGGGTCATCGCATCACGGCCGGTTGCAGCGCAGGCGATCTCGTAGCCGGCCTGCAGCAGAACCGCACTCAGCCCCGAGCGGATTCTGTCTTCATCATCGATGATCAGAATTTTCGAAGATCCAATCGGCATAATACAAATCATTCTTCCGCTGAGGTGGAAACGTCGCCACTTTCACTGCCTGAACCTGAGTCGACTGTCCGGCGTGGAATCAGAATGTCGAAAATGGTTCCGGTCTCCGGGTCGCTGACGCAGGAGATTTCTCCCCCCATGCGGTCGACCAGGTTTTTGACGATGGAAAGGCCCAATCCGCTGTGATCTTTTTTGGTGCTGACGACAGGCTTGAATAAATTTTTCAGAATCTCCGGAGAGATGCCCGGACCATTATCTTCAATTTTCATCCCCACGAAGACCTGCCCGTTCTTATAGATCCCGTCGCGGGTCGTAATCCGCAGCAGCCCGTCGTCCGGCAGAGCTTCCACGGCGTTTCTGACAAGGTTGATCAGAATCTGTTTGACCGCGGCGCTGCCGACGGCCAGAGGTGGGATGCGGCCGTCGAGAGAAATCTCGGTCTGAATCGCTTTACCTTTGAACCAAGTCTGCTGGAAGAGTTTGATCAGGTCTTCAATCGTCTGATTGAGCTGCAGGGGACCTTTTTCATCCTCTTTGTCTGTGCCGATTTCTCTGAGTCTGGCAAGTATGCCGCCGATGCGCAGAATCTCCTCCCTGATGACGGAAATTTCATCCGATGCGTCGTGATCCTCGCCAAGCTTGGTGGTCAGGGTGAACAGGTAGGTGTTGATGATGGAGAGAGGATTGTTGATTTCGTGAGCCAGCTTGCGGGCTTCAACCCGCATCTCCTCCTGCTGATCGGTGAGCTTTTTGCGGTGGATGTCGATCAGCCTCAGGGTGCGCGCCATGTAGCGTGAGATATGCTGTGAAAACAGCTCAATGCCGATGGTCGGGGGCTTTATGCGTTGCCAGCGCGATTCCGAGACCCCTGCGAAAATGACGCCGAGGTATTTTTCGCAGTCGCGCAGCGGGAGGAACAGCAGACCATCCTGATGGAGCAGGCGGCAGAGCTGCTGATCGATGACAGCAGCAGGATCGTCCTCCTCCATGAAATCGAGGGTGCAGTGGATCCGGCCAGTTTTCAGGGCCCTGGCGGCAAGGCTGGCTGATTTGTCGACATTGATATGAAGCTCGCGCAGTAAATCCTGCCCATCATCCACTGTCGGCAGGGGGTGAAGCGAGTGATTCTCTTCGTCGTAAGTCAGGAAGTGGATATCCTGCAACCCAAAAGCGATAGTCAGCTCCTGCCGGATGCGATCGAAGATCTGCTCAGGGGTGTCGGCCGGAGACGCATCGAGTTCGCTGCTTCCGGTCAAGGCTGCATGTCGGACGTACTGCGAAAGTTTGTGCCGCATCTGCCGGTGCGTCGCGGTTTTCTCTTCTCGGTTGGGCTTGTCGGTAGAAGGGAAGATCAGACTCGAATGGATGCCGAACTGGTGGGCGCAGTCAAGAACCGTTCTCCGCGCGCGATCGCGGCATTCAGCCAGCAGCGCTTCATTCAGTCCGAACAGATCGTCATGGGGGCGGGTGTCCGGGGTGTCCGGCCCGCGCAGCACGCTCTGGGTCAGATTTGCCGCCAGGTTGAGCAGCTTGACCAGATTCGATGCATCGCTCAAGGCTGCCTGGGGCGTGTTCTGGAACAGAATCGCGTCGGCGACGAAGGGGTGCAGCGGCCAATGCCGGATCACCGCGGCGCCGAGCTGCGCATGAGATGCGTTGAAAAGTTTTTTCTCGGCCTGCTCGACGGCAGAATCCGGATCGTCCATGAAGAGGATGTCGAGATAGGTGTCCGGGTGATTCTTCAACAGCACAAGCTGGCCGAAACGGGAGAGCAGGCCGGTTGTATAAGCTTCATCTGGAGAGTGATAGCCGACCAGGCGCGCCAGTTCCTGGGCGATATGCCCACAGAGCAGTGAACGTGCCCAGATCGCGGTGACAATATCCTCCTGATGCTCGGAAAATTGACTGAAATACTGGCAAATGGCGCTGGTGACCGCGATGTGGCGGACTTCATCGATCCCCATGACCACCAGCAGCTGGCGGATATGCTTGATTTCTGACCACTGGCGGTAGAAGGAGGTGTTGGCAATATGGAGAATCTTTGCGGAAATAGCCGGATCCTGCTCGATGATGTGGGCGATATCACCAAATTCCACCATCGGCTGGTGGAAAAGGCGCAGCAGCTCCAGCAGAACCTGCGGGACGGAAGGAATTTCCTCGATGTAGACCTCTGCATATTCCATAAAATAAAAATTCGTCGCCCAATCAAAGGGTTTGAGTTGACAAATCAAACATTAGCATATCATGAAAAATTGACATTTTCATTCTAAATGCATTTTGTAGAGTGAAAATGTCGGGAATTTCTTCAGGTAGAATTTTAGATTCTGCAATAACTGTGCAATAAAAATGCCGCAAGATTTAAAATATGTAATAAAAGGATAATAGTTGAAAGAAGTTCAGGAATAAAGGATTTTTTTAAGCAAATCATGGGAGAGCTGTTTTTTATAACGGCGTTTGTTCTTTGCTTGAATCTATTTCAATTTGAATAAAAAAGCCGCATTGCTGCGGCGGTGTAAAATACTTGAATTATGGGGAACCGAAATTAGAAGTGGCGGTAC
>JAXHUR010000140.1:0-3376 GCA_034189505.1 Thermodesulfobacteriota bacterium | reverse complement strand
GATGGCCGAGTGCTCCCTGGCCATCAGCTTCGCCCCCCTCGACAAAGGGATTGAGCTCGATCGGATCGATCGACAGGCCCTGACCGAAAAAGGTGTGGCCGTTCCTGTTGATGACGCCTGTGCAGACCAGGACGCGAAAGAGCTTGCCTTCTGCGGCACCGTTCTCCCCGGCCACGAGCTCGAGGTCCGCGACGCCGCGGGAAAGACGCTGCCGGAGCGGCACTGCGGGATTCTGCACGTGCGCGGCCCGAGCGTGATGAGTGGCTACCTCAACGATCCGCGGGCCTCCGCGCAATCCCTGAGCGCCGACGGCTGGCTCAACACGGGCGATCTCGGCTATCTGGTCGGGGGGCAGGTGGTGATTACCGGGCGGGAGAAGGACCTGATCATCATCAATGGCCGGAACATCTGGCCGCAGGACCTGGAGTGTCTGGCCGAAGAACTTTCGGGCGTTCGCCCGCGCGATGCCGCGGCCTTTTCGGTTCCCGATGCGCAGGGCGAGGAGACCGCTGTTCTCGTTGTCCAGTGCCGCAACAGCGACGAGCAGGAACGCACCCGGATTATGAAGGAGCTGCGGCGCCGCGTCCGCGAAGAATTCGGCATCGACTGCCTTGTTGAACTCGTCCCCCCGCATACCCTCCCGCAGACCTCGTCCGGGAAACTCTCGCGGACCGCCGCCCGGGAAAGCTTTCTTCAGCGCCAGCAGGACATTCCCCCTCAGGAAAAGCAGGCTGTCAGGCAGACCGGCAGTTGAGAATCGATGTCTGAACCAGTGGAAAGGATTGCGGCCAGGAATCCCTTTACCGTGGCCGTCACCGGCGGGACCGGCTTTATCGGCGGTGCGATCCTCCGCCAGCTTCTGCAGGCGGATCTGCGCGTCAGGGCCTTGGTGCGACCGACCTCCCGGTCCTCCTGCTTCGAGGCGCCGGGGCTGACATGGATCCCCGGCGATCTGGGCGATACGCAGAGCCTGCGTCTCCTGGTTGCCGGAACGAGCGCCGTTGTTCACTGCGCCGGGGCGGTGCGCGGGCGAAGCGCCGCGGATTTCGCGGCGGCCAACGTCGCCGGCGTCAAAAACCTGGTCCGTGCGGTCCGCGAGGTGAAGGAATGTGACCGCTTTCTGCTGCTCTCCTCCCTCGCCGCCCGCGAGCCGACTCTGTCCGCTTACGCCGCGAGCAAGCGGCGAAGCGAGCTTGTCCTGCAGGACGAAGCCTCCGACTTCAACTGGATGATTCTGCGTCCGCCGGCCGTCTACGGTCCGGGCGACCGGGAACTTCTGCCGCTGCTGCAGTGGCTGCGCCGCGGGGTGCTCTTCAGCCCCGGCAGAGGCGAAGGGCGCTTTTCGCTGCTTTTCGTCACCGATCTCGCCCGGGCGGTTCTCTGCTGGCTGCAGAGCGACGCTGGGAGCGGCGGCTGCTGTGAGCTGCATGACGGCCGGGTGCGGGGTTACTGCTGGGAGGAGGTCCGGCAGATCGGTGCGCAGCTCTATGGGCGTCCGGTCCGGCGCATCGCCGTGCCGCAGGGGCTGCTGAGAGCGGCCGCGCACCTCAACGCCGCTGCGGCGCGCCTCGGCGGATACCGGCCGATGCTGACCCCCGGCAAGGTCAGAGAGCTTTGCCACGACGACTGGATCTGTGATAATACCCTCTTTAGCTCGGCGACCCGCTGGCGCCCTGAAATCGATCTGCGCGAAGGGCTGCGCCGTACTCTCGGGCGTTGACCCGATGCATACCATGGAGAACCCAATGTCCACGACCGACTATCCGACAATCCTTGCAGAAGTTCAAACGATCCTCGGGCGTTTTGCCAAGAACCCCGCACCCCTCGAAGAGGAGACGGAGCTCGTCAATGATCTTGGCCTCGACTCCCTGCTGGTGATGGAGATCGTTCAGGAGGTGGAGGATGCCTTCGATATCTCCTTTCCCCTGAACAACCTCTCCGAGATCCGCACGGTCCGCGATTTTACCCTGCAGATCCAGCAGGAACTCGAGGCCTGAACCATGGGACTTTTCAAAAGGCTGAACGCGGTCGCAACCGCCCGCAAGAATCTGGCTGCCCTGGGTGTCGACCCCTTCAACGTGGTCATCGACGAGATTCTTTCGCCGACCGAGGCCCGCATCGCCGGGCGTGAGGTCCTTCTGGCGGGGACCAACAACTATCTCGGCCTGACCTTCGATCCGGCATGCACGGAAGCCGCCTGTCGGGCAATGCGCGCCGAGGGGACCGGCACCACCGGTTCGCGCATGGCCAACGGCAGTTACGCCGGCCATCTTGCCCTAGAGCGGGAGTTGGCCGACTTCTTCGGCTGCAGCGAGGCCATTGTCTTCTCCACCGGGTTCATAGCCAACCTCGGGGTCATCTCCACCCTGACCGGCCCGGGCGATACTCTCCTCATCGACGGCGACTCCCACGCCAGCATCTACGACGGCTGTCGCATGAGCGGCGCCGACCTCATCCGCTTCCGGCACAACAACCCGGCCGACCTCGAAAAGCGTCTGAAGCGTCTCGGCGGGCGGGCGGAAAACACCCTGATCATCGTCGAGGGGATTTACAGCATGCTCGGCGACCGCGCGCCTTTGGCCGAAATCGCCGAACTGAAGAAGAAATACGGCGCCTGGCTGATGGTCGACGAGGCGCATTCCCTGGGAGTTCTCGGAGCCGGGGGGCGAGGACTTGCCGAAGAGGCCGGCGTGCTCCACGAGGTCGACTTTATCATCGGCACCTTCAGCAAGAGCCTGGGGGCCATCGGCGGATTCTGCGTCAGCAAACACCCCGAGCTCGACCTGGTGCGCTACGCCAGCCGGTCCTACGTTTTCACCGCCTCCCCGTCGCCGGCCACCATCGCCTCGGTGCGGGTGGCCCTGCAGGCGGTCGCGCAAGGGGCGGGCCTGCGCCGGGCGCTGTGGCGCAATGCTCATCAACTTTATACCGGCCTGCAGCAACTGGGTTTTGAACTCGGTCCGGAGGTCAGCCCGGTGATTGCGGTGTTTACCGGTGCTCAGGAAGAGGCCCTGCATCAATGGAAGACCCTGCTCGAACAGGGTGTCTACGTCAATCTGGTTTTGCCGCCTGCGGCCCCTGAAGGAAAGAGCCTGTTGCGCTGCAGTGTCAGTGCGGCGCACACCTCCGAGCAGATCGACAGACTGCTTGAGGCTTTCTCCAGGTTGCCGCGTTAAGGGGATGACGATGCCCGTTCCCAATAACCCTGTTGCTGATCCCCCTGGCCTCATGAACTCTGAAAACCGATCCAATTCCTCGATGCATATCGCACTATTCATGCGTTCGCTGCAGGGCAGCGGCGGCGCCGAACGGGTGATGGTTCATCTTGCCCGGGGTCTCTCCGAGCAGGGACATCGGGTCGACCTGGTGCTGGCGC
>JAXHUR010000014.1:0-52268 GCA_034189505.1 Thermodesulfobacteriota bacterium | reverse complement strand
CCTGGCCTGGCCCGAGATCGGTTCGACCTGAACGGCCCGCATAAAACCGATAATTATCCACGTCGCGGGGGCGTCACTCCCATGTCAGGGGTGTTTGGCGCCAGGGATGGCAAAAAATGCCCTATGTCATTAAAGTTACGCCCTCATGCTGAACAGTTTTAAAAGCTTTTCAAAGAGGTTCTGCTCCATGGATACATCACAGCTCATCCAGCTTGATCGCCGTCATGTCTGGCACCCCTGCACCCAGGAAAAAGACCATGAGGACTTCCCGCCGATCCCCATCGCGCGCGGCGAAGGGTCGTATTTGATCACTCCGGAGGGCGAACGCATCGTTGATGCGGTTTCCTCCTGGTGGGTCAACCTGTTCGGACACAACAACCCGCGGCTCAACCGCGCTCTGCGCGAGCAGTCGGAGAAGATCGCTCATCATATTTTTGCCGGATTCACCCATGAGCCGGCGGTCGAAATTTCACGGCGGCTGGTGGAAAAAACCCCCGAGGGATTGACACGCGTCTTTTTTGCCGACAATGGCTCTGCAGCGGTGGAAGTTGCCCTTAAGATGAGCTTCCAGTATTGGCAGCAGTCGGGCAAGCCGGGCAAAACCCGCTTCGTTTCCGTCACAGATGCCTACCATGGCGAAACCCTGGGGGCGCTGGCGGTCAGCGGCTGCGATCTTTATCGACAGATCTATCAGCCGATCCTGATGCAGGGCTTCCAGGTGGCCGGTCCAGATTGCTTTCGCTGCCCCTATGGCTTGCATCGCGACCACTGCCAGGCCGAATGCTTTGCACCGATGGAACAGATGGTGGCCGAACACCACGAGGAGATCGCCGGGGTCATCATCGAGCCGTTGATTCAATGCGCCGCAGGCATGCGCATGTATCCACCGGTTTATCTCGAAAAACTGCGGGCCCTGTGTGACCAGTATCAAGTTCACTACATTGCGGATGAGATCGCCGTCGGTTTCGGCCGGACCGGCAAGCTGTTCGCCAACGAACATTCCGGCACAAGCCCTGACATACTCTGCCTGTCCAAAGGGATCACCGGCGGCTACCTCCCCCTGTCGGTGGCGATGACGCGGGATGAAATCTACGAAGCCTTCTACGATGATTATTCATCCTTCAAGGCATTCCTTCATTCCCACAGTTATACCGGCAACCCGCTGGCGTGCGCCGTTGCAGTGGAAGTCATGAATATTTTTGAACAGGAGAACATTCTGGAAAACCTCAAGCCGCGCATGGCTCTGCTCGATCATGCGCGGCAGCGCTTCGAGGCGCATCCTCATGTGGGAGAGATGCGTCGCTGCGGCTTTGTGACGGCGATTGAGATGGTCGCCGACAAGAAAGACAATACCCCCTACCCCTGGCAGGAGCGCCGCGGATACCAGTTCTTCCGCAAGGCGTTGGCCAAAGGTGCACTTCTGCGCCCCCTGGGCAATGTCATCTACTTCATGCCGCCGCTTAATATTGAGCTGGATGTGCTGGAGAATGTGGTGGAAGTGGCCTGGGAATGTCTCAATGAAGTGACGTGATCGGCCATCGGCCGATCACGTCACATGATACTCAAACAGGTTGGTCGATAAATTCCTCGTCCTCGTCGTCAATCGCCGGCTCCGGGCCGATGCCGCGTAAAAATTCCAGCAGATGTTTGTTGAAGGCCTGGAATTTTTCCAGGTTGACCAGGTGCCCGCCTTTGAGGCTGACTGACCGGAAGCAATTGGGAAGACGGCTGGCCAGCAGATCCGAGTGGCGCGGGTGCATCGCCTGATCCTGGTCGGCTCCGACTACCAGGGTCGGCAGAGAGAGGTTCTTCAGAATCGGCGTGTAGTCTTTACGCCGGCCGATCGCCTCCAGCCCGGCTGCCAGGCTGCGAGGGTCGGCTCCGCGAACCCACTCGCAGACTTCGCGCATATCCGCTGAACGTGATTTTCTCTTCCCCGGTGTCATCATCACCTGCAGGAAAGCCTCGCGAACCTTGTCCGTTTCCCCCGCTTCGAGAGCGGCTCGCAGTTCGGCGCGCTTGACTTTTTCCTGAACATCGTCGCCCACCGGCCGCGTCACGACAAAGCAGGCCCCGACCACGCGCTGAGGATAGCGCTCAAGAAGATCGAAAAGGACATATCCTCCCATGGAAATGCCGCACACTACTGCTCGACCGATTCCCAGGTAATTAAGCAGCCCCACAAGGTCGTCGCTGTACGTGGACAATCCCTCGGGGTTTTCCGCGCCTATGTCGCTTTCACCGAAACCACGCAGGTCGGTCAGGATCACGCGGAAACCGTCAGCGACCAATGGCTCCACCTGCTTGCGCCACATTTTCCGGTTCAAGGGGTAGCCGTGGACAAACAGCACCGCCGGTCCTTTGCCAAAGTCGTCGTACCCGATCTGCGTCCCGTTGATATTTGCTTTCATGCACTCCTCCCGCCCGTTGCGTCTATAGATGCCAGCCGTCTGCAAGGGTTGCCCATTGTCGTGTGGCTCTGATAAATACGTTTCTCCAGGAAAGAGCAATAGCTGTACCAAATTTTAAAATACAGTTTTAAAATCGTACAAATCTTTTGTTTACAGCTACTTGGATCGTATCACTTTGATCTTAAAGGGTGGGATTTTTTCTTTGCTGTATTGCAAAAATATTCAGGCTTCCAGTTTTATAGCTAGAAACGACTTTATATTTTTAGATCTAACATATTGCCAGACATGCATTATTCTATTTTTATGCAATTCAGCGAAAAGATTTCGCATTTCTGCAAAACACTTTTTGTTTAATATATCCTATATGGAAAAAACCGTGGATTATCCCACCTTGTCGATGCTGATGATTTTATGAGATGCATCGAAACACAGTCGAAAGCGCCCATGAATGCCGGTAGCGGTGACAAAGGAACGCAGATTGCCCGCCGGCAGGCGCACCCTGCGGCCGTCTTCGGCTCGCACCTGAATGAACCGGGCGGTTCCTTTGTAATAGCGCAGATATTCCTCCGCCGACAGGTCAATGCGAAAATAGGTCACGAACATGGGCTTCTCGGGAAGGAGTCAATCGTTTTCGTCCTGCTCTCGGCAGGCATTGAGACCGGAAAGTAGTTCCGGATAACGTAAAGAAACCTGGAGGATGGGGTTGCCGCACCAGGGCAGCCACTCTCTGCCCTTTTTCCAGCCAGAGTGCGGCGACTTCTCTCCCGAGCCCTCCACAGCCGACGATAAAAACGCCGTTCATGAATCGTTCTCCAGGGACGCCAGGCTTTTTTCGACGATCTCGCCGGCATCGCGGGAAAGATCTTCCCGGGCGGCAATCCGCTCGAGCTGTGTCTTCATCAACTGCTGTCGTCCGGCATCATAGCGCCGCCAACGCCCCAGCGGCGTCGTCAGCCTTGCGGCGACCTGCGGATTGAAGGAATCGATCTCCAGGATCCGATCTGCCAGGAAGGCATATCCGCGTCCATCCTGCGCATGAAAGTGATAGGGATTTCCCTGACAGAAAGCACCGATCAGGGCACGCACGCGATTCGGGTTCTTGATATTGAACGCTTCATGCCGCAGCAGATTTTCGACGATCTGCGGGGTCTGCGGCAGCGAAGACTGCGCCTGCAGGCTCAGCCACTTGTCGATGACCAGCGGCTCACTCTTCCATTTGCGATAAAAGGCGGCCATCTGCTCTTCGCGCTGGGGGCAGTCCCGATGCGTGAGGATGCCGAGTGCAGCAAGGACATCGGTCATATTGTGAGCCAGCTGCGCCTGGTTGGCGCACAGCTCGATGAAGATTTCGTCGTCAAGCAGTGAGAGATAGCTCAAACAGGCATTTTTCAGAGAACGCCGACCGACCGTAGCCGCGTCGACCTGCTGCGGATCGGCTTCGAGGTTATCCTGCCAGGTATTAAGAAGCGTTTTGCGCAGATCCGCAGCCAGATGCTCTCTCAGCCATTGGCGGGCGTGATGAATGGCAGAGGGGTCGGCAACCTCCATCTGGTCCGCCAGATAGTTCTCATCCGGCAGGATCAGGCATTGGGCTTTAAAAGCCCGGTCAAGACGAGGATTCTCCAGCGTGTCCCGCAAAGCATCGGTCAGACGATTATCTGCCTGCAGCGGCCGCCCCTCGCGCAGATCGTCAACCAGGCGCAGCAGAATGCGGACGGCGAGCTGTTGTCCGGCATCCCAGCGATTGAATTCATCTTCATCATGCCCGGCCAGGAACGCGAGTTCCTCATCGGTATAGTCGCACTTCATCTTGACGGGCGCCGAGAATCCGCGCAGAAGGGACGGGACCGGCTCCTGCTTCACATCGACAAACTCAAAAGTCTGGCACGCCTGAGTCAGGCTCAGAACCCTGGCCCGTGTCTCCTTCGCCCTGGCTTCACCCTCCAGCTGCAGATGCATGGAGCGCCCCCTGCGGTCGAGCAGGCCGACGGCGACAGGGATATGAAACGGCTCCTTGTTGGATTGTCCGGGTGTCGGCGGGCAGCTTTGAGTGAAGGTGAGGCGATAGCGCTGCCGCTCCGTATCGTAGTGGCGCTCCACATGAACCTCGGGAGTCCCCGCCTGTTCATACCACAGGCGAAATTGGGCCAGATCGATGCCGCTCGCATCCTCCATGACGCGCACAAAATCCTCGGTGGTCACGGCCTGTCCGTCATGGCGCTGGAAATAAAGGTCCATCCCGGCGCGGAAGGCCTTTTCCCCCAACAGGGTATGGATCATGCGGATCACTTCGGCCCCCTTGTTGTACACCGTCAGGGTATAGAAGTTGTTGATCTCCACGTAAGAGCGGGGGCGCACCGGGTGCGCCATCGGACCCGCATCCTCCGCAAACTGAGGTCCACGGATAATGCGGACATCCGAGATGCGCTGAATGGGGCGCGCGGTCATGTCGGCGCTGAATTCCTGGTCGCGAAAAACAGTCAATCCCTCTTTCAGGCTGAGCTGAAACCAGTCGCGGCAGGTTACGCGGTTGCCGGTCCAGTTATGGAAGTATTCATGACCGATCACGCTGGTAATGTTCTGAAAATCAGCGTCAGTGGCTGTTTCCGACGCCGCCAGCACATATTTTGAATTGAAGATGTTGAGTCCCTTGTTCTCCATGGCGCCCATATTGAAATCATCGGCTGCCACGACCATGTACTGATCCAGATCGCACTCCAGGCCGAAACGCTGCTCATCCCATCGCATCGCCTGCTTAAGCGACTTCATGGCATGGGCGCACTGACCGAGATGACGGGCATCTGCATAGACCTGAAGGGTGATGGAACGGCCCGACGCTGAGGTATAGCTGTCTGCCAGGCAGGAGAGCTTCCCGCCGACCAGGGCGAAAAGATAGGAAGGCTTGCGAAACGGGTCCTCCCACTCGGCAAAGTGGCGCCCTGCGTCGAGGTCGCCGTGGGCCACCAGGTTGCCGTTGGAGAGCAGAACCGGAAACTGCTCTCGCTGGGCCACCAGGGTCACCCGGTAAGTCGCCATGACATCCGGGCGATCAGGGAAATAGGTGATGCGCCGAAACCCTTCCGGCTCGCACTGAGTACAGAAATTCCCGCCGGACAGATACAGCCCTTCCAACGCAGTATTTTCTTCCGGGTGGATGACCACTTCTGTTTCCAGCGTGAACGTCTCCGGTACGCCTGCAATAGCGAGGTGTGTTTCATCAACCTGGAAGCGATCCGCATCGAGCTCCCGCCCATCCAGCCGGATGGAGCTCAGATCAAGGTGGTTTCCGTCAAGGATGAGCCGATCCTGGTTGGGATCCGCTTCGGGATTGCGCCTCATTGCAAGGGTTGCCCGCACCAGCGTTGCAGCAGGGTCGAGTTCGAAGCGAAGATCGACGGAATCAACCAGGTAGGGCGCGGGGCAATAATCTTCCAGGCGGAGGGCTTTGTTTTTTTTCATCATATCCTTTCCCGAAAAATACAAGAGTGATCGTCCCCCTCTCATTGCAGGAACCGCAACTTCAGCGGCGACCACCCAGCCGTTTCTGAAGAGGCGGCCTCATGGAGGAATCTGCTGGTATTTTACGCCATAATTGCCGATTGAACATCTCTTTATCCCCCTCTTTTTTCGGATGAAGCAATCCATCCCTGAAAAAATACAAAAAACTAATGATGAGATTCATTTTTTTGTTGAAAAAGCTCTGGCTATCAATTATCTTCTGAATATAAATAATACCTAATCATTGAATTCCACGAATTCCACCTTAAATGGGTATGCGTTATGAACATCGCTTCCAATCTTATCAACTGGCTCCAGGGCTTCCAGGCGCAGCAGAATCAGGCGCAGCAGACGTCTTCCAATGCTCAGATCGGCAAGGCACCTGACCCGGCGGCGGTGTCCGCATCAAAAGTTGCTGAATCCTCGTCTTCGGTTCGGAAAAGCGATTCCGTTGAATTTTCCGAAATAGCGCAGAAGCTCAGCGAGTCTAATCTCGGAACCATCGATGTCCAGATTTCCCCGGAAGAGCGTGAAGCATTGTTCGCTCAAACAGAACCACAGACCTACAAGCCTTCACTGATGCAGGTGGCGCGCAAGATTTTCGGCTTTGGAGAAGCCTGACTCTTCGCCTGTTGCCTCTTCTCTTCTTTTCGACCTTCGGAAAGCCGGCCACTGGAGCCGGCTTTTTGCTTGCCCCACCCCAGACCCTTAAAGTAACATTTAAGGTAGTGATCTGTTCACGATGATCTTTCGCACGGCGGTAGGAATCACTGCCCCTATTACGGAGAATAACCTCTTTGTCACCGCATTGCTGCTGGAATTCTGATCTGGACTCAATGTCGCAGTGCCGTCGCCTGCAACCGGGGGACGAAGATCTGCTTGCCGATCGAACACGCCGCATCCGGGAAAAATGCTTCGACTGCCAGAATTTTCTGAGAGACATGGAAGAACTTGGACCGCAGGGCCACAGTGATATTCCTGAGCTATTCCACCTCGCCGTAGATGAACTCAAGCGGCGGCGCATCCAAAATCAGTTTCTGCAATCAGACCTCGAAGCCCGCAATCGGGAATTCCAGTTTCTTCACGAAGTCAGTTCCACCATACAATCTTCCCTCGACCTCGATGAGATTATTTCGCTGGCTTTGACAGCGATCACGGCAGGGCAGGGATTCGGGCTCAACAGGGCGATCCTTCTGCTGGTCGACAAAGAGCGCCGCAATCTCGAAGGCTATGTAGCCGTCGGCCCAAGGCGAAGGGAGGACGCATCTCGCATCTGGCAGGAGATTGAAGAAAACCGCTTCAGTCTTCAGGAGATGGCGCAACGTTTTTTTGAACAGAAATTTGCCTCGGAAAAAGAGGTTTTCCGCGACCTGCTCGACTGCCTGTCCGTGCCTTTAAGCGACTCCGATCACCCGTTTATCGAAACGCTCAACAGCGGAGCATCCCGTTTAATCCATAACCTGTCGGAAGAACCCGGCATTCAGGCCGATCAGGTCGCTGCACTCGAGGTGGCGGAAATCATTCTTGTTCCCCTTAAAAGCCGTAGCCGCCGCGTCGGGTTGCTGCTCGCCGACAACATTATCAACACCCGCCCTATTTCTGAGAACGACCTTGCTTCCCTGGAAAACTTCGCTTTGCCGGTCTCCTTTGCCATCGAGCGCGCGGCCCTGCACGAGCAGCTTCAGGAAGAACTCGACAAGGTAAAAGAAGCAAATCGCCGCCTTGAAGAACAGCAGATGTTGATCTTGAGGATGGAAAAAATGGCGCTGGTGGGGAAAATCGTCTCTCACTTCTCCCATAATGTGCGCAACCCTTTGACGATTATCGGGGGGTTCGCCCGCTCCCTTGGCAAAAACATTCCGGAGCAGGATAATCGCAGGCATCTCATCGAATCCATCGTACGCGAAACGCGTAAACTCGAAGAATTTCTGAACGAGGCGATCAGTTATTCGGACGACCTTTTTCCGACTCTGGATGCATGGGATATTAATCACCTGGTGCGATCGGTTCACGGTGAACTGCACGACGAACTCAACCGGGTGGGGATTAAAACTCGAATGGAGATGGGCGAAACACTTCCTCAGGTGCGCATCGACTATAAACAGCTGAGTTACTGTGTGCGTGCGGTGATCAACAATGCGATAGACGCCATGCCCAACGGCGGCCTGCTGACTCTTGCGACATATCATCAGGATCAGCAGGTCTGCATTCTCGTTCAGGACAGCGGGCACGGCATCAGTCACGATGAGCTGGAAAACTTCAGAAAACCGTTTTCAGCGCCGGTGGGCAAAACAGCGGGCCTGAGTCTTTCTCTCTGCTCCCGCATCGTTGAGAGCCATAACGGATCTCTTCAGATCGAGAGTGAACCCGGGCAGGGAACCCGTGTCCGAATCTGCATTCCCCTGCCCTGATGCCTCAGCTGACAAGGACAGCATTGCAACAGTCTATGCAATTTTGCAACGCCATCTGCCTTAACTTTCTGGGCGCTATTCACTTCGCGGGGGTGTAACTCCCATGCTGAACAGTTTACACCTTCGGAGCCTTTATGTCCGACTTATCATCAGTCATCATACGCCAGCCCGTCCCGCTCAAATGCGGAGATCTCGCCGAAATGATACGCCTGGTCCGGTCGCTCTACCGTCTGTCCCAGTTGCCGCAATACCGCTCTGCCGTTCAATCCGAAGTCCCTCCGATTGCAGGTTTCGACCCTGGGCACGATTCGGTCATGATGGGGTATGATTTTCATGTCACCGAGCAGGGCCCCCGTCTGATTGAGGTCAACACCAATGCCGGCGGCATACTGCCGAGCTGGCTCTCGAACTCCCCCGAAAATGCCAGTGAAAACGTTCTTCACAAAAAGGCTCCATCCCCACGCAGATGCAATCAGCTGCTGGAAACCTTCGCCGAGGAATTGCGCCGTTTTCGCGGGGACAGGAACATAAAACCCCGCCACATCCTTGTCCTGGATGAAAATCCGTCGGAGCAGCACCTTTACCCGGAGATGCAGGCCTTCGCAGACCTTTTCGAATCCTGGGGAGTCAAAGCGACCATTGCAGATCCCGCAGAATTGTATGCTGATATGAACGGCATCTATTTTCAGGGGGAGCCGATTGATCTGATCTATAACCGGCATTGTGATTTTTACCTCGAGACGGATGAGATGTCAGCTGTTCGCGAGGCCTACCGGAACAGGCGCGTATGCCTGACCCCCAACCCCTTCACTTATGCATTGCTGGGCGATAAAAGACGCATGGTGATGTGGTCGGAGTCTGAATGGATGAAAGCGGTGTGTGCGAACAGGAGAATTCTCGAGACAGTGCAACGTCTGGTTCCATACAGCACCCTGCTGTCGCAACTGGGGCGGGAGCGGGCCTGGCAGCAGCGAAAAGAGCTGGTTTTCAAGCCGGTTTCGCGTTTCGGCAGCCGCGGGGTTTACATCGGGGCCAAGATCAGCCGCAAGCGGTTCGAAACCCTGCCGGATCAAGACACCCTTGCGCAAACGCTGGTCCCACCTTCGCAACTGACTCTGCCGGGGCAGGAAAAACCCCACAAAGTGGACTTCCGCCTGTTTGCTTACCGAGACCGGGTTTTTGCCGTCACCTCCCGCGTCTATCGCGGGCAGGTGACCAACATGAGTTCTGAAGGCAGTGGTTTTGCCCCTGTCATGGTGAACGGCGACAACCTGGCGGAATAACAATACCCTGCTGATCACCCTGCTTTTCTGCCTTGATGTCTTACTGCGCCCGCTCCAGTTTGCTGGTCATGTTGTTCCGGATCCAGCTGCCATCCCACCATTCAATGGGATTCACAGGGATACCTGAAACAGCAACGCCGAAATGCAGATGATCGCCACCTGCCATGCCGGTCGCTCCGGTTCGCCCCACCGTGTCTCCCTGTTTGACAGAGTCACCCTCAGCAACTTCAATCTGAGACAGATGGGCATAAATGGTCTGCAATCCGAGACCATGATCAATGATCACGCAATTCCCATAGATTCCAAAAAAATCAGCCAGAACGACCACACCGTCATTGGCGGCCGGCACAGCGGCATGCTGCGTTGAAGCCAGGTCGGTCCCCAGGTGAGTCTGTTCATCGATCTTGTTCCCCTGGTAATAGTAGCTGCGGTAGTCTCCAAATTGCGCCATTGGGGCCCCGCTCATACGGATAAAGGTATCATCCCACAGCGGATCGGAGGCCGTGCGACGCCCGATTTCCTGCAATTGCCGGCGGTTCTCAACCCTCATATTGCGATTGACCGCAAGAAAAACGTCAAGCGGAGTTTTCGCTTCGGGAAACTGCTTTTCATACTGAACCATCTTGGTGTTGAGAAAATTATCGGAAATATTGATGCGGTCGCGGCGGAACTGCCGGGCGTTCGAGTGATAGTAGAATCCCCCCAGCCCTTCGTTGCCGGCAAGATCCACCGCAACAAGCCGCGGGGCGAAATCGGACGAAGGCATGTCATGAGGGAATGCAAACAGGCAGGCATAATTGCCGTCCGTCAGGCGATAACCCGGGAAAAAAATGTCGCCGACGCGAATGCCCGATTTTTCTATTTGCTCATTGGCCGTATAGACGATGAGCCCGCTGCCTCCCTGGTTGATGTTATGTGCAGTACTGAGCACATCGAGGCGCGGCGGCGTCCCGTCATACGTCAGGTTCAGTACAACTTCATTGGTATTGCCGGCACCAAAGCGATAAATCGAACGATCTGTGGCACGAATACGCAGTTCCACCGGTCCATCGCGCAACTGCGCCCCCTGCAGGGAAAATTCCTCGGTGCTCTGTGCCACACCGACATCGAAATTTTTAACAAACAATTCCTTTGTGACACCATTCTGGCTCACCTCGACAACAACATGCCTGAGCCCGGCATCATCCTGGAATTGGGCCTTTAAGGCCTTGTCGGAGACATACTTGAGATCTCTCCCCATCGTGATCTGCGGTCCATCCGTGTCACGGAAATAGATAAAAGCTCCGGCAATCAGTGCCAGAAAAAAAAGAACCATCAGAAAAGAGCCTGTTTTACGCATCAGAGATTTCATGTTTATTAAACCTTATAACCATTCAGATAAGGGTATTGCTGTAACCCTGGGATTTGCTGGTTAAATCACTCCCAGTAATCGCCACGCTTTCGATGCAGTTCGATATTGAGGGATTCAACGCGTCCGCGGTCGTTGATGAAAGAACTGAGAAGCCAGCTCACCAGGCTGATGATCAGAGAACCGAGCAGCGCTGCTCCAAACCCGTCGACAATCAGGCCGCCAATGACTCCGGACACCATGAGCAGCAGCAAGGCATTGATCACGAAAGTGAAAAGACCCAGGGTCAACACGTTGATGGGCAGGGTCAGAATGAAAAGTACGGGCCGGAAAAAGGCATTCAGGATGCCGAGCAGCGCAGCTGCAAAAAAAGCCGAAGCAAACCCGGCCACGTGAATTCCGTCGAGAAAGTAGGCGGCAACTATGATTGCCAGCGTAAGAATGAACCATCTTAAAAACAATCCGACCAAAATCTTTTCTCCTTTTTTCGAAACGCCCTGCGGCGTCATTAAAATTCGAGCTATTTTATCGGTCCCGGATCATTTTAACAACAAAAAGAGCTTTCGACAAAAATCGTCCGCTTCAAAAGCAGCCTTGCCCAGCCCGCTCAATCTGGTAAACATGTGAAGACTACGGAAAAATGTTCAGCATAGGGGTTACGCCCCCGAGAGGTGAATCGTTACGACTACGGATTCATTGGGAGACGAGCCATGGACGAAATGGATGAGCGATTCAAAATGGATGAGATAATCACCCGCCATCACGCCATCGAGCGCGTTGCCGTTGATCTGGGATTAAAACGGGAAGGACATCATTTTTTCTGCCCCGGATGCCAGATGGAGCGACCCGGACGCCCTGAAATGGTGATCAAAGAGGGTCATTTCCGCTGTTTTCGCTGTGGCGTTTTTGGTGATGTGGTGGGGTTGGTCAAACTGGCGCGCAACTGCACCCTGGAGCAAGCCCTGACCTGGCTTAACCGGGAAATCGAACCTTCAGAATAGTATGAAATCAGGGAGTGCAATTTCAGGCAAAAAATATGGGGCATCCCCAGGAGGGAAAAAGGACACCCCGAATCAAAGGTTTATTGACATAATTATTACCGCGTTCGTTATATTTGTCAAGCCGCCCCGAATTTTTCCTGCCGGCAAAGGAGGCGTTATTCGTGTCGCAAGGCTTCGATGGGATCAAGACGAGCTGCACGAATGGCGGGGTAAAGACCAAAGACAATTCCCACCGACAGGCTGATCACCAGGGAGAGGATGAGGCTCGAAACGGTCACCACGGTGGTCATCCCGGCAAACCATGTGATCAGCCAGGGGATCAGCAGCCCTACTCCGATCCCAACAAGCCCCCCCGTTGTTGAGAGAACCACCGTTTCGATCAGGAACTGCCCTACGATCTGGCTCTGTTTGGCGCCGATCGCACGGCGGATGCCGATCTCGCGAGTTCTTTCCGTGACAGATGCCAGCATGATATTCATGATGCCGATCCCGCCGACCAGCAGGCTGATGCCCGCAATTGAACCCAGCACGATATTGAAAGTGCGCTTGGTGGCCTCCGCCTGACGCAGCAGCGCGAGCGGCACCTGAATTTCATAATCCGTTTTGCGGTGGAACCGCTCCAGCAGGGTTGTGATTCCCGTCGCTACGGATTCCACCTGTTCGGTCGAATTCACCTGGAGAATAATCTGGTGCAGTTCGACCTGCTCCAGGGAGCGACTGCCCGTTGACATTCTCATGATCATATCTCCAAAACGGTCCCGTGCCGTCGTCAGAGGAATGTAGATATCGTTTTCACGATCCGGAGCCTGAACTCCGCCATTGCCCTGATTTTCCTCTGACCGGACCACCCCGACGATTTCGAACAGGTTTCCATGAACAACAATCTGGGAACCGAGGGGCTTTTCGAGAGCCAGCAGTTCGCGGGCGACCGCCTCGGAGACAACCGCGGCGGAACTGTGTCCGTCGAGATCGTCCCGACCAAGAACCCGGCCGGCAAGCAGGGGGCGTTCGACCAGGTCGAACCATCCCGGGGTCACGCCCATCGCTCTTACCTCCATGGCCCGCGATCCATAGCGTGCTTCCTTGCGTACCGCCTTAACGGGAACCACGCGACGAACCTGGGAGAAGGTTTCCTCGATGCGTCGCTGATCCGCATAAGTCAAACCATAGATACTGATGAAGGTACGCTGCTTGGACGCGCTTTCATCTTCCACGGGTTTAATCGATTTCAGGAGGATGTTTTCACTGCCGAGCCGGCGGATCTGTTCCAGCGCTTCCTGGCTGGCGCCTTCCCCTACGGACAGCATGGCTATGACGCTTCCCACGCCGAACACCATGCCGAGCATAGTCAGAAAACTGCGCAGTCCATTGACGACCAGGTTCTTGATGCCGAGGCGGATGTTGCGGACAATGCGGAGTTTTCGCATGGTTCACCCTTCGATCCGGTCGATGAGGCCGTCGCGTATGTGAAGACGCTTATGGGCGTGAGCGGCGATCTCCGCTTCGTGCGTGACCATGATGATGGTCTTGCCGCGCTGGTTGAGAGAGACGAGGAGTTCCATGATCTGATTTCCGGTGGGTGTATCGAGGTTGCCGGTCGGCTCGTCGGCGAGAATCATGTCGGGGTCGTTGGCCAGCGACCGGGCAATGGCCACCCGCTGCTGCTGCCCTCCTGAAAGCTCGCTGGGACGATGGTCAAGGCGATGCTCGAGCCCGACAAGTTCCGCCAACTCCTCCGCCCGCCGCCGGCTCTCGTCGGCTTCCCAGCCAAGATAGAACAGAGGCAGTTCGATATTCTCCCGCACGCTCAACTGGGCGATGAGATTGAAGCTCTGAAAGATAAAGCCCAAGTGCCGCAAGCGAACCTCACTCAGGTCGTCGTCGGCCAAATCGGCAATATTGCGTCCCTGAATAAAATACCGCCCACGGCTGGGGCGGTCGAGACAACCCAGCAGGTTCAGCAGAGTACTCTTGCCGGAGCCGCTCGGCCCCATGATGGCCCAAAAACTGCCTGGTAGAAATTCGATGGAAACACCCGCCAGGGCATGCACCTCCTCGCCTCCCACCAGGTAGGTTTTACAGACATCCTCAAGCCTTATGGGAAGACCTCTGCGATCGGTCGGTGACAGCATCAGTCGTTCATCCCGGGAGGAGCGACGGGCGATTCATTTTCTTTTTTTTCGCGACGTTCGGAACCGGTCGCCAGCGGAGGGGAAAGCAGCACCTTCTCCCCCTCCTCTAGTCCATCGAGGATATGCACCATGCGACGGTTGTTGCGACCGATCTCGACCGGTCGGGGGACATATCCGTGCGCACTTTCCACATACACCACCCGTCGGCCTTCCTGCACGGTCACAGATTGCAGAGGGACAAAGAGCGCATCCTCGATTTCATCGATCAGAATCTCCGCCTGACAGCTCATGCCGGTCCGCAGTCCGGCGACATCACCTTCCAGGTAAATATCGGTATTGTAAACCTTGAGATCAGGATTAAGCCAGACGCTCATGGCATCGGGCAGAGGGGCAATGAAAGCCACCCGCCCCTGGAAGATGCGCCCGGGCAGCGCATTGGTGGTGATGCGCACCGGCAGCCCTTCTTTCACCTGGTCCAGTACCGATTCGTGTACCTTGATCTGGGCTTTGACCGAATCGGGTGCCGGCAGGTAGATCAGCTCCTGCCGCTCGCGAACCTCCTGCCCCTCGTCAAGGGGCTCGACATTGCCGCGCCAGTTGGCCTGGGCCGATGTAGCATAAACCACCAGCCCGTCTTTCGGGGCATGCAGGCGTGTTTTGGCAATCTGTTGCTCGATCTTCTCCAGCTTGGATTCTTCTCGGCGGTACTCGGAATCCTTGGCCCGCAGCTCCGCCTCGGCCTGTACCACGTCGGCACTGGCTTTTCTCTCGGCACGCTCAAGAGCCATGGCGGTCTGGCTTACCTGGCTCTCGAGTTCGTCCAGTTTCCGCTTGTTGGAATAGTTCTTGAGCAGATCCAGCTCAGCCTGCGCCAGTTCGAGATCGAGCTGTGCTTTCTGCGCGGCCAGCTCATCCGCCTGCAGCTCGGTCTGGGAGATATATTTTTCCTTGAAGAGCACCCGCGACCATTCCAGCTTGTCCTGGGCGCGCCGCAACTCCTCTTCACGGATCGTAATCGTTGATTCCGCCTCCATGAGCTGTTTGGGATAGTCGCCTTCTTTGTATTTGCGCAGATCCTCCACCGCGAACTGGGCGTCAAGCTGAGCTTTTTCCACGTCGCTGCGGGCCTGGTTGCGAATAACTTCCAGGTTTTCACGACTGCGGATGTAGGCGGCTTCAGCGTTCTGCACGCGGATCTGCTGATCCACCAGGGCATCCTGGAGCTGGCTTGCGTCGAGTTCGACGAGCAGGTCTCCTTTGCTGACATGGGCCCCTTCTTCGACCAGTGACAGGATAGTGGTGCGCCCCTCCACCTCGTTTTTGATCACCACCTGGTCGCGTGCCTGGACGGTTCCGGCTTCCAGCACGCTGATGGTCAGATCATCCCGCTTGACCTCGAAAACGGCACGCTGCTCTGGCTCGACAGCGCCGGGCAGCGCAGACGGACCGGACAGAGCCATCCAGATGCTTCCAAACGCGATGATCACCACTGCAATGAAGCTGAAAATGAGCGCTTTGCGCTTTTTCATGAGTCCTTCCGGTCTTGCGTGTTGAGGTCCGCGACGGGATACTCGATCCACAGTCCCTTTTCATTGACCTGCAGAACACCCATGTCGCGCTGGAGGGCGAGTTCGGCGATGCGGTAGTTGAGCAGCGCGGACGTCAATGCGTTGCGGGCGCTGACCAGGGCTTCCTGCGCTTCAAGCAGATCGCGGATTTCGGCGCGGCCGGCCTGCAGAAAAAGGCTGGTGCTCTCGACCCGTCGCTGGGCGACCCGTACCGCCTGGGCCTGAATACGCAACCCTTCGCGAAACTCGAGAAGGTCGCGCAGCCCGTTGTGTACTTCGAGCTTGATCTGGTCTTCACGCTCCTGGAAACTGCGGACCTGACGATCGAGGGCGATCAGGCTGTTGCGGAAATTATTGCGTTCCGCCGTACGCTCAAAAGGCAGATTCAGGCTCAGCAAAGCCGAATAAAAACCCTTCTCCGGACGTAGCTGGGCATTGTCGAGACCGGCCGTTCCCAGCGAGCGCCTCTCACCGGCACGGGCGGAGCCGAGCAGGGTAAATTCACCACCCAGGGCATCGGCAGCAACCACCACCTTGCGCTGGGCATCGTAGACCCGCTCCTGGCCGGCACGCAGATCGAGCCGATGCTCGAGTGCAAGCGCCACGGCACGCTGCGGCTCCATCTCATAAGGTCCGGCAAAGCGCATGTCAGGCATTCGAAGTTCAATGGGCGCATCGGCGTATGAAGCGGTGCCGGTGTCGGCGGGTGCCTGTTCGAGTTCGATGCGCAGCCGCGCCTGTGCCTTTTCCGCGAGTGCCTGCAATACATCACGGTCCAGTTCGATCTGTGCATCAGGGGGAAGCCCGAGAAAAATCTTGAACTGATCCAGGGTGCTCGCATAGGACTGGCGCGCGCTTACCCAGCGGTTGCGGGCCCGCAGTTCGTCCTGGCGCGCCTGGTCGACCTGGATCTCCGGAAGCCGCCCCGCTTCGGCGAGACGCCGGGCCCGACGGGTGGACGACACGAGGCGCCGATAGTTGTCCTCCGCATTCTCAACCTGGTCGAATTGACTCAATACCCCCAGATAGCGTGTGGCCGTATCCACGGCGAAGGAGCGTTTAAAGCGTTCAAATTCCCAGATGGCATACACCACGTCCCGCTCCGCCTGAACCAGCGGTTCGGTCACAATATGCCGACCGGCCCCGCGCCACAGCGGAATGGAGATGGAGGCATCGGCGAGAATGCCCAGACTTGAGGGGCGTTCGGCAGTGAGCAGCTTGACCAGGTCAAGCGCAAGGCTGGTGGTGAGTGCAGCGCCGCTTTTCAGTGTGCGGGAGAGGGAGGTCGAAGCGGAACTTTCGCTGCCGGTTACCGTGCGCGAACCGCCCAGGTCGGTGCTGATTCCACTCTGAGCTTCACCGGAGAAAATATTGCGGAAGGTGTTTCTCTCCAGGTCCAGCACCAGCGCGGTCTGAAAGACGTTCTCCTTGCGGTCCTGAAAATCACGGCTGGAGGCGGCGGCGATCTCCAACGCCTCCAGCAGGGTGAGCCGGATCGGGCCGTCCGTCACAGCAATAAGGGGGGCAGCAGCAGCCTCCTGCGCAGTATCTTCCCCAAGGTCCGGCCAATGTGAGATCGGCTCCAACTCCCCGCGCCCAAGGGACGCCGGATGAGAACTCTGCAAATTCTGAGTTTCAAGCAGCCGCTTGCGCAGAGTTTCTTCAGCACTTTCAATGGTAAACGGCTCAGTGCGCCCCAATGCTTGCTGCTGCTTGCTCGCGATGATCTCCTGTGCCACATCGTCGGCGCGGGAGAGATGTTTCTGCGGACCGGTACAACCGGCGAGCAGAAACATCGAGGCGATACCCCCCAGGATAAAACGCAGAAGCCGTGTGTCGCTGAAAACGTGACTTGAGAAATGAAATGTCATGGTGGGGTTATTACGAATCCTGCGGATCGCCCTGCAAAAATAGAAACTTGAAAAGGAAAGACGCTCAGTATCTTACCTGTTTCATGACGAATTGTGCAACTGGGATCGGGAAGACAAATTCACACGACCTGAATCCCGCAATGGTAAAGGATGGAAGGAGCAATATCGGGCAAGGGGCAGATCCTGTCGATACTTCCTGTTGCGATCGCCTCCTTGGGCATCCCGAAGACCACACAGGAGAATTCGTGTTCAGCGATGGCATACCCTCCGCTTTCCTTGACGAGGGTCGTGCCTTTTGCGCCGTCGTTTCCCATACCGGTCAGAATGACAGCGAGATTTTCTACAGGAGAAACACGAGCGGCGGATTCGAACATGATATCGACAGAGGGCACAAAGCGCTGATCCTCCTCAGGATCGGTTATGTGGGCGATCAACTCCGCACCCCTCCTGCGAAACTGCAGATTTTTACCCCCCGGCGCAATCAGCGCCCGTCCGGGGACAAGAAGATCTCCGGTACGGGCTTCGGCAACATCCAGATCACAGAACTTGTTCAACCGTTCGGCAAACGCACGTGTGAAGCCGGCAGGCATATGCTGCGAAACAGCAAACATCAGGGGGTAGTCGCGCTTCATGGCCATCAGGATCGACTGCACCGCTGGCGGACCGCCGGTGGATGCGCCGATCAGAACGAGATGAGAGGCCTCGGCCCGCTTTTTATCCACCTCTTCCGGGGCCGGTCGGAAGTCCGCATTCGGGGTGCTGATCCGACGCATGACTTTGCGCATATCGGCCCGACCGCACTGCAATACCTTGCGAATCAGGTCATCACGTATCTGGAGAAGCTGATTATCGCTCCGAGAGCTGGGCTTGCCGACAAAATCAAGGGCGCCGAGTTCCAACGCTTTGAAGACATTCTCATCCTCTGTACGAGAAGAGATAACGATAACCGGCGTCGGGCGCTGCTGCATAAGAATGCGCAGGAACGTAAAACCGTCCATGCGCGGCATTTCCAGATCGAGGGTGATCAGATCCGGGTGCAGGGCGGCCAGTTTGCGCAGCCCGTCTTCACCGTTGATGGCGTAACCGACAACGGAGACGCCGGGAATGTCGTCAAGGATTTTGCTGATCGTGCGCCGATTGTAGGCTGAATCATCAATCACCAGAACCCGTATGGGCTTCACGGTCATGAGTCGCCCCCCGTCCCGGTCCCGGCGACTGTGGCCGGCCGTTGATAAACCATATCGTGGGTAAAGTGACGCAAAGAAAAGCGACTGGTGATATTCATCAGAGATTCGCTGTGCCCCAGCAGCAGAAAACCTTCAGGGCGCAGTCGGTTGAAAAAGCTGTCAATGACTTTCTTTTTCGCATCGAGATCGAAATAAATGATGACATTGCGGCAGAACACGGCATCCATCTGCCCCAGCAGAGATATACGGCTCTGATCAAACAGGTTGAGATGACTGATTCCGACCAGTTTGCGCACTTCGTCCAGGATGCGGTATTTCCCTTCGTTTTCCTCAAAGTAGCGCTGAATGTACTTCGCATCTGTAGCGCGGAACGAAGAGGCTCCGTAAATTCCCTTGCGGGCGACCTGCAGAACCCTGTGGCTGATGTCGGTGCCGATGATGTCTATATCCCATTCTCGCAGTTCAGGTTTTTCCAGCAGCATCATAGCCAGGGTATAAGGTTCCTCTCCCGTCGAACACCCTGCGCTCCACACCCGCAGTTTGCGGGAGCCCTCTTTTTCACGCCGGGCCATAAGTTCGGGGACAATCTCCTGGGCAAACGTTTTGAGCTGACTTTCTTCACGGAAAAAATAGGTTTCGTTGGTCGTCAGAAGGTCGATGGCCTGCGCCAGTTCGGTATCGCGGGTTTTGCCGTAGCGCAGAAGATAATAATAGTCCTTGAAGTTCTTGAACTTGTGGTGTCTGACCTGTTTGCTCAGTCGCTTCTCGAGAAGATATTTATTGTCTTCGGAGAAATGCAGGCCGCAGTGCTGATAAATGAGGTCCCGCAACAGGCGGAACTCCTCATTGGTCATCGGAATGTCAGGCGTGAAATTGAACATTGACGAATCAATTCTCCGCGGCCGTGGGCCGTGTCAGAAGTTCCGAAATCCTGCGTTGAACCAGGTCGTCGCCCTCAACTTCCAGGCGTCTCTCGAGGATATCTCTGAACGGCGATACGCGGCGGTTGTCGAGCAACCCCAGGGCGGCCAGGCGAACATCCCAGCGCTTATGGTCGATCATGGCGCAAAGAACTTTTTCGATCCAGGGGCCATCCTGGCGCCCGGCAAGGGCCTGAAGAGCAGCTTTGACCACTTCTTCATCTGGATGAGCGAGGGCTTTTTCCAAAGCCTCGTTGACCTTCTGTCCACCGATGCCGCCCAGGGTCTCCAGGGCCGCAATCGCCACCAGGCCCACGGGATCCTCCAACGCATTACAAATCAGAGTCAGCGCCCTTTCACTGTTCATTTTCCCCAGGGAGCGCACCGCATTGGCCCGCACCCAGAGATCTTCGTCGGCTAAAGCAGGCGCCAGGGCCTCAACCATGGAGTCGGCGCCCCACTCCCCCAGATTCCTGGCCGCCAAAGCACGAACCCCGGCATCCTCATCGGTCAGGGCCAGTTTCAGGAGAGTGTTGCGCTCTTCGCACGGCAGTGACTCGAGTGTGCCGAGCGCAGCCTGGCGCACCCGGGCTGATTCGTCTTTAAAGGCCAGAGAGAGACGCGCATGGCACTCAGGACCGCCCAGTCGTCCGATAATCTGGACTGCACCGGCTCGAATGGCGTCACGACTATCATCGGTCAGGGCAGCGGCCGCTTGAAAAACCTGGTCAGGAAAGCGTGTCCCAACCTTGCTCAACACGTCAACGATCACCTCCATCAGATCGGCGGAACCAACCCGCAGCGCATCAACAAGAGGGGCGACACACTCCGGACCACCGATGGCCGCCAGGGAACGGGCGGTTACCATGCGCATCTGCTCATCATCGTGGGTCAGACCGCTGATGATACGGTCTGCGACCGCGGCGCAACGGCCGGTGCCGGCGAGGTAGACCAGGTAGATATCCTGATCCGGGTCACGGCCCAGATTGCGTGAAACCATATCGCACAGCACATCATCACCGAAATTGTTCAACGCCTGCAGAGCTCTCTGAGCACAGACCTCGTCCGCCAGAAGTGGCAGCATGCGTTCGGCAACCGAGCCATCCCCGATGAGCCCCAGCACCTCAACGGCCGCCATCCGCACTTCCTGGTCGCGATTCTCCAGCAAGTCGACCAGCGGGCGTGCAACTCCATGGTCGCGAAGAGCATTCAGGGCAGTAGCGACCTCTTCAGGATGGCTCTCACCGAGACGGGCCAGCCCCACAACGGCAGCCTCGCGGGTCTTCCGGAAAGAGTCACTGAGACCTTCAATCAGTAGATCGATAGCGCCCAGGTCCCCGACCCTTCCCAGGCAGTCAAACAGCGCCTTGCGCAGCAGGGGATCATTTTTAAATGGCACGAGAGGGCCGACCGGAATGCGCTCGCCGATGGAACACAGCGCTTCTAGGATAGTAAACCGCCATCCGAAATCGTCCTCACTCATGGCATCGAGCAGCGCCGGAACCGCGTCCCGCGCCTTGATCTTACCGAGATTTTCGACCGCTGCGGTACGCACATTGGCATCTGCATCCTGAAGGGCATAAATCAGTGGCCCAATGCAGGTCTCATCGCCAATCTCACCCATGATATCGACCACGAACTTGCGTACATCCTGATCATCGCAGGCCATTTCCTCTTTCAACGCGGGAACGGCGCTGATGCCGAGACGCACAAGAATTTCCATGGCTGCATTGCGCAGCCCGGCGTTGTCGTCGGAGTGCAGCAGCGAAACAATTTCGCGGGGATCTGTTTTAAAGGCGCAAACGGTCAGATAACACTCGACGGCCTCTTTGCGCACGCGCCAGCTGCTGTCGCCCAGCAATGCGGCCATCAGCACCGGGTCAATGTCGAGTTTGCGTTCAATGATCTGCCGCAGGGCTTCAACACGTTCTTCTTCGCGTGGAGAACGCAGCATCGGTTCCACATTTTCAATCATGACAGTCATCCATTGCGGATTATTTCACAACAGGTCCAGAATTCAGGAAGAAGTGCCGGTCTGCCGAATACGTTCAATGTCGATTTTTTCATCCGAGCTCAATATTCGTTCCAGATCCAGAATCATCGTCAGTTCACCGCGTACCCGGCACACGCCGATAAAAAAGGCGGCTTCGCGACCTTTGAGAAATTGCGGCGCCGGCTGGATTTCGCGGCGAGTAAAATTGCGCACCTCGATCACTTCGTCCACCACAATCCCGATGATCTTGCCGCTGAGTGAACAGATCATCACCCGTGCACGACGGTTATGGTCATCGATCATCTGTCCAAAGCGCCGCCGCAGATCGACAATGGGAATCACAGCGCCGCGCAGATTGATCACCCCTTCGATAAAGGGGGGAGCTTTGGGCACGGGAGTGAGCTTTTGCGGCTTGATGATTTCGCGGATTTTCATGATATCGAGGCCGTAGAGTTCTTCCCCGACGCGAAAGCATGCCAACTGGATTTCGTTCCGGCCCCCTTCTTTTGCGGCGGCACTGGAATCACTCTGCATGGCGGAAAAATTCATTTGGCCAGATACCTCTGAATCGTCTCGATGACCATGGCGGACTTGAAGGGTTTGGTGATATAGCAGTCACAACCGACCTCACGGCCCTTGTCCATATCCTCGCGTGTTTTCTTGGCGGTGAGCATGATCACCGGGATATGGCGGGTTTCAGCCTTCTGCTTGATGTGCCGGCAGACCTCGAAGCCGTCCATCTCAGGCAGCATGATATCAAGCAGAACCAGGTCGGGTCGGTCCTCTTCAATGGCCTCAAGCGCTTCTCGACCATTGGTCACGCCACTGACTTGAAACCCCTTGCTGGTCAACAATATGCTTTCGAGCTTGAGAAGACTCTCCTCATCCTCGACAATCAGTATCTTCTTCTTGGCCACAAAATGCTCCTTTCCTTACCCGCCGAAATATTCAGCGGCAAGAATGCCTCCCAAATTCAACAAAATAAGAAAATGCCCCTGATATCTCCCTACGCCTGCTACCAACTCCACATCGAGATCAGGCATCAAAGACGGCGGCGGTTCGATGTTGCGCTCGGCCAGGCGCACAACCTGTGAAATGTTGTCAACCAGCAGACCGGCAATCCGGTCTCCCACCTGACAAACGACGACACGGTTGGCAGGATCCTCAGCAACCTGTCCGAGTTTGAGGCGTTGCTTGAGATCAAAAACAGGCAGGATTACGCCGCGCAGGCTCATAATGCCGAGAATGAAGCCGGGCACCCGCGGGATCGGTGATATCGAGCGCGGCTTGATGATCTCCACCACACCTTCGATGTCCAGAGCATATTCTTCATTCCCAAGAGAAAATGTCAGCCATTCGCGACGCGCTTCACTGCCCTGGTCACCTCCGGTGCCGAGACCTTTGAAGTAGACTTCCTCCGTGGCAAGGCGCGAATCATCGATTTGGGCAAACAGCCGTTCCAGAGGGTCTGCTTCAGTAACCGCCTCATCTGCTGAGTTCCGGACGGATTCAGCAACCTGGACCTGGGGGCTGCGGGGCTCGGACCGGGCCGCCGGAACGCCCTGCACGGCGTTGCTGGAATCCTTTTCCTGAAGTCCCATATCCCCTGACGCAACAGAGGTAGGATCAGCGCAAGGCGTATCCTTGCCGACGGGATCCTGGTCGCCTTTATCCTTCTGCGCTTTTTTCCGAATGTCTGCAAGATCGATCATGAAGCCATCGCCTTATGTCTTTTCAGATTCAAATCACCTGCATCGATGAACATATTGCGGAGTTATTCAAAAAGAGCAAGCTCTTCCATGACAGCCTCTGCGATATCCGCGTCGATAGTTCTGCTTTCGCGGCCAAAGCCTTCAATCAGACACAGAGATGCGGCATGATTGATCTTACGCGGAATGCCCTGCGAATAAGCGAAAATGCGATCGACCGCCTCGGGCTGAAAAAGCCCTCCCTGCCCCCCGGCTGTTTCGAGGCGGTAATTCAGATAGGCGTCGATATCTTCGCGTTCAAGACCTTTGAGGTCATATTGCATGCCGATTCGCTGCCTCAACGGTTCATAGACCGGATGTGCCAGGCGCCGGCGAAGTTCGGGCTGCCCCATGAGAATCACGCTCAAGAGATTGCGATCATCGAGCTGAAAATTGGTCAGCAACCGGATCTCGTCGAAGGTCTCCCGGTAGGGAATAAGTTGCGCTTCGTCGATAATCAGAACCGGGCAGATCTGCTGCTGATAGAGTCGGTAGAGCTTTTCGCCGATCTGTTCCAGAAGATCGGTTTTGTAATCCGAAGGCGCCTCGATTCCGAGATGCCGCGCCAGCGCCCGTAAAAATTCCAGGGGACTCAAACGCGGATTGATCAGCAGAATGATTTTAAAAGAGCTGTCCAGATGATCCATCAGGGCCCGTGACAAAGTGGTCTTGCCGCACCCGATTCCGCCTGTCAGCAATGCAGGGTCACGCTCTTCCACCGCAAAAAGAAGTCGCGCCAGCGCTTCCCGGTGAGCACGCCCCAGATACAGAAAGCGCGGATCAGGGGTTTTGCTGAACGGTTTTTCACGAAGCCCGTAAAACCGCTCATACATGAGACGAGATATCTCCCCGCAGCGATTCACTCATCAGGCCGCCGACATCGAGCACTAGGATGGTTTTGCGGTTCCCCATCTCTGCTGCGCCGGCGAATCCTTTGACAAAAGAAAGAATATTGCCAAGAGGCTTGATAACCACATCCTGCTGCCCCAGCAGTTCATCGACTATCAGTCCCAACCGTTTTTCAGCCATCCCTACGACAACAACAAAAAAATTGTCGGAGGTCGGCTCTCTGGAGGATGGGAAGTTAAACAATCGGCTCAACCGCACAAGCGGCAGGGTGCTCTGCCGCAGCTCCATAACTTCGCGGCCCTCGATGGTACGCAGGCTGGCCGGCTCAACCATCAGTGTTTCCATGACGGAGGTAATGGGAATCGCGAATTCATTGTCAAGTACCCGGATGATCAGAGCCTTGATAATGGCCAGGGTAATCGGCAGCGTGATTGAAAGGGTGGTTCCCTCGCCAACCCGGCTGTCGATATCGATCATGCCGGAGAGGGCGGAAATATTGCTTTTGACCACGTCCATGCCGACTCCACGCCCGGAAATCTCACTGACCTTGTCGGCGGTGGAAAAACCGGGCATGAACAGCAGATCGTAGACCTCCTCACGGCTCAGCTCGGTTTTTTCGTCGATCAATCCGCGCTCAAGGGCCTTGCGGCGGATTTTTTCCGGATCGATGCCGCGGCCGTCATCGCTGATTTCAATCACGACATGATTGCCCTTCTGGGCGGCAGACAGGCGCAGATTGCCGGTCTCCGGCTTTCCGGCGGCAACCCGCTCCTCGGGAGTTTCAATGCCGTGGTCGACGGAATTGCGGATAATGTGCACAAGGGGGTCGGAAAGATCTTCGATAATCAGCTTGTCGAGTTCGGTGTCTGCGCCCCGGATCTGAAGATCGATTTTCTTAAACATGTCATGAGCCACCTTGCGGACCACGCGGGCGGTTTTATCGAACAACTGGCGCACGGGCACCATCCGGACTTCCATGACGCCCTTCTGAAGTTCGGAAAGACGCCGTTCCAAAACACGCGTCGCCTTGCTCAGGTCACTTCCGAGACCGTGACCTTCAACACGCAGAGTTTCGGCGATCTCGGTAATTGTCCCTTTGGCGATGACCAATTCACCGACTATATTCATCAGCACATCGAGCTTGTCGATATCCACGCGTACCATGCGGCTGATAGAGCGCATGCCTGCACCACCGGAATCCTCGCTTCTTTCTCCTCTGTCGGCGGGCTCCTGCCGAGTCTCTGCCTTCGGCTCCTCTTTTCCCGGGGAAGCTTCAGGAGTCTTGTCCCGGGTTTCAGTCGACTTTCTATCGATCACTTCAACGGCGGCATTTTGGTCATGAAGAAGCGCCTTCACATCATCTTCAGCGAGCGGAGTCCCCACCAGAACCTGAAATGCGATGCCGTCTTCGATTTCACAATCCGGACTGGGCAGAGTGCTGATGATTTCACCTTCCTCTTTCAACGCATCGGTAATGGCGGCCAGGTCCGTGTCGAAACTGGTCAGGGGAAAACTGGCCTGTACTCTGAAAAGGTTACGCCTCTTCTTGAAGTTTTCCAGCAGGCGATGTTCTTCATATTCGGTCAGGACGTCAAGGATGGAGCGATCAATTTCAAGGTCGGCGAAGGGATCCTTCTCGAAGGCCCCCCCCTCTCCCTTGAGAAGAGCATCAAGGCGATTGACCATGCCGGAGACATCCAGGGTGAACTGCTCATCCTCCCCCTTGCCGTAAACAAGCTTTCCAAGGGTTTCGAACGCATCGAAAAGAGTCTCGACCAGCGGTTCATCAAAAGAGATTTTACCCAGGCGCAGATGATCCAGGGCATTTTCCATCTGGTGGGAGAGTTCGGCGATATCGGAAAAACCGAACATGCCCGAGAGTCCCTTAAGGGAGTGCGCGCCGCGGAAGATGCTGTTGAGCAGCTCGGGGTTGGCATCGCCGCTGCCGGCGGATTGGCTCAACTCCATCAGATCCGCATTGAGATTCTCGAGTATCTCCTCGGCTTCACCGAGAAACTCCTTGATGGCCTGGGATGATTTGTCCGCCAAAACAACGCCTCCTAGGAAAGAAACTTCTCGATCAGTTCCTGCAATTCGGCGGGATCGAAAGGTTTAACCAGATAGGCATCGGCGCCGAGGCCCATCCCTTTCTTCCGGTCACGTTCGCTTCCTTCGGTACTGACGATAATCAGTGGAATGGCGCGATACTGATCGTTGTTTTTTACAAAACTGACCAGTTCAAGCCCGTTGATGTCAGGCATGTTGATATCGGTAATGACCAGATCAAATTTCTCACGAGGCAGAAGCCGCAGCGCTTCGAAGCCATTGGGCGCTTCAAAAATATCGAAATCACCCAGAGCTTCGATGGTCGCGCAGATCATGGCCCGCATCGTGGAAGAGTCTTCAGTTACAAGAATTTTTTTCGACACCCTCGCTATGCTCCTTGTTAAACGGCTTGACACCTGTGCAACTCTTTTTGCAACAATTCTTTTTCCAGGGCGAGACCAGCCAGCAGAAGAAAAATCTCCAATGGTTCGACACCCGCAATAGGGGTGCTATCGGGGCAATTGTCACCGTAAAGCAGATACGTCACCTGACCAAAGCACTTGATCTGCCCAAGAAATATTTCTTCAGGAAGCCCCTCTCCCAATCGGCCAAAAAAATCTTTCTCCGCGGGCGAATTCTCAGGCGCGATGATACATGGGGCGGGCTGCTCAAGGACCCGGGAGAAAACCGAGTTTCCGGCAAGAGAGATGACCGTCTCCCGTATCATTGCATCGGCATCACCGGCGAAGGATTCCAGCCCGAACTGCCCGATGCCGACAAGCTCGCCGGGCCTGCAACGCAGTATCACGGCGCGGTTAAAGATTTCCCCGGCCAGCTGCAGAGCCGGCAGCACGATGCTCCCCGGCGTCAGCGGCGAACTGATTTCTTCGACCAACGTCCTCATTTTAACGCTGAGATCAGTTGCCGACCCGGTTTCGCCGTGAGAGAGAAGATCGACCCCATCTTCATGACTGAGATCACGGCCGATATCGAAAAACATCGCAGCTTCCTCTTCGACAGATCTGTCGGCAATCCTGATCAGTCTATCAATAAAATCGCGGACTGCCAGCGACTCCGAGTCCTCGACAAACAAATTCCGCGAGGGCTTGGATATGAGTTGTTCGATGTCGAGCCCGGCAATTCGATTTTTCACCGACGCGTCGATATGATCGGACATCAGAACGATCCGCTGGCGCGGCCACTCTTTTTTGATGATCTTTGCCAACTCGAGGCCACCGAAGATCCCTTCTCCGTCCAGGGTTGCCATAATCAGATCGATGACAAAGGGTGGTGACTGTTCCGAAGGGCTCCAGCCCACCAGCGCATCGAGAAGATTGCGGCTGTCGCTGAAGGCGGCAACGTTTACACCTTTTTCGCGCAACAGAGAATAGAGAAGATCGTTGGTTGTGGAATCGTCGTCCACCAGGACCAAACGGGTCTGCGAATCAATTCGTCCGCAGACCGAAACCGGCTGCTCAGTCTTGCGCGAAAAATAGATTTCGTCGCATTCATCTTTCAGCCGGGTTCCTTCAAGGGCAAGCCATTGAGGGTTCAACCCCTGCTCAAGCATGAACTGCAATGGGTTGAAATTGGTGGCTGCAATTTCTTCCGGTTCACCCAGCTCAAATTCAAAAGTCCCGCCATCCCATGTAAAAAAATCATAGACGATCCGTTCCGTCTGCTCGCGAACCGTCTCTTCGATCTGATCCCGCGGAACCTTGAAATGTTCGCAAAGAATGGCGCCGATGCGCTTTTTGATTCCGTTTTTGCGCTGGACCGCGAGAGCCCTTTCAAGCAGCCTGTCGGTCACCAGACCTTTTCGGATCAGAAGATCTCCGACATTATCGTAGCCGATGTTGCTCCAGGCTTTGATCACCTGGCCATTTGAAAAATAGATTTTGCCTTCATTCTGCTTGTGCTGAAGAGACAAAACTCCCGATTTTCTGCTCAGGCTGACGATCTGGAGGATGTCCCCAAGCCCGAGATCTTCCAGATTTCCAACAAGACTCATAACAGGCGCCGTTTGCGGGTCTACACGCGACTTACCTCATAGTGATGAATAGTATTTAATATATAGAAGAAAATGTGGGCTGTAAAGGTTTTTTACTTTTCATTTCACATGCTCAATCGGATTTTTTATTGTCCCGAAAAAATAGTCGGATAGGCGTGCCCTCAAAACCGAAACCTTCTCTAATCTTGTTCAGAAGATATCGTTCATAGGAGAAATGAATTCCCTGCGCTTTGGAAACAAAGACAATAAATGAAGGCGGTTTGGTTGAAACCTGGGTCATATAGAAGATCTTGAGTCTTTTGCCGCGAAATATGGGTGGCTGGTGCGCTGCAACCGCAGCTTCAAGCACCTTGTTCAGTTCTGAGGTCGAAACCCGGCGGCTGAACTGCTCGCTCACCTTGCAGACCTCCTCCATAATGCGTGCAACGCGCTGCCCGGTGAGTGCCGACACGAACTGAATCGGCGCATAGGACATGAACTTGAATCCCATGCGCACCTGTTCCACATAATGGCCCAGGGTCTGATTGTCTTTTTCAATGGCGTCCCACTTGTTCACGACCAGGATCACGGCGCGCCCTTTTTCATGGGCGTACCCGGCGACGTTGAGATCCTGCTCGGTCACGCCCTCCACGGCATCGATCACCATCAGCACCACATCTGCACGATCAATGGCTTTAAGAGCGTGCACCACGCTGAATTTTTCCACCTTCTGGCTGACCCGGCCCTTGCGGCGGATACCCGCGGTATCGATCAGTAGATAGGGTTTGCGGTTGTAGGTAAAAGGCGTATCGATGCTGTCGCGCGTTGTCCCCGATTGAGGGTTGGCGACGACGCGTTCAAAACCAAGCAGCCGGTTGACCAGGCTTGACTTGCCCACATTGGGTCGCCCGATGACGGCAATGCGCGTGACCTCATCAGCTTCCGCCCGGCCCGATCCGGATGGAAGCTGCTCAAGCACCGCTTCCATCAATGTGCTGATGCCGCGGCCGTGCTCGGCGGATACGGTCAGAATCTCCCCCACGCCCAGAGAGAAGAATTCGAGAGAGGCTTCTTCCTGCTTTTCGCCGTCGACCTTGTTGACCACGTAGAGGACCGGTTTGGGCTGGCGCCGCAGCAGCTCGGCGACTTCCATATCCGAGGGCGTCAAGCCCTCGCGTCCATCCATCAGAAAAATAATGAGATCGGCTTCCTCGATGGCCAGCTGGGACTGCTGGCGCATCTGCTGCAGCAGGCTCTCCTTTGAATCGGGCTCAAAACCACCGGTATCGACCAGCGTGAACGGTTTTTCATAGCGGGTCACTTCGGCATAATTGCGGTCGCGGGTGACGCCGGGCACATCTTCGACGATGGCGCGGCGATGACCGAAGATTCGATTGAACAAGGTTGATTTGCCGACATTTGGACGGCCGACGATGGCGACAAGGGGCATCATGAGTGATCCTGCTTTTCTCTTATTGATTTATTCGACATTAGATAGAGACTCTGCAAGGGGGCCATTTATTCGTATCCCAGGTCTCTGACCTGATATTCACTGCGGGTCCAGTTGCGCCTCACCCGCACGAACAGCTCAAGGTACACGCGGGTCCCCAGCATCTGTTCGATAGCGCCGCGGGCGTCTTCGCCGATGCGGCGGATCATGCTGCCGCGGGTTCCGATCAGAATTCGCTTGTGAGCTTCGCGTTCGACCTGGATGGTCGCCTCGATATGCACCAGGTCCTTTTCCGGCTTCTCGGTAAATGATTCGACTACGACAGCGCATCCGTAAGGGATCTCATCGCGCGTCAGGCGCATGATCTTCTCCCGGATAAACTCCGCGCAGATAAAGCGCTCCGGCAGGTCGGTCACCTGATCTTCCGGATAATAGCGGGGGCCTTCGGACAGATAACCGAGAGTCACGTCGATTAAACGGTCGAGATTTTCCCCTGTTTCTGCGCTGGCCGGTATGATCTCGGCGAAAGCCTGTTCGCGATGCGCCGCCATGATTTCAAGCAGCAGGGGCCTGGGAACCAGGTCGATCTTATTGATCACGAGAAACACGGGACGCCCTCCCTGCAGAACTCTGGCCACAAGATCCTCGTCACACGCGGCGCCGGCGGTGGCATCCACCAGGTAGTAAATCAGGTCGGAAGCGCCACGGGTTGCAAGCGCCTGCTCGACCATATATCGGTGCAAAGGCCCGCGCGCCTGGTGAACGCCCGGAGTGTCCAGAAACAGAATCTGAGCCTGCGGCCGGTTGTAGATTCCGAGGATCCGGTTTCGTGTCGTCTGCGGCTTGCTGGAAGTGATGCTGATCTTCTGCCCGAGAACACGGTTGAGCAGTGTCGATTTGCCGACATTGGGGCGTCCGATGATTCCGACAAACCCGGAACGAAATTGCTGTTCACCCACAGATTGATTCATGTCTTTCCTCTTTCGGGTTCCGCTGTAAAAGCGAATCAAGGCAAAATACCTGATCGGCGACGGTCAGATGTTCGCGGCGCAGGTCGCTGGAAGTCTCAAAAACCAGGCCGGGTACCAAACTGCGCAATTTCTCAATATTTGTCCGGCGATGCCCCAGGATATCCCCCAGATCCGCCTTCGAAACCCGGACACGAAACGGCTGCACCTTATTTTTCAACGGGGACAGAAGTCTCATCAGAGCACGGAACCAGAGCCGCGATCGAACCAGCTGCCCGAACGCGGGATGATGAGGGCCGGCAGCAACGCCGCCGTGCTCCAGCGATGCAACCTGCTGCAGCCCCAGCCGGATAACAGGCATTGAATGCCGGCGACACTCTTTGAGCATGTCGGCGCAGATATCGACCGCCTCATTCAGCGACCAGGGGCGATACAAGCCGCGGCGCCACAGTGACTCCAATTCGGTGCCGGGGAAAACCACCGTCGGGTAGATGCGTAAAAAGTCGGGGCGGGCCTCGAAAGCTGTAAGGAGGGAAAAAAGCGCTTCGTCAAAAGAACCTCCGGGCAGCCCCGGCATCAGCTGCAAACCGACCTTCACCCCACTTTTGCGCAACCGCTCGACCGCATCCAGGGTGCAAGAGGCGTCATGTCCTCGTCCGGCAGCCTTCAGCACACGATCGTCGAATGACTGCGCGCCGATCTCCACGGTCGTTACTGCGTGGCTTGTCAGAAATTCGACCTGGTGAGCCTCCAGGGCGTCGGGGCGGGTGGAAACCCGGATCCCGGAAACCAGCCCGCGGTCCACATAGCCCAGAGCAAGATTGAGCAGGGCCTCCTGTTCGGCAAGAGGCAGCAGAGTAAAGGTGCCGCCATAAAAGGCGATCTCACCCTCCCCCTGCCCGTCCTCCGGGATCATATCGGCAAGACTGCTCTCGATCCGGGGGGGCGCCGGGGCTGAAAACCGCTGTGTCGTCCGCCTCTGGTCACAGAAGCAGCAACGGTGCGGGCAGCCATGATGGGGCAGAAAAACGGGAAAAACCTGCATGATCAAGATTCCAGAGCGTCAAGTGCCTGGCGTGCCGCCGCCTGCTGCGCAGCCTTCTTGGTGCGCCCCTGGCCCTGGCCGACAACTTCGTCGTCGAAAACTACCTCGGCCCGATAGACCCGGTCATGCTCCGGTCCCGTCACCGACGCCAGTCGATAGGCAGGGGGGCGTCCGTGGCGCCCCTGGAAGTATTCCTGCAGCCGGGTTTTGTAATCAGTCCACGCTGAAAGTCCCTGAGCCGCTTCGATCTGTTCACGCAGAAGCCTTTCGGCAACATCGATTGCCGCATCGAACCCCCCATCGCGAAAAACAGCCCCGAGCAGCGCTTCAAACGCATTGGAGAGCAGGCTGGCCTTGCGGCGTCCGCCGCTGCGATCTTCGCCCCGTCCAAGAAGAAGCGCTCCCCCGAGTTCCAGGCGTCGCGCAACTTCAGCCAGTCCCTTTTCACTGACCACCTCGGCCCGGATACGGGTCAGATCCCCTTCAGGCAGGTGAGGATAACGGTCAAAGATAAAGCGGCTGACCACCAGCTGAAGAACGGCATCACCGAGAAATTCGAGTCGCTCATTGTAGTCTCCGCGTCCCTCCATGGCTTCGTTGACGAAGGATCGGTGGGTCAAAGCGGTACGGAGCAGGTCCTTGCACGCAAAGCAATAGCCGATGCGTTTTTCAATTTCTGCGGGATTGAATTCCTGGGCCATGGATTGACTTGCGCCTCTGAGCTTTCAGCGGGTGATAAAAACCGAATCTGTAACTTTAACAGAATCGAACACCTGCGTATAGCCTGTAATTGCCGTGAAAAATCAGCCCATTCCGAAGCAGCATTCCGATATTGTCGGCGAATTTTCAGGCTTTTTCCTTGATTCCCTTTCGGTCTATCCATTAGTATTCAAGTTTTATGGTGTCGTTCAAAATACGACCATGCTCCAGCAGGCTTGAGCGTTAAAAGCATGGGAGCTTTGCGATTTTCTGAAAGACACAAATGCCATGTCATTTTTCATTACCTTCGAAGGCATCGAAGGCAGCGGCAAAACAACCCAGATCAAACGGCTGACAGAGACACTTCGCCGGCAGGGCCTATCCGTGGTCGCTACGCGCGAACCCGGTGGCTGCGCCATTGCCGACGCGATCCGTGCCATACTGCTCGATGCGCGCAACGACGCACTGGTTCCCCGTGCGGAACTGCTTCTTTACGCCGCGGCCCGTGCCCAGCACGTCGAAGAAGTGATCCGGCCCGCTCTGAACCGGGACTGCATCGTGCTGTGCGATCGCTTCAGCGACGCGACCCTGGCGTACCAGGGGCATGGCCGCCGCCTGCCTCTGGACATGATCAGGCAACTCAATGCGCTGGCCGTTGATGATATTCATCCGCACCTGACCCTGTTGTTCGACCTTCCGGTGGAAACCGGGCTGTCCCGGGCCATGGAGCGCATCGCCCGAAGCGACGGCCCTGCGGAAGACCGCTTCGAACAGGAGTCCCTGGCGTTTCACCAGCGCATCCGCGAAGGCTACCTGGAGCTGGCGCGGCAATCGCCGGAGCGCTTCCGGCTGATTCATGCCGATGCGCCGCTGCAGGACGTGACCCGGCAGGTGCTGGGCGCAGTCAACGATGCACTGCCCAATAAACAAGGGGATGAAGGATGACCTTCGCCCGCATTCTCGGCCATGACCGGCAGAAAGATATTCTTCGCCGGGTTCTCGCATCCGGTCGTCTGGCCCATGCCTATCTTTTCAGCGGGCCGGACGGAGTCGGCAAACGACTGATGGCGCTTGCGCTGGTACGAGCCGTCTTCTGCGAAAGTGGCGGATGCGGAGATTGCGCAGCCTGCCGCAAGGTCGATCATTTCAACCATCCGGATCTGCATCTGCTTGAGCCGGACGGAAATTACATCAAGATTGAGCAGGTGCGGTCCATTCAGCGTGAGTTTTCCTATCGCCCCCTGGAAAGTCCGCGCAAGGTCTGCCTGATCGAAAAACCTGAAAAAATGCAGGCCGCTGCGGCCAATGCTCTGCTCAAGACACTGGAGGAGCCCACCGGAGAGGCTCTATTCATACTGCTGAGCGCTCATCCCGAGCAGTTGCTTTCGACCATCCGCTCCCGTTGCCAGCCGCTGCCGTTTTCGCGGATCCCCGTCGAACTGCTCAAGAGTGATCTCATGCATCGCCTTGATCTGGACGAACAGCAGGGGCATCTGCTGGCGGCATTGTCTGAGGGCAGCTTCAAAAAAGCGCTGGGTCGCGATCGCGAGCTGTTTCTCGATCTGCGCCGCGATTTTCTCAAGGCCGTGACCGCCTTATCGCCCGGCAGCGTGCTGCCGTTGTTCGAAATGGCCCGGGAACGTTCCGACGACAAGGAAAACCTGCCGGAATATCTTGAAATTTTGCGGGCCTTTTACCGCGATGTGCTGCTGACGCTCCATGGCCGCCCGGTCGAAGACCTGGTCAATATCGATCTCATGGAGAAAATCCGCCGTGTTGCCGGGAAGGAAACGGTGTGCTCAACTCTGAACAAAATCGAAGCGATTCAGGAGGCACTGCGCCTTCTGGAGCGCAACGTCAATCGACAACTCGTCATGGACAATCTTCTGCTGCGGCTGTGCGTCTGAACTCCGAACCCTCCCGTTCCAGGCAGAGAACCCGTCCATTTATGACTTCTGTGACAGGAAATACATCCATTACTATGATTCGTGTCGTTTCAATCAAATTCCGTGATGCAGGCCGTCTTTACGACTTCGACGCCGGCGATCTTGAACTCAGCAATGGCGACCAGGTTGTGGTCGAAACCGAGCGCGGTCGTGCCCTGGGCCTGATTGTCACCCCGCCGCACGAGGTTGATCCTGAAAACCTCAACGATTCGCTCAAAAAGGTTCTGCGCAAGGCCACCGACGAAGACCTGGCCATCGACGCCCGCTACAAGGACCAGGAGCAGCAGGCCTTCGAGTACTGCAAAAAGCGAATCGAAGAACGCGGCATGGAGATGAAGCTGGTTCGAGCCGAATACCTTTTTGAGGGTTCGAAGGTCATTTTTTACTTCACTGCAGACGGCCGCGTCGATTTCCGCGAACTGGTCAAGGATCTGGCCCACAATCTTCACACCCGCATCGAGATGCGCCAGATCGGTGTGCGCGACGAAGCCAAACTGCTCGGCGGTGTCGGTGTCTGCGGACGGGAGCTGTGCTGCTGCACCTTCCTGCGTGAATTCAACCCGGTCTCCGTCAAGATGGCCAAGGAGCAGGGGCTGGCCCTGAATCCCGGTAAAATCTCCGGGCAATGCGGTCGATTGCTGTGCTGCCTCGGCTATGAATACGAAACTTATTGCCATCTCAGGCGCGGACTGCCTAAAATCGGCCGCATCATCAAACTCGGCAACCGCGAGGCAATGGTATTGAGCGTCGATATCTTTGCCGGGAAAGTCAAAACGCGCCTCGATGATGGGAAGGAAGCGGTCCTCACCGCTCGCGATATCGAACTGGGGCAGATCCCCGATACCGCCCCCCCTGCCGCGGAAGAAGCCCCCCCGCGTCCAGCACCCAAAAGCGCTGACGGCAGGCAGGAAAAGGAACAACAGAGACCGAAACCTGATCAGGATAAAGATCAAGGCAAGGACGGGAAAGCGGACCAAAAAAGGCAGGCCGACGCCGGCTCTGAACAAAAGAGCAAACGCAAGCGCCGCGGACGTTCATCCCGCGGACGCGGCAGAAAAAAAGAGGACAGTTCTCGCTCTGCGGAAAAGTCTTCCGCAACAGCGAACCCCAGACAGGATTCTGCAGACAAACCGGGAAAGCCCCGTCCTGAGAAATCCGCCAAACCCGATTCCGGACCCGGGCGGACAGAACAGCAGAAAGGCGGCCAACCCGGCCAGCTGGGAGGGCCCGACAAACCCCGCAGCGGTGAAAAAAAACGCCGCCCGCGTCGCCGCCCCCGGAAAAAAGACCAGTAACAGGAGATTATGATCATGCCGCAGCCATTTTACATCACGACTCCCATTTATTACGTCAACGACGTTCCTCACATCGGTCACGCCTATACCACCCTGGCCTGCGACGTGATGGCCCGCTACAAAAGGGCCCGCGGACACGAGGTGTTTTTCCTCACGGGAACCGACGAGCACGGCCAGAAGGTCGAAAAGGCCGCTCAAGCCAAGGGAGAGACGCCCAACGAGCTTGCCGACCGGGTCGTGAAACGCTTTCAGGCCCTGTGGGAACGACTCAACATCTCACACACCGATTTCATCCGCACGACCCAGGAGCGCCACAAAAAGGGGGTGCATAAACTTTTTGAGATCATCGAGTCCAAGGGGGACATCTATCTCGGCGAGTACGTGGACTGGTACTGCACCCCCTGCGAAACATTCTGGACCGAAACCCAGCTGATGGACGGCAACTGCCCCGATTGCGGCCGACCGACGGAAAAGCTCAAGGAGGAATCCTATTTCTTCCGCATGAGCAAGTACCAGGATGCCCTGCTCAAGCATATCGAGGAAAACCCCGACTTCATCCAGCCCAAATCGCGCCGCAACGAAATTCTGAGTTTTGTCCGCGAGGGACTGCGCGATCTGTCCATCTCGCGCACCACATTCTCCTGGGGCCTTCCGGTTCCCGGCAACGACAAGCATGTGATTTACGTATGGTTCGACGCCCTTTCCAACTACATCACCGCGCTGGGCTACCCTGATGATCCCGACGGAAACTTCAGCAAGTTCTGGCCTGCCGATGTTCATATGATCGGCAAGGACATTCTGCGTTTTCATACCGTTTACTGGCCCACCTTCCTGCTGGCGGCCGGCATCCCCCTGCCGAAAAAGGTTTTTGCGCACGGCTGGTGGACAGTCGAAGGGCAAAAGATGAGCAAAAGCCTGATGAATGTCGTAGAACCGAACATGCTGGTGGACAAGTACGGCGTGGACGCCATCCGCTATTTTCTGATGCGCGAGGTCCCGTTCGGCCTTGACGGCGACTTCTCCCACCAGGCATTGACCAACCGCATCAATTCCGACCTGGCCAACGATCTGGGCAACCTGGTGAGCCGAACGACCGCTATGATCAACAAATACTTCAAGGGAGAGCTTCCTGCTCCGGCGGCGGCAGACGATATGGACAGCGAATTCGTCGCCCGCTTCCCCAACAGCCTGCAGACGCTCGACCGCCACATGGACGATCTGGCCTTTCACAAGGCTCTGCAGACCATCTGGGAGTTGATCAGCGCCGCCAACCGCTACATCGATCAGACGGCGCCCTGGACCCTGGCCAAGGATCCGGCCGACCGCGAACGCCTCGCAACGGTCATGTACAACCTGGCGGAGGCCAGCCGCATCATCGGGCTGATGATTTCCCCGTTCATGCCGGATACTTCCGAGAAGATTCTCGACATCCTCGGCTGCGACCCGAACGATCCGAAGCTGCGCGGACATGACATCTGGGGCGGTTTGAACGCCGGAACGAAGATTGAAAAGGCCGCCCCCCTGTTTCCGCGCATAGAGCGGGAGTAGCAAACGCGCACCCCCTGGTGCCTGTCCTGAAAATCGAACGAACCACGGGGGCGCCTTCTGCGCCCCTTGTTGTTGGAGAAAGCCGCATGACCCTGAAATCCACCCTGATCGATACCCACGCTCATCTCGACGGCGGCAAGTTCGCAGCCGATCTCGATGAGGTCCTGGAAAGAGCCGAGCAGAACGGCATCACCAGAATAATCACCGTCGGCTGCGACATTGAAAGTTCCCGCCGCAGCCTTGCACTGGCCCGGCGCCATGACAATATCTTCGCCGCAGTCGGAATCCACCCCCATGATGCCCTTCAGGCAGATGACGAAGGACTTGCCGCACTGGAGGAGTTGGCCCTCTCGGATCCGAAGGTCGTCGCCATCGGCGAAACCGGGCTGGACTTCTACCGCGACCGGGCACCTCGCGACATCCAGCGCCAGACTTTCAGGCAGCAGATCCGCCTGGCTAAACGACTGGGCAAACCGCTGATCATCCATGACCGGGATGCTCATGAAGAGATCGCGCAGATCCTCGCCGAAGAAAACGCGGCAGAAATCGGCGGCGTGATTCACTGCTTCTCCGGCGACACGGATATGGCCCGCACCTGCCTCGAAATGGGCTTCTACATCTCCTTTCCCGGCACTCTGACCTACCCGAAAAACGAGGCGCTGCGGGAGGTGGCACGAACCATCCCCGTCGAGCGCCTGCTGGTGGAAACGGATTGCCCCTACCTGGCACCTCAGCCTTATCGCGGAAAGCGCAACGAACCGGCCTATGTGCGCTGCACAGCGGAAACGCTGGCCGAAGTCAAAGGCTTTTCCCTTGAAGATGTGGCCCGCATCACCACCCGCAACGCCATCAAGCTGTTTGGTTTGGGAGAAGTGGACCAATCGGGTGCGATTGCCTACGCCATCCGCAACTCGCTCTATCTCAATATCACCAACCGCTGCACCAACGCCTGCAGCTTCTGCGCGAAATTCCGCGATTTCACCGTCAAGGGGCACCCTCTTCAGCTTCAGCATGAGCCGGATTTCGACGAGGTCATCGCCGCGATTGGCGACCCTTCCCTCTATGATGAGGTGGTTTTCTGCGGATATGGAGAGCCCCTGCTGAGGCTTGAGCTGGTCAAGGAGGTTGCCGCGTGGCTGAAAAAGAAAGGCAAAAAAGTTCGCATCAACACCGACGGCCAGGCCAACCTGGTGCATGACCGCAACATACTGCCCGAGCTTGACGGGCTCGTCGATGCGGTGTCGGTTTCACTCAATGCCGCTGACGCCGAAACCTACCTGAAGATATGCCATTCAGCCTGCGGCGAAAAAGCCTATGAGGGGGTCAAGGATTTCATCCGGGAGGCGTTGCGCCACATCCCATCGGTGACCGCCAGCGCGGTTACCGTGCCGGGGCTCGACGTGGACGCCTGCAGGCGGGTGGCAGAAGAGCTCGGCGCGACATTCCGCGCCCGGGAATACAACGAGGTCGGATAAAAAAATCCTCGGATAATAACAACTTATCCGAGGATTTCTCGATTTTACTTGAATGTTTCCAGGATGTAGCGCCCGACATCCAGCGCTAAATCTTCGGGGATTGTCTTCTTGTCGAATGCCGGCATGCCGGGCCCCGGATCACGCATGATCTTCACGATATCCTGAGCGGACGCAATCCCCTTGGCTTCAAGAGAGGCTTTCTTTAGATTTTTTTCCGCGTTGATGATGTTGCCTCCGTTGGGATGACAGGAGGCGCAATGTTTTTCAAAAGTCTGCTGAGCAACCGTCGCGTCGTAATCGCCCGAGGCCGCTGCGTTCTCAGCGCGTCGTTCGATTTCCTGTGCTTTGGGTGCCTCGGCGGCTTCCTCACGTTCACTGCAGCCCGAAAGAACCAAAAATCCGAAAGCAGCAGCGACAGCAGCGCTTCTTGCCAGATATCCACCGTTCATAAAATCTATCCTCCTTGAATTAAATCAACCGGAATGAGCAGATTCCGCATTGTCTCGCTCACAATATTACCGCGATTCTTCGAGTTTGCATCTGATCGCCCACTTTTTCCTGCCAGATGACCGCCACTATACCTGAAGGGGCAGGTCCGGATCAGCCAGTCGTTGATGTGTTTTGCTGAAATAAAGCGACGGCTGCGTTCTGATCTGCCAGTCAGCCTCACGGAACAGATCGGCGCATCCCTGGACGGACAAGCCGCGCCCCTCTTCGGTTTTTTCCTTGATATCGCGGGGGTTGGCCCCGGTTTCCGCCCAGAAGAGGCTGGCACCGGCCGCAGCGGCAAGGCTGCAGGGTTCATGGGAGCAGTTTCCGGTAACACTGCGCGGGGTGGCGATGCGGGTTACGGCGACAATCTGGCTCATGCGCAGTTCAGAGATCATGCCGTGCGTCTCCAGCTTTGATCCCGGGATGGTAATACGGCGGGCAGCACCGCTGAAGGCAGGGTCAAAGGAGCCGGCCAGCATGATATGCTCGGCGATCTCTTCGTTGAAGTGTTCGGGCCCGATAGGCTCGACGCAGGTCCCCACGACAAGACCGGCTTCCTGAAAGTTGCGGATGCTGCGCAATCTCTGCTTTTTGGGGGCGCGGGTCCGGGAGCCCTCGCCAATCCGGACTGCGTGGTACACGCCATGGAACCCGCTCTCCTTCATTCGTTTCGCGTTCTCCAGACTCATATCACCGACGTTGGCGATCAGAAGAGTTGAAGGGTCAAGGGCCCTGCGAACTTCCTGGGCGGTTTCGAGCAACCGCCCGAAGCTGTAATCGGCGGTCGCCATCATCAGCACCGCGGCATTTTCGCGGTTGGAGTCAAACAGCTTGGCAGATTCCACAGCCTGCTTAACACTGATCTGGGTCTGTTCCCGGAAAATTTCATACTCGGACGAAAAAGAGCAGAACTGGCAGTTGATGGGACAGGGCGCAAGATTGAGAGCAAACTGTCCCTGGACTTCGGCCTCATTGTCTGTCAGTTCGCGGGAAATACGCGATCCCTCAGCCATCAGCCTCATGGTCTGCTCAGATACGCTGGGAAAAGAGAGCATGGCGACGATCTCTTCTCGGCTGAACGGCTCCCGCGCACGGGATTTTTCGATAAGCTTTTCAATATTCAAAGGAACTCTCCTGGATCTGAAATGGGCGTCGTGAAATATCTTGAAAACTTCTCCTCTATCTTGTCACGCCAACACTCAGCCGGTCAACCGAATCACGCACATCCTCCAATGACAGAAATAGGTTTTCCCGATACAAGCGATATCTATTTATGAGGACACAAGATTCCCTCACTTGCATATCACATCACGAATCGTAAGCTATTAAAAAAACCTGAACTCTATAGAGGGACAATCATGGAAAAACCTGACACTTTCTGGAAAGCCGACAGCCAGGCGGAAAGACTGAACGAACTGATCACCCACGAAGAAGATATCAAGGAACGCCCCCTGCGGCGCGATGTACGCTCTCTGGGGATGCTGCTGGGAGTCGTGCTGCGCGAGCAAGCCGGTGAGCCTATTTTCAATATCGAGGAGTCGCTGCGCAAAAAATCGATTCGCCATCGCGAGCTGTGCGATAACGACCAGGGTTCAGGGTTAGGATGCCCCGATGAACTGCAGCTGGAAGAAGAATCCAAACAGCTGGTGGCGGGTTTGTCTCTGCATGATGCCCATCAGGTCATCAAGGCTTTCGGCGTTTTTTTCGAACTTACCAACCTTGCTGAAACCAACCACCGAAAACGCCGCCGTCGCGCAACCCGCCTGGAGCACGGCGGCGACAAGGCTGGATCGCTGCGCGGCACCCTGCAGCGTATGAAGGATGTTGGTATCGACGCCTCGGCCTCCCGCGATTTTCTGTCACGCATCCAGGTGGTTCCGGTTTTTACCGCCCATCCCACCGAGGTGGCGCGGCGCGTGGTGCGCTATAAACGCAGGCGAATCGACCGCATCCTGGAACAGCTTGACCGCCTGCCGTTGTCCGTCACCGAGGCGGCACGCCGTCAGGATGAAATTCTCAGCGAGATCACGGCGCTGTGGCAGACTGATGAGGTGCGCCGCCGCCAGCCTTCCGTAGGCGACGAAATCCGCATGGGGATCGATCATTACCGAGAATCTCTGGTGGAGCCGCTGCCCGAGTTCTATCGTGATCTGGCCGAGGCGTTCAGCGAGGTTTACGGAGAGGAGGTCATCCCGGCAGACCTGCCCTGCCTGATCCAATTCGGCTCCTGGATAGGCGGAGACCGCGACGGCAACCCCTTCGTCACCCCGAGCGCCACCCGCGACGCGCTGGAGCGGGCTCGCGAATCCATTCTGCGCATTTATGTGGACAACATCGAGGAGCTGCGTGAACTGCTCACCGCTTCGGCCTGCCGCGTCGGCGTTGCGCAGGAACTGCTGGACGCCATTGCGCAGGCGCTGCACAAATATCCGGAAGCGGCAACCTTGACCGGTGCTTATCCCGACTGCGAGCACTACCGCAAACTTCTGCGCATAACATTGCATCGCCTGCAGAAAACTCTCGAAACCCCAAGCCACCCCGAGGCCTATAAAAGCCCTGAGGAATTGATGGAAGAACTGCGGATGGTGCGCCGCAGCCTCCGCGCCCATGACGGAGAGCGTCTGGCGCGCAGCTACGTTGACCCGATCCTGCGCCGCCTGCAGACCTTCGGGTTCCATCTGCACACCCTCGATATCCGCCAGCATGCCAAAGTGCATCGCGCCGCCGTGCAAGAGCTGGGGTCCGGCGCGCGCATGCTTGAGCAAACAGAAAACATCCTGGCCGGAGCCCCGTCGGAGAAGACCCTGGAGCTGCTGGATACGCTGAAAACGATCGCGGTTCTCAAGCGTGACTATCCCCCGGCCTCGATCCGCAGCTACATTATCAGCGGCGCGACCTGCATCGAGGACGTGTTCAATCTGCTGTGGCTGTGCGACATCAGCGGCATCAGCGTCAAAGGCGATCCGGAGTCCAAAGACCCGGGACTGATGCCGGTGCCCCTGTTCGAATCGATCGAGGATCTGCGCAACGCTGCGCAGATTTGCCGAGACCTGTGGACGGCCCCGGATTACGAGCCGCTGCTCGACTCCTGGGATCGCCACCAGGAGATCATGCTGGGCTACTCCGACTCCAACAAGGACGGCGGGATGCTCACCAGCACCTGGGAGATCTTCAAAGCGCATCGCGATCTGCATCGAGTCGCGGCTGAATGCAACGTCAAGTTGACCCTGTTTCACGGACGCGGCGGCACAGTGGGGCGCGGCGGCACCCCGACCCATCGCGCCATCGTCGCCCAGCCCGCTGGAGCCTTTACCGGCAGCCTCAAAATCACCGAACAGGGCGAGGTCATCAATTTCAAGTACGCCGACGCGGCCCTGGCGCTGCGCAATCTTGAGCTGATGACGGCGGCTTCCCTCGAAGCCCTGGCGCGTCCCGGCCTGGTGAACCCCGAACCACGCTCTGAATGGATTGACGCCATGGAAGAGATGTCGGCCACGGCCTTCTCTTTCTACCGCTCCCATATTTCCGACAATCCCGACATTCTGCCCTATTTCGAGCAGGCCACACCGGTTCTGGAATTCGATCTGGCCAAAATCGGCTCGCGCCCGGCCCGGCGCAAAGACAACAGCAGCCTCGATGATCTGCGCGCCATCCCCTGGGGGTTCGGCTGGATCCAGAGCCGCCACATGATCCCCGGCTGGTTCTCCGTAGGACACGCACTGCAAAGTTATGCCGACGAGCATGATCACGGCCAGTCGCTTTTGTGCGAGATGATGCAGAAGTTCCCTTTGTTTCGCGACATGATCCGCAACGTAGAAATGGCCCTGGCCAAGGTCGACCTGCCCCTGGCGCGCCTTTATGCCGGGCTGGTCGAAGACGACGCTTTGCGCGAGCGGGTTTTTACCCTGTTTGTAGAAGAATTCCGGCGCACCCGTTCCATGGTACTCTCGGTGACCGGTCAGCAGGCGCTTCTCGAGCGCACCCCGGACATGGCGCAGAGCCTGCGCCTGCGCAACCCCTATGTCGATCCCCTGAGCCTGATCCAGGTTGAACTGCTGCGGCGCAAGCGCCGTGGGGAACAAAACGATGAACTCAACTATGTTCTGGCGGCTACTATCAACGGCATTGCCGCCGGTTTGCGCAATACGGGATGAGAGAGCCGGAAGGGATCAGCGCGGAGAAAGATAGGAGAGGATATCGGCCATCAGCGCATTGATGGCACGGTATCGTTCCGGGGAGGCAACCAGGATTTCCTCGCTGCTCTGCACATAGGGGGCAGGCACCAGTTCACTGGCGCAATTTTCGATCATGGCCTCGGCCGACTGCCGGGTTGTTTCGAGGTGAAACTGAAGCCCGATGACAGATGGGCCGATCTGAAAGGCCTGATTTCGGCAGGCGTCGCTTTCAGCGAGCAGGGTCGCGCCGGACGGCAGATCGAAGGTTTCCCCGTGCCAGTGAAAGACGGTGGTGGAAGGCGGGAAGCTGAAAACGTTATTATCCCCCGGGCTGAACCCGCGCACCGGAAACCAGCCGATCTCCTTCCGCGGGTTCTGATAGACCGGCGCGCCCATGGCTGAGGCAATGAGCTGTGCGCCGAGACAGATGCCGAGCACAGGCCTGCCCATTGCGACCATCTCGCCAATGAAGTTTTTTTCCGCGACAAGCCAGGGGTGCTGCTGTTCATCATTGACGCTCATAGGGCCGCCCATCACGATGAGAAAATCGACACCCTCCGCTGCCGGCAGTTTTTCACCGGCAAAAAGACGGGTGGCATTGACCGTAAAGCCGTTTTCCACCAGCCAGGGTTCGATGCTGCCAAGTCCCTCGAACGGCACATGCTGCAGGTAGTGAGCACGCATTGGGGTTCCTTTCGGGTTCAGTAAAATACCGCCAGCCAGACCGTGTCCTGATGCATATCGGTTCGCACCACACGATGCCTGCGCCGGGCGGAGATCACCAGCCAGTCGCCGGCGATAAGGTGAAGGCGTTCGGCCGGTTCCTGAAACTCCAGCTCAGCCTGCCCCTGCACCAGCAGCACGAACTCATGCTGCGGCTGGTCGTACCAGAAATCTTCAGGCGAGCTGTGGCCTCGGGAGACAATGCGCTCGATCCGAACCTGCGCGCTGCCGGCCAGGGTCTGCAGCAGTTCTTCCGGCAGAGTCCCAGGAATATCCTGAAAAAGGTTCTGTTTATTCATGGTCCTCGATCAGCCGTGGTCTGGGCGCATGAAGAAGAGCCTGTGATCCGGCAGAGAAAGTCGGCGAAAAGCTGCTCAACAACCTCCAGATGGCTCATCAGCCGATGGTCGCTGGCGAGCAGGTGAAGTTCGCACCGGTGCCTTCGGGCAAAACGGATGGCATTCTCAACGGGCACAACCTCATCGTTCCATCCATGGACAATCGAAGTCAGCTTGGCCTCAGGAACCGGCTCCTGCTCCAGATACCCGGGCAGATAAAAAGCGGGAGCCATGAGAAACAACCCGGTCGGGCGAAGCTGCCGGGAAGCCACCGTCGAAACATAACCTCCCATGCTGGAACCGACCAGTACCAGAGGCCCGCTTTTTGGGGCCGCAAGGGACAAAAGCTTTTCAACCCGCACGTCGGGGTCCGCGATCCCGGAATAATCAGGACTCTCCACACGGCAGCCCTTGCCCTCGGCCAGCGAGGCCAGTGCCTGAATCTTAGCGCCCCAGGGACCGCTTTCCTTGCCATGGGCGAAGTAGATGGTGGGTTGCATGACTGAACCTCACCTCCCTTTCAGTGCATTACTGGATAAAACCAGGCGATGAAAACAGCCTGGGAGACAACGGGCTCAAATAGAATCATCGGCAGGCGAATTCTCCGCAGAGGAAGCTGCTGGGGGAATATCCGTATGCGGCGCATTGAACTCCCGCATGAAAATCTCCCAGAACGCGACAAACAGCGCCGCGACCAACGGACCGATGACAAAGCCGTTCATTCCGAACACGGCAAAGCCGCCAAGGGTCGAAAGCAGCACCATGTAATCCGGCAGCTTGGTGTCGCGGCCGACCAGGATCGGCCGCAGGGCGTTATCGACCAGACCGATGACGCCTGCCCCGAATGCGGTCAGTATCAGGCCATCGACCCATTCTCCGACAGCGAACAGGTAGACCGCCACCGGCGCCCAGATCAGGCCCGCTCCGACCACCGGGATCAGCGACAGCAAGGTCATAACGACCCCCCACAGCAGCGCCCCCGATATGCCAAGAATCGCAAAAATGATTCCGCCGAGGGTGCCCTGGACAACCGCCACGACCAGGTTTCCCTTAACCGTTGCGCGGGCCACTTCGGCAAACTTGGTGAAAAGCAGGTGCTCGCGCTCATCGCCCAGCGGCAGGGCGCGCACCAGCAGTTGAACCAACTTCGATCCATCGCGCAGCATAAAAAACGACAGGTAGAGCATCAGGCCGAGACCGACAAAAAACTGCAGCGTGCCCTGCCCGACCTCAACCGCGTTCTGTGCAAGAAACCGGCTGGCGCCGAGCGCCGCCGAGGAAAGCTGATTCTTGAGGTCGTTAAGATCAAGATTGAAGCGCTCCAGAAAATGCTGAACCGCAGGGAAAGAATCGCGGATGACTTCAATGCGGCTGCCCAGATCGAGATCGCCACTCTGCAGCCGTTGATAAAGACTGGCTCCCTCCTGAAAAAAAGAACCGAGTACGAACAGCGATGGCACGACACCAATCACCACGCATACCGTCAGCGTCGCCAGGGCCGCCAGATTGACACGCTGGTTCCAGTATAAGGCCAGGCGACTGTAAATGGGATGAAAAATCAACCCGATGATGCAGGCCCAGAAGATCGCCCCCCAGAATGGCTTGAGAACCCCCAGAAAGAGCAGGGTCACCAGTATCAGCATCAGCAGAAAAGACCGCTGCTCCAGCTTGAACTGTTCTTTGCTGCTGTTTTTTGAAGCCTTATTCATTGGTTCGTTCCCTCCGGCGCAAATCCTCTGCCCAGATCAGAGTCCATTGAAAAAACTGTATGGATACAAACTTGATGCTTTCGCAAAAAAGCATCAATGTCGATGGCTAAGCAAAAAGCGCCAAATGCAAGGCGCGCGATTGTCGAGCAATGAGGCGTACTTACGTACGTCGAAGCAGTGAGAGCAATTGCAGCAACGCAGCAGTTGGTGAGTTTTTGCGACGCCATCAAACTTCATATAAAATAACGCAGATATGATGGGCACACGAAAGAAAAAAGGGATAAGTTTGAAAAGACCTACCCCTTCTCTTTACTTGGTGCCGAAAAAGATTCTCGCAAAAGTGGAAATCCTCCCCTTGTCATGGGGTAAAGGGGCAAGGCTTTCGGTGCAACAGACAGTAAATTATTTTCCGCGACACACAAGGTCTCCCGAGAACAACAAAGATGGACGGGTCGGAAAAGGCTGCGGAAATCAAGCTCTAGGAGGCTGTCGGACTTTGGGGATCGTCACGAGAAATTGGCAAATCGAGGACAGATTTTCGGAAATTTGAGAGCGAATAGTAGACCTATTTGTCGAAAATTTGCGGAAATATGGTCCGATTTGCTGGTTTCGCAGTAGATTCTTCCAAAGTCCGACGCCTCCTAGGCATACGAAAAAAAATTACGGTTCTTTCCACCAGACGAAGGTGGATAGAACCGAAACATTCTGTACCTCCAAAAAAAGTGACAGAATTTGACATTTATCTGACCCTTTTCACTTTTTGCAAGTCTATCAATTGCCACATTATCCATTTGTGGTCTAATTCATATAGAAAGATTAAAAAACGGGAGGGCGACTATGACAGTCCAGGTTGATATTCTGACGCTCGGTTTCCTTGTGGTGGTTATAATTCTTGTATCATTTCTCTTGCCACTGATTTGGCAGGTTAAAAAGACCGCTCAGGAAGCTGGCGCGTTATTGAGTGAATTGCGAAGTGGACTCCCCCCTGCGGTGAAAGACCTGAATGAAACCATGGAGCGAATTAACCGGATTACGGGAAAGGTTGAGAAAGGAACCGACAAAGCAGAGGATATGGTAGAAACCTTAGATGAACTGGCCGAATCGCTTCGACATGCAAGCAGTTTTTTACGACAGGATATGTATCGATATGCTGAAATCGCAGGAGGGCTCGTTGTGGGAATCAAGGCGGCAAGCAAGGTCCTGTTTCAAAAAACCGATGAAAAGGAGAACAGCTTATGACAGAAAATCGAAATAATGGATTGGGGACGACATTTTTGGCATTCACTCTCGGTGCGGTCATTGGTGGAGGGCTCGCACTGTTAACCGCCCCTCGCTCTGGGTCGGAAACACGCGAAAAGCTCCAGGGTATGGTCGATGAGACACGCACCAAAATGAATAACATCACCAAAGAGGCGGAAGAGCGTCTGAAAAAAACCGTTGAGGAGGGTATGCACCGGGTGGAAGAAAAATCCGATCAGGTCAAGGCGGCAGTAAAAGCCGGAAAGGAAGCAATGGAAGCCGAGAAGACCAAGTAGGCCAAAAAAAGTAACTATCCCCCGGCAAAGCCGGGGGCTTTACAGGTGAACCGCTCAAAGCGGTGATCTCAAACCTTGGGCCGCCTGAAGGCGGCTAGCTGAGCAGTTTCATTTGATCTGCCCTGCGATCTTCACGTTCCTGATTCTGAATGTACTTTCTGATCACTTCTTCGTCACGTCCTACTGTCGAGGCAAAACAGCCTCTTGCCCAGAAGTTCTCCCCGGTGAAATTCCGGGTACGACCAGCAAATGTCCGGGCAATATTGATGCTTTCGCAAAAAAGCATCAATGTCGATGGCGCTCTTTCCCTTGATGTAGCCAACGACCTGAGACCTGAGCGACCGCATACTTTGGCGGGATCGCGATATACACATGAACATGGTCGGAGCACAAATGACCTTCAAGAATCAAACTCTCGCGCTGCCTCGCCAATTCCCGTATCACTTCTCCAAGGTGTCGCCGAATCCGACCATAAAGCACCTTTCGACGATACTTCGGTATCCAGACAATGTGATACTTGCAGTCCCATACCGAATGACATAGGCTTTGGATGTTGTTCAATGGAAGCCTCCTTTTCTGAGAACTTTGAGCGGTTCACAGAGGGGAGGCTTCCAATTACTTCCGGAACTGTCAAACTTTAAAGGTCCCCCGGCAAAATATTTTTCCAGGTTGGCGTAAGGTGCCGCATTATCTCACTTCGGTGTTTCGTGCGTCAGCACTGTTGAACCGTTCCTTTCTGAGGGCGGTTCAATGGGGGCAGGGACTCCCTCTGCATCGTTCCCAAACTCAGCGGATAAAGTGCATATAGGCCTTTTTCTCCTGCGCCGGAGGCGTCACCGCCCCCTTGCCGTGTTCGACCAGTTGCAGCAGCCACGCCATGTTCTTCCCCAGCACCCGCATGATCTGCACCCCCTCCTCATCCTGGGCCACCTCCCCCGGCATGCGGCCGTGGATGACGTTCCAGTAGTTGGAGGTGGGGATCAGCATCTCCGAATACATCAGGAAGTTGTTGAGCTGCTCCCAGGCCGGGATGCCGCCGGAGCGGCGCACCGCCACCAGCGCAGCGCCGACCTTGTGGCGAAAGAGACCGCCGTTCATGCCGGCGACGTAGAAGGCGCGGTCGAGGAACGACTTCATCGCTCCCGACAGGGCGGCGTAGTGGACCGGCGAACCGAGGAGAACGCCGTCGGCGCCCTTGATCTGCTGGATCCAGGTGTTGACCTCGTCGCCGGAGAGAACGCACTTCTCGTCCCGGTTCTTGGCGCACATGCCGCAGGCGATGCAGCCGCGGATCGCCTGGTCGCCGACGGTGACGATCTCGGTTTCGATCCCGGCCGCTTCCAGCTCCGCCGTGACCATGTTCAGGGCCTGCCGGGTGTTCCCTTCCTTGCGCGGACTGCCGTTGAAGGCGACGACTTTCATGCTTCAATCCTCCCTGCTGGTTCGAGTCGAGTGTGGCTTTCTTGTGATGGATCATCCGTTCATGCAAACAGTCGTGGCCATTCTAGGGGGAATGGCCCTCGGTATCAACTACGAAGGTGTCAGGGGGACTTGGCAAGGTGCCCGCGGAATTCCGCCCGCATCCTGCGCCGAGGCCACGTCGCCCGTTTGTTCGGCGGTGGAGGGGGTCGAAATGACAACCGAAAATTGACCACCCGTGATCACCGAATTTTGACCACCCCCGTTGGTTGAAAATTACTTCTTTTTCTCGGGTTGTGGGTAGTTGTTGTCTCCCCCTTTCAAGGACTGCTTGAGGCGGTAGCTGTCCCATGTGCATTCGATGATATGGGCGCGGTGCGTCAACCGGTCGAGAAGCGCGGCGGTCATGTTCGGATCGCCGAAAATCTGCGTCCAGTCGGCAAAGCCCAGATTGGTGGTGATGATCACTGAACCACGCTCGTGGCGCTCGGCCAGGACCTGGAAGAGCAATTCGGCGCCTTCTTTGGAGAAGGGCACGTAGCCAAGCTCATCGAGGATGAGCAGATCAATACGAGCGTACTTGCCGAGAAGCCTGCTTAAGTCCTTTTCGGTGCGTGCCTCGATCAACTCGTTGGCTAAGGCGTAGCCGGTCACAAAGCGCACTCGCTTGCTCTGGCGGCAGGCTTCGATCCCCAGGGCGGTGGCAAGATGGGTTTTGCCGGTACCGCTTTTGCCCAGCAGGATGACGTTGCGCTGGTTATCGATATAATCACCCGTTGCCAACTCACGCACCAGGCGCCGGTCCAGACTGGGAGCGGCTTCGAATTCGAAGCTTTCCAAAGGTTTGAGCAGCGGGAACTTTGCCTCCTTGAGTCGGCGTTTCTCGCGTTGCTCGGTGCGGATACGCAGCTCAAGCTCGGTCAGCTCCAGCAGAAACTGGCTGTAGTCGATCCCCTCGTCTCGGGCCTGACGCAAGTGCTGCTCAATATGGCGAGCCATATTGGTCAGGTTCAGGGCTTTGAGGTTGTGCTGCACCAGCATTGCATCGGCGGCACGGCTCATGACCCACCTCCGAGCCTGGCATAAACCGAGATGTCTGCCTCGGGCAGGCGCGCATAGCGCTCAAGGGCAACGATCTTTGGTTGCGGGGTGTAGTGATGCAGCAGGTGCCGCACGCCGTCGCTGGCGCTGATACCGGATTCGACGGCGGTGGCGATAGCGGCCTCGACGTGCTCGGCCTTATGGTTGCGAAACAGCAGCAGCACCTCGATGAAAGCCTTGATCCCCCGGCTATCTCCGTGGGCCTGGCAGAAGCGCTCCAGAAGCTGGTGCATCGGCTGTGGCCAGTGTTTTTTCCAGTTGCGGATCGGCCGAGCGCTGTGGAAAGCCAAAGGCCGCTGCTTGAGCAGTTCCAGGTAGTGATCGGGGTCGAGCTGCCACTGGTTGTTGGCGAACAGTCGGCGGTGACAGGCGACGCGCCGGCTCTGGGCGAAGATCTCGACCTGATCGACGTGGCAGATCACCCGCAGGCTCTGGCCGACCAGGCGGGTGGGCACTGAGTAGCGATTTTTGTCCACAATGACGGTGGCGTATTTATCCGCCCGGGCGGACAGAAGCTGTGTATTGCCAAAGGCCACCTCGGGCAAAGGCAGCAGGCAGGCGCGCTCCTGCTCGAAGAGTGCCTCCACCGGCTGGTCCTTGCCGCGGATCGTATGCTGGCCGTAGCCGATGCACTGCCGCAGCAGGCGCTCGTTGATCTCTTCAAGACAATCGGCCTCGGGCAGCGGCACGAGGAAGTTGCGCCGGGAAAAGCCGACCAACCCTTCGACGCCGCCTTTTTCATGGCCGGCGCCGGGGTTGCAGAAGCGCGCCTCGAAGTTGTAATAGGCACGAAAACGGCTGAATGATTCCTGCTCCAGGCGCGCCTTACCCTGCAGGACCTTGCGCACCGCGCTGGTGAGGTTGTCAAAGATCAACCGGGAGAAGACGCCGCCATAAAAGGCAAAGGCATGCATCAGGGCATCGAAGAAAGCCTGCTGCCGCTCGCAAGGGTAGAGGCGCACAAACGGTTTTCCTGAGCCCTTAGAGCGCATACAGAAGGATTTGACCTTGACCGGCTGGCCCTGCAGCACCACCGTGGCCGTACCCCAATCCACCTCGGCTTCCTGGCCCAGTTCCGGCTCCAGAGGCAAAAAAGCCTGCTGATGGCCGAGGCCAAGGCCGGCTTTAGCGTCACGCACGTATTTGCGCACATTCGACTCGCTGCCGCTGTAATCGTGCTCATCGACTAACCTGTCGAAAATGCGCCTGGCGGTGTGGCGCTGCTTGCGCGGTCTTGCCTGATCCTCGCGCAGCCAGCCATCAATGATGTCGAGATAGGCTCCGAGTACCGGGTACGGCTGATGTTGACGCTGCGAATAGCCATCGTAAGGCTGTTTCAGTGCTTTGCGAATTGTGTTGCGCGAATGTCCGGTGGTGCGGGCAATCTCGCTGACCGTTTGCCCGTAGACCCGGTGGGCCGTGCGAATGTGTTCGTACTGATCCATCCTAAGCATCCTCTCTCCTTCGGTAGCAGTAGTCTGTTACCATCGTACCGAAGGGATGCGGGGGGTGGTCAATTTTGGGTAATCACAGGGCCCCTTAACTGGTCAAATTTAGATTATCAAAACCATGCACCAATATGTTCAACCCGTTTCCGCCAATTTGCCCCCAGAAAATAAAACCTGAGACTGTCCTGGGCGTCATCTATGGCCCGAATGAGTTGCTGGCGAAGCGCCACCCATTGCGCAGGGTCGACGATGCACTCAAACACCGAATATTGAACGCGCTGGCCGTGGTTTGTACAAATCCGGGCCACTTTGCGCAGGCGCTTGGCACCCGCCGGGTCAGTCGTCGCCACGTCATAGCTTACCAGCACCATCATCGCATTACCTCCACAGATAGGGGGGATATTCGTCAAGATCGCCGCGCAGATAACGACTGAGCAGTTGCGCCTGGGAGAACATCAGCATACCGATAGGCACCTTTTCCTTGAGGAAGGGATGCTCGACTTCGACCTGCTTGCGCTTCTGGTATTCGGTCAGTAAAGTTTTGCGCGTTTCGTCATCCATAACAACGGCGCCGGACTCCAGCACCCGAAAACCCTTTTTCTTCACCTGTCCGAGATTGATGAGCGACAATGCCAGACGATCCGCC
>JAXHUR010000139.1:0-3579 GCA_034189505.1 Thermodesulfobacteriota bacterium | reverse complement strand
CATCTGCCGTATGATCTCCTGGAGAAGGTCTCCAACCGGATCATCAACGAAATCAGCGGTGTATCCCGGGTGACCTACGACATCTCGTCCAAACCACCGGCGACCATTGAGTGGGAGTGATTTGGCGTCTGGCACCGGCTGGCACCTGGTAGCACGAGAACACACCTAAGCCCTCGTCACTGCGGGCTTTTTGCTTCTACTCGCGGACCGAGCCTATGTTGCCAACGGATCTGTTCCTTCACGATAGGGCAACGCAATCGGAGTTTCGCGCATTGTGTTCAACGTGACGCGAAGCCGTTCGAACCGAGCTTGATCGCTCGCAGATCGATGCCCTGTTTCAGAACAGCTTGATAGACCGACTCGCGCAGTGCCGTCAGCGATCGCGTGTCCCCGTTTTGCTTGAGCTGATTCGCCGCGCCACCGGCAATCGCCGCCATATAGGCCATCGTTTCGGCTGTTTCTTGTTTGTCCTTGTCCGACAACGCGACGGCCTCCGCGTTACCGGCCAAGCCCTGCAACATCTGGGCGTGCACCGCGCGAATAATGTTGCGCGACACTTCCTGATCGTTCACGATTTCCCACATCATGACGTAGTAGCTGGTCATGACATCTGCCAGATTGTCCACACTGTAGCCGAAGTTTCCGATCACGCGGTCGAATTCGCGCAGGATGGCGTCGTCCGACAGCGCTCGCTGCACTTCTGCACGCTGAGCCGCCGGAACCGATGCGACGAGCGTCTTGCGCACGCGCACTCCGACTGCCGCGGACGGCCGATAGTCGAACTGCGTCGCGTCGATACGGTCTGCGCTGCCCGTGGACGTTCCCAAGCCGTTCGAAGACCGCTGGGCAGGCGCGGATAGACTTTCCTGGTTGGACCGCTGGATCGCATCGCGGACGATCGAGTTGCCGATGGAATTGTGTACCGCGAGCGAATAGTCGATCACGGGAAATGCGTCGGGTAGATCCATCTGATATTGGGCGACAGCCGCGTCAGCGGTGCCGAGTCCAAGCGCCAAGGCGAGCCAGAGGCTCCGGTTTGTTCCATACTTTCGCATCATTTTCCATTCCATCGATCTGATCTCCTTACCTTCCTGGGGTTAGAACCCGTTCAGCATATAATACTGGCGTGACAAATCAGATTCAGGGGCTCCAGTAGACAGCTTGGAGGTGGGGTGACGGGCAAACTCTTCATCGAACGCCGTTGAACACCTGCAATACAAGTGCTCCGGGAAGATGCGCTGGGTCAGCAGATCCTCCATTGAGTGATCGATGTAGGAGGCATGACGGTCGTCATGAATGGCCTGGGCCAGTCGATGGGTCAGGCCGATTTGCTGATCAACGCCTCGCAGTAGCAGAGGGCCGAAATCGGATGACAACGTCCCGCCCTCGAAATCAGCCCGTACCGTAAAGCCGGCAAAGGGAGAAAAACGCAGTTGAGTTGGGGTAGAATCAGACATGGGCGAACCTTGTTTAGCTTCTTCCGAAGCGTTATTGGTGTAACTCCCGTTCTATCAATGGGTTGAGCAAGGTTCGCCTTTTTTTATGAATTTTTCGGGTTAAAGACGGTGAAATTGCCATATTTGATGAGGCGTGCATATACAAGCGCGGGGAGTACTGGCAATTTCGCATGTGGCTTGCGAAAGAAAACAAGTACGCACGCAAGAGCCTACGTACACGCAGTGAAGCAACTGCTATCGAGCGGGGCAAAGCAGCCTCCCGCTTCGCTCGACCCCAGCTGCTACAGCACTTTTCAACTCTGCTGTTTGATTTTTCTCACGTTCCATCACGCTGTCTCGCGTATTTGCATTTCGACCCGGAGGCCTGCCGTTGCAGCCATGTTAACAAGCGCATCGAGGCCGAACAGATCAACTTTTCCCCTTGTGAGGTCTGAAATGCGGGGTTGTGTCACGCCGAAAACCTTGGCGGCTTGTGACTGGCTTAGGTGGGTGCGAGTAATGTGCTCCTTTAGAGCGGACATGAGCGCTGCACGTAGCTTCATGCTCTCATTGTAAGCAGAGTTTTTTTCGATGGTATCTTGATCTTCCAACTCAGTCTTTATGACTGGTGAAGTTTCCGCATCAGCAACATCAAGGGACAATTGTTCTTGGGAAAGGCTTGATATTTTTTCTGAAAGATTAATCTTTCCTTCGGCCTTCGCGCGCGCATGGGCAGACATGAATGTAAGAAGGTGGTCGAGTCCGGATTTATCAGAAATGGTCACGAAATCCTTGTTCTTATTGACGAACACAACAGATTTCTTCTTTTCCTTCAACAGCTCGATAACGTTGCTGAGAGTGCCGGTGCTTTTGCAGTCCCAGACCATTAAGCCGTAATCGCTGTTCTTGGCCATCTCCAGGTCTTTTGCCGTGAAGAAAGCGCGAGTTCCAGCTCGGGCCTTCGACTGTACGCGATGTACCGGCCAGCTTGCGATGTTATTGCGCGGTGTTTCGCCCGTGCAATAAACCGTGACCTTGCTAGCGTTGTAGGTACGTAGACATTCCTGAATAGAAGCATCCGCGCCATCGGCATCGCCAACAACGACCTTGAAGTCCGATGAAACAATCCTGTTGATCCGCTCTTGCACCTTCTCATGCAAACGGCTGATAGATATTGATCCGGCGATAAATACAGTGGTCATGGCCTATTTCCAAGTAATTGCGGCTGCATAGATTTGGTTGATCTTTCGATAGGTACGTAGCGCTTGGCATACCGCGTCCATCGTCGCACCCGTGTCGAACAGATCATCGAGCAGCAATGCGTTCCAGCAGCCTTCATTGTTGATGCTTGGGTTGATGCTGAACCTGCCCTGCAATGCCGCGTCCTTTTCCTCGCGACTGTGTAGATTTTTTAGTTGCGGGCTTCCCTCCGGCGGGGGAGATTTCACAACAATATTGTCGAACACTGGGATGCCGGTAATTCGACCTAGCTCCGCAGCAAGTTCATCAACCGGTTGCCGAGCACGTATGGTTGAGGCTGGCATAGGAACGATCAAACCAACTTTCTCGAACAATGGCAGCAGCGTGGTTTGCAACTGCGCCGCGATTGGTGCGACCTGGTCCCAATCACTCCGGTATTTGAGCTGGTATAGGGCTTCCCCTGGTTCAGACCGCGTAGTGTCAAACCGAGGGTGACCGTATTCATCATCCCCGAGGTAGGTACTCGAAAGAGTGTGCTTATGCAGGACATAGCCAAGGTCCCAGCTTCCTTCGAGTTTCTTGACCTGGACTTCCATGCTTGGCGCTCCTTCGGGTGTTTGGTTGTGTTTCCGGGGAAATTCGGATACCAAGGCGCAGATATACAAAATCTTGAACATACAAAATACTGTATAATTCTTCAAGTGCAATCGCTTAGGCCACCATGACCAGGGGCATAGCCATGAATGAGGAACGATACCGAGGGACACCGGCCCTGCTGTGCGCCGACTGACTCCCGGTGAACTGGCCGAGCTACGCCGGGATATGGCCGATGTTGTTGGCATTTCCCGGCAAGCGATGCGCAAGCTCATGTTGGCCCACCGGGCAACGTTTCCCATGCCGGTTCACGAAGGCAGCGCTTCAATCTGGCGTCTGGCGGAAGTGC